>NZ_VEJQ01000250.1:0-251 GCF_007680745.1 Pseudomonas sp. DE0010
GGCGGCACCTTCTATGTCGGCCTGCAGCGCGTCAGTGGCGACAGCGCCTGGATGAGGGTCAACGGCACCAGCGGCGGCACCCTGGCCAACGACAGCTACAACTCCAGCTACGACAACGCGCGGGAACGCTCCTGGCAGGTGCGCTACGACCACAACTTCGCCGCCTTCGGCGTGCCGGGTCTGACCCTGATGAATCGCTACCTCAGCGGCGACAACGTGCACACCGGCAGCATCACCGACGGCAAGGAATG
>NZ_VEJQ01000251.1:0-249 GCF_007680745.1 Pseudomonas sp. DE0010
GCAGACTGCGATCGGCGCCGTTTTCAGCCAGAGTACGATCCTGCTGCTGGTGCTTTTCGATCAGCGAACCCAGGGGGCGCAGGGCGCTTTCCTCGGCCTGGGCGGATTGGGCGATGGCGGTGGTGAGCAGGGTGGCGGCGAAGAGGGCGGTGAGGGCTTTCATGGCGAGTACCTGTGTCGGGTGGGTGTGGACTCATTGTCGCCAGCCCACCCCGCGCCTAGAAATCGTCCCTCGGGATAGCGATCATC
>NZ_VEJQ01000252.1:0-249 GCF_007680745.1 Pseudomonas sp. DE0010
GCCCGGCTTGCGGTCGTCCAGGCTGTGGTAGCCGGCCGCGTGGTGATGGCCGGAGAGCGCGTGGCAGATCAGCACGGCGTTGCTGCGGCTGGCGTTGAGTTCGCCATAGGTCTCGACCATCAGGTCGTAGGCCGGCAGGGTGCGGCCACAGGCCAGGGCCAGGGGCTCGTTGAAGTGCAGCAGCTCGGGGGTGACCAGGCCGACGGAATCTTCGGGAATGACGCTGGGCATTGACGGCTCGTCCGGGGC
>NZ_VEJQ01000253.1:0-249 GCF_007680745.1 Pseudomonas sp. DE0010
CAGAAAACGCAGTGTGACCATTGAAAGCAGACCCCTGTCCGGCGCCAAGTTGCCGTCGATACAGGGGCCTTAGCAGCTTTCGCGCCAGCTTCAGGCGCAGCGGATAGATCAGCCGCCGATGATCTTCATGACCGTCACGCCCCCGGAGAAGGCGACGTCCTGCTTGTCGCCCAGGGCCTTGACCAGCAGCCGCTGCAATGCCGGCAGAGCCAGGTGCCGCGGCTTGTCCAGGAGATCGCCGACATAGTG
>NZ_VEJQ01000254.1:0-249 GCF_007680745.1 Pseudomonas sp. DE0010
TGGGCCAAGCAACAGGGCCTGGGCGAGCTGGAGCAGGCCTGCCTGAGATTCGCCGAGGAATCCCTGAGCGGCCTGACCCGCCTGCTACCGGGTCCGACCGGCGAGCGCAACAGCTACAGCCTGCTGCCGCGTAACCGGGTGCTGTGCCTGGCGGCCGACGAAAGCGATCTGCTGCTGCAACTGGCGGCGGTCATGGCGGTGGGCAGCACGGCCTTGGTCGGGGACGCCCACAAGACGACGCTGACGCGC
>NZ_VEJQ01000255.1:0-248 GCF_007680745.1 Pseudomonas sp. DE0010
TGGTGGTGCCGTTCTTGGCGGTGTAGCGCACGGCCGTGTAGGCCTTGCCCTTGTTGACGAAGCGGGCGGCCAGGATGTTGCCGTAGCCGACGTGCTTGCCGTTGACCACCTTGTCCTCGTAGACCACTTCGAATTCGTCGCCTTCCTGGATGTCCAGCGCGAAGTCGATGTCGTAGCCGAAGATGGTGGCCAGCGCCATGGTCATGTCATGGGACAGTCCGGCCTTCTGCGCCGAGGCGAACAGCGAA
>NZ_VEJQ01000256.1:0-248 GCF_007680745.1 Pseudomonas sp. DE0010
CGCTGCTCTATGTGCTGACGCGCCTGGAGCTGGATCGCCGGCGGCTGTCCTGCGTCATGACCTTTGGCCTGATCGCCCCCTACATGTTCCTGCCGGTGGGCTTCGGCAGTCTCTATCTGCACGACATCCTCCTGGCCAGCGTGGCCCGCGCCGGGGTGGACGTCAGCGGCGTGGATCCCAGTCGCGCCATGCTGCTGCCGGCCCTGGGCATGGTGGTCGGCCTGCTGCTCGCGGTCTTCGTCAGCTAT
>NZ_VEJQ01000257.1:0-248 GCF_007680745.1 Pseudomonas sp. DE0010
CGCCGGAAAGAATTTGAAACCGGGAACGCGGGCGGCGAACGGGTCGTGAGTGAACTGATAGTGACCGAGGAAGGCTTCGTCGGCGTGCAGATTGGACATGGGACTCTCTTGTTCTCCTTACTGGGCGGTCAGCGCTTGGTAATCGGTACGCAGCGTCTGCTCGAGAATGTCGCGGGCGAAGTCGGCGGTCACCACGGCCTGGCCCAAATCACTGAGCAGTACCAGCCGGAGTTGTCCATCCAGGACCT
>NZ_VEJQ01000258.1:0-247 GCF_007680745.1 Pseudomonas sp. DE0010
TTACTGAATGGGCCAGTTGCACCCGGCCCTGAATCATCCGCTGCTTGTCCTACAGCATTCGCCACAGCTGTGGATCGATGCTGAGCTTCATGAGCGGGATCTTGACCGCCGGCGATGCTGCGTAACGTGGTCGGGTGGCCCACAGCCGGCAGCGGGAAGACGTTAAAGGCCGAGTTGAGGTGAGGGCAGCGCGCAGCCTCCATCTGCCTGACGATGGCCAGCAGATGGATATGGAGGAGGGCGAATG
>NZ_VEJQ01000259.1:0-247 GCF_007680745.1 Pseudomonas sp. DE0010
TTTATCCGGGCAATGGGCCATTCTAGGCTGAGGACTCCTTTCCCTTCACGGAGCCACCCCATGAAAATCATCCTCGTCGGCGCCAGCGGCACCCTGGGCAGCGCCATCGCCGAACGCCTGGGCAGCCGCCATGACCTGATCCGCGTCGGCCGCCGATCCGGCGACCTGCAGGTCGACATCACCCAACCCGAGTCCATCCGTGCCCTCTTCGCCCAGGTGGGTCGTTTCGACGCCCTGGTCAGCGCGG
>NZ_VEJQ01000025.1:0-76268 GCF_007680745.1 Pseudomonas sp. DE0010
TCCCTGCGCAAGCCCTGCGCTCGGCCTCCTGAAGTCGCGATCTGCGGCGCCTGAACTACCGCGCGCTTAGAAGCAAACGCAGAAAGCATGTTGCGGTAAGGGCAAGGACGACGGTAAACGCTTGGCCATCGCCGAGTTACAGGCGGGCTGGACATGGGTTGCAAGCAACCCAATCCGCTCACCCTCCCCCCAGATCAGTCCGCCAACCGCCAGGTCGTCCCGCCCTTGCTGTCTTCAAGCACCACACCCATGGCCGTCAACTGGTCACGAATGCGATCGGACTCACCCCAGTTCTTATCCGCCCGCGCCTGCAAGCGTGCCTGGATCAAACCCTCGACCTGAGCAGCGTCCACCTTTCCTTCAGCCCCTGCACGCAGGAAGTCATCGGCCTCCAGCTGCAACACACCCAGCACGTCACCCAGCTCACGCAAACGCCCCGCCAAGCCAGCCGCTGCCGACACGTCGCTCTCGCGCAGGCGGTTGATTTCGCGGACCAGATCGAACAACACGGCGCAGGCTTCTGGCGTACCGAAGTCGTCGTTCATCGCAGCAGTGAAACGCTCGACGAAGGCCTCCCCGCCGCTGGCCGGTACACGAGGCAAGCCACGCAAAGCGTGGTAGAACCGCTCCAGTGCACCCTTGGCGTCGCGAAGGCTATCTTCTGAGTAGTTGATCGCGCTGCGGTAGTGGCTGGCCACCAGCAGATAGCGCACCACTTCAGGGTGATACTTTTCCAGCACGTCGCGAATGGTGAAGAAGTTGTTCAGCGACTTGGACATCTTCTCGCCGTTGATGCGGATCATGCCGCAGTGCATCCAGGCGTTGGCGTACGGTTTGCCAGTGGCAGCTTCGCTCTGGGCAATTTCGTTCTCATGATGCGGGAACTCAAGGTCGCTGCCGCCGCCATGAATGTCGAAACTCTCACCCAGGCAGCACGTGGACATCACCGAGCATTCGATGTGCCAACCAGGGCGGCCAGGCCCCCAGGGCGACTCCCAGCTGGGCTCGCCCGGCTTGACGCCTTTCCACAGGACGAAGTCCAGCGGATCCTGCTTGGCCTCGCCGACCTCGATTCGCGCACCAATACGCAAGTCTTCGATCTTCTTGCGTGAGAGCTTGCCGTAACCCACGAATTTGCCGACGCGGTAGTAGACATCACCGTTGCCAGGCGCATACGCATAACCTTTGTCGATCAAGGTCTGGATCATGGCATGCATGCCGGCAATGTGATCGGTGGCGCGCGGTTCCTGGTCCGGAGGCAGGATGTTAAGGCGGCGTTCGTCCTCGTGCATCGCATCGATCATGCGGGCGGTGAGTGCGTCGAAGGTTTCGCCGTTCTCGTTGGCCCGGTTGATGATCTTGTCATCGATGTCGGTGATGTTGCGCACGTACGTCAGGTTGTAGCCGCTCTTGCGCAACCAGCGGGTGGCCAGGTCGAAAGCCACCATGCTGCGACCATGGCCCAGGTGGCAGTAGTCATAGACGGTCATGCCGCAGACGTACATGCGCACGTTGTTGCCGTCCAACGGTTTGAACGGCTCCTTGGTCTTGGTCAGGGTGTTGTAGATCGTGAGCACGGTGGTTCCTCAGCTGCCCCAGGAGTCACGCAGGGTGACGGTGCGGTTGAATACCGGGCGGCCCGGCTGGCTGTCCTTGAGGTCAGCACAGAAGTAGCCTTCGCGTTCGAACTGGAAGCGATCTTCCGGCTGCGCCTGGGCCAGGGAGGGCTCGGCACGGCAGCCGCTGAGCACTTGCAGCGAATCAGGGTTGATGTTGTCGAGGAAAGTGCCACCCTCCTCGGTCTTTTCAGGGTTCGCCGAACGGAACAGACGGTCGTACAACCGGACTTCGCATTCCACACTACCCTCGGCCGGCACCCAGTGGATCACCCCCTTGACCTTGCGGCCTTCGGGGTTCTTGCCCAGGGTGTCCGGATCGTAGGAGCAGCGCAGCTCGACGATAGTGCCCTCGGCGTCCTTGATCGCCTCATCGGCGCGGATGACGTAGCTACCGCGCAGGCGCACTTCGCCGTTAGGCTCAAGACGTTTGTAACCCTTGGGCGGCTCTTCCATGAAGTCGTCGCGGTCGATGTACAGCTCACGTGCGAATGGCAGCACGCGCACGCCCATGTCTTCCTTGGGATGGCGCGGCAGTTCGAGCTGCTCGATCTGGCCTTCGGGATAGTTGGTGATCACCACCTTCAATGGGCGCAGCACGCACATCGCGCGGGGTGCAGTACGGTCCAGATCGTCGCGGATGCAGAACTCCAGCATGGACATGTCGACCACACCGTCCGAGCGGTTGGTACCGATCATTTCGCAGAAGTTGCGGATCGACGCCGGGGTGTAGCCACGGCGGCGGAAGCCCGACAAGGTGGACATGCGCGGGTCGTCCCAGCCCTCGACGTGTTGCTCGTCCACCAGTTGCTTGAGCTTGCGCTTGGAGGTGATGGTGTAGTTGAGGTTAAGACGGCTGAACTCGTACTGGCGCGGATGCGCAGGCACCGGCAGGTGGTCCAGGAACCACTCGTACAGCGGCCGGTGTCCTTCGAACTCCAGCGTGCAGATGGAATGGGTGATGCCTTCGATGGCATCCGACTGGCCGTGAGTGAAGTCGTAGTTCGGGTAGATGCACCAGGTATCGCCCGTCTGGTGGTGGTGGGCATGGCGAATCCGGTAGAGGATCGGGTCACGCAGGTTCATGTTGGGCGAAGCCATGTCGATCTTGGCGCGCAGCACGCGCTCACCGTCCTTGAACTCACCGGCCTTCATGCGGGCGAACAGGTCGAGGTTCTCCTCCACGCTGCGCTCGCGGTACGGGCTATTCTTGCCTGGTTCCTTGAGGTTGCCGCGGTATTCCTTGGCCTGTTCCGGCGTGAGGTCGCACACGTAGGCCTTGCCCTGCTTGATCAGCTCGACGGCCCAGGCGTGCAGTTGGTCGAAGTAGCTCGAGGCGTAGCGAACGTCGCCGGCCCAGTCGAAGCCCAGCCACTTTACATCGCGCTGGATGGCATCGATGTACTCCTGGTCTTCCTTGGCAGGGTTGGTGTCGTCAAAGCGCAGGTGACAGACACCTCCAAACTCCTTGGCCAGGCCGAAATTGACGCAGATCGACTTGGCATGGCCGATGTGCAGGTAGCCATTGGGCTCGGGCGGGAAGCGGGTGACGATGCTGGCGTGCTTGCCCGAGTCCAGGTCGGCCTGGATGATCGGCCGCAGGAAGTTCGCAGGGACAGCGGGGGCGCCTTTGGCAGCGGCGTTGGGCGCGTTGTCGGCAGTGGGCTTGCTCATAGGATCCTTGAATGCACGTAGCCGGCCTGGGTAGGCCGAATGAATCAAAGGGCCTATCATAGCCGAAGCAGTCAAGCTGCCGACAGTCGGGCTCCGCCAAACTCGCGTGATTTCTCACGCCTTTTTGCCGCAGCCTTGGCAAAATGGCGCAAGCGCGCCATGTGTCCTCAACGCCTGACGCCGCGTCTGGTAGTAATCAGCGCCCAACGCATCCTATTTTCGATTGCCTTGAAAAAGCGAGTTTCAGCATGTCCAAAGTCAAACTGAGCACCAACCACGGCGACATCGTCCTGCAGCTGGACGCCGAGAAAGCGCCGCAGACGACCGAAAACTTCGTTCAGTACGTCAAGGACGGCCACTACGACGGCACCGTTTTTCACCGCGTCATTAAAGGCTTCATGATTCAGGGCGGCGGCTTTGAAGCTGGCATGTCCCAGAAGAAAACCCGCGACAGCATCCAGAACGAAGCCGACAACGGCCTGAAGAACAAGAAGTACAGCATCGCCATGGCCCGCACCATGGACCCGCACTCTGCCTCGGCACAATTCTTCATCAACGCGTCTGACAACGATTTCCTCAACCACAGCGGCAAAAACACCCAGGGCTGGGGCTACGCCGTGTTCGGTGAAGTGATCGAAGGCCGTGAAGTCGTCGACGCCATCGAAAAAGTTGCCACCGGCTCGAGCGCTGGCCACCAGGATGTACCAAAGGACGACGTAATCATCGAGAAAGCCGAGATCATTGAGTGATACTGCTGATCTCCGATCTGCACCTGCAAGAAGAACGCCCGGACATCACCCGGGCGTTTCTTGATTTGCTCGAAGGTCGGGCTTGCCAGGCCAAGGCGCTGTACATCTTGGGCGACTTTTTCGAAGCGTGGATCGGCGACGATGCCATGACCGCCTTTCAGCAGTCGATCTGCCAAGCCATGCGACGGCTCAGCGACAGCGGCACTGCGCTCTACCTGATGCACGGCAACCGGGACTTCCTGATCGGCCAGGCCTTTTGCGAGGCTGCAGGTTGCACCCTGCTGAGCGATCCTTGTGTGGTTGAGCTGGAAGCAGAACGGGTGCTGCTGATGCACGGCGACACCTTGTGCACCCGAGACCTGGGCTACATGAAAATGCGGCGATTGCTGCGCAATCCCGTGAGCCTCTGGTTGCTTAGGCACCTCCCCTTGTCAGTTCGCCTGAAATTGGCACGCAAGCTGCGCAGCGAAAGCCGCGCCCAGACGCGAATGAAATCCACGGAGATCGTTGACGTCACGCCCGAAGAAGTGCCCAAGGTCATGGCGGCGCACGACGTGCGCACACTGGTGCACGGCCATACCCATCGCCCGGCGATTCACAAGCTGATGGTGGACGGGGAGCCGGCCCGGCGCATTGTGCTGGGCGACTGGGACAAACGTGCCTGGGCCTTGCAAGTGGACGCGCAAGGGTTTCAGCTGGCGCCGTTCGAATTTCCCTGAGCGCTTGAGCGCTATTTGCTCGATAGTGGCTAGCCAGCCTGAGCGCAACATCAGGCGTCGGGCTGATGCTTATGCGGGAGACGAGCAAGGCTTGTCTCCCATTCCGATACTCACTGAACGCCTAGCCGCTCATCTCGCTCACGGATAATCACCTCCCGGTACGCCGGATCGGCCTTTATCTGCTTCTCTGTGAACGGCATATCATGCAACTGACCAGCAGCGAACGCCTTGGTCTGATCACTGGCATGGGGCGAGGCCGCCTCGCTCGATTGGGAGAACGCCAGCAGACCGCGTGCCTTGGGGCCTTCATCGGTGAAGCTGACCAGCTGTAGGTAGCTGGTGCCGCTGACAACCAAGCGCTTGCCCTGCCCCATCGGCACACTGTACATGGCGTTGTACACGCCAAGTGCCTGGGGCCCGCCCGGCACTGGCGTGCCATCTTGGGCCTGTTGTACCTGCCCCCAGTGCGCCTTCGGGTCGATGCCCTCCTCGGCCACTTGCCGGAGTGAGGCAAGGGCCGCCTGATGAACCACCTTGCTCACCGATGCCTGCTCAACCGCCAGACCACGCGGGGTATGCACAGGGTCGTTGCGATCGAACGCCACTCGCCATACCTGCGGTTGTTGCTCGATTGCGTTGTAGATGTTTTCAAAGTGCACCAGCCCCATGTTGCTCTGCTGGTTGGCCTTGCCGTTCCAGCTGGCCAGGCTGCGGCACACGGGCTGGACATCAGTGGGGGCACGCTTGCACCAGCTCAGCAGATCCGGCAGCAGCAAATGCGCAAGGTAGACTTCGTCATCGGTCACCAAGCGCTGCAGATCTTCCACACCAAGCAGCGCCCTGCCTTGCAGACGTTCCAACGCGAAGCGCCCACGCATGCCCAGAGGCTGATCGCTGCGGCTGACCAAGGGCGAGTAGCCTGTCATCGGCTGCGCAGGGTTGGTCATCCAGGCTGGATCGTTGGAGTTCTGCACGAAATCATCGCGCTCCAGACGGGGCATCAGCTCCGCCGGAACCGTACCGGGTTGCGCAGCGCGGCTGTCGACTTTCCAGTTGCACAGGCTGCGGGAACCATCGAGCACTACCAGCGGGCCTGCCTGTTCGCCACCGCAGTCATCGAGCAATGCCTGGTCGACGTAAGGCACCACTGACTGGTTCAGGTAGGTCGTCTTGCCACGTTCATCCACGGCGACGGTGTTGACCCATGGAATACCATGCAGCTGCTCAACGGAACGCGTCAGCGCCGCCACGCTGTCGGCACGATTGATCTGGTACCACTGTTGCAGCACGCGGGCGTTATCGCTGTTGGCATCACGCAGGCTGTAGGCCGTATGCCTGTCCCAGTCCAACCGCCCAGGCCACTGAACGACCGGACCAAATGACGAGCTATACAGGACACGCTCGATTTTTTGCAGTCGGCCATCGGCGGCCTTGACCATGATGCTGACGCTTTGGCGGGTCAGCGGCAGTGACTTGCCGTCGAGCACATACCGGGTTGGGTCCTTGGGGTCGAGTTGCAGGCGAAACAACGTGAAATGCTTGGACGTGTCGACGGTATGGGTCCACGCGAGGTGGCGATTGAAGCCGATGTTGATCATCGGCAAACCAGGTAATGCTGCACCCATCACATCGAGTTCACCGGGGATGGTCAATTGCATCTGGTAGAACCGCATGCCTCCCACCCATGGGAAATGCGGGTTGGCCAACAGCAAACCACGGCCATTGCCCGAACGCTGGGCACCCACTGCAATGGCGTTGCTGCCACGCTGGGTGGCAAACCGTTGCTGCTGTTCCAGCGCTTTCCCATAAGCGACTGCGGGTTGCCGGGCATCGTTCTCGGGCGGCTGCGCGCCGGCCAGGGCTTCGACGAACTGCCCGACCCCACCTTCTGCAAGTAACCGCCGTGTTAGCTTGACCAGGTCCTGGCTGGTGATGGCGCGCACCCACTCACCCTTTCCACATTCCGGTGGCAGGCCCTGCTGACGACGCTCGGCCAGTGCTCGATTGAACCCACTGGCATAACCCGCCAAGAGAGCCTGGATGGCAGCGGGCTGTGCGTCCAGAAAAGCCTGCACCTGTCCCGGCCCGTTAAGCCAGGTGAAGAACACATCACTGGCCAGGTTCTCGCGCTGGTCCACGGTCTGGCCTTGACCACCAAAATAGCGCGAGCGCTCACCGCTGACCGTCAGGACCTGGTCAGCCAGCAAACAAAGATTGTCCTGGGCATAGGCATAGCCAATGCCATAACCGAGCCCTCTTTCATCCTTGGCCACGATATGCGGCACGCCATAGGTGGTGCGACGGATCTGGGCGCTGGCATCTTGCGCTACGGGTTGAGCCTGTGCGGTCAAGGCCGCAACCATGAGCGCTGCGGCCAGACCGGCACAACGGCTTGAGCGGATAAATGGGGACACGGACACTCCTCGAATACGGTTCATGCCGGTGAAACGAACGAACGCAAGAAGAGTTTAGGCGGCCTTTACGCTCAGGCCTGACGCTCGTGTACAGGGACCAGGCGTGACGGGAAAAGATGCCGCTTGATCTGAGCCAACAACAACTGATGAAGGTTTTTTCGCTTTGCATTGCAGATTACAGGCGCTCATTCGTCTTATTCAAAGAGGCACCCATCGTTCGGGTTCGTCCAAGAAAAGGAGCATTCACATGTACAACCCGCCAACTCCAGCGCAAGCCAACACGGCGCAGGCCAACACCCCGACTGGGCAGGACGCGCAGGTCGACGAACGAACCGGCAACGAGCAGATACGGGAGTTGCTGCGCAGCTTCGGGCTGCGTACCAGCCTGATACGGCTGAAAGTGATAGACGCCCTGCACGCGGCAGAGCGAAATGGAAGAAGCATTGGCGTGCGAGGCGTGCATGCGCAACTGGAGCAGTTGGACATACCGTTGTCATTTGTCAGCGTACGAGAGGTGCTCAAACGGTTATGTGCCGAAGGCGTGATTCAGCTAGGTGCTGACAAATGCTACAGCCTTGATCCGCAGGCACGTGCGCTACTGGAGCGAACCACCTCGGCCTGAGCAGTCGGGCTGGCAACTGGGACGGTAAGCGTCATCGCCTGACTTTACGTCGCAGTATGCCGTTGATCACCACCACGACCACGGCAATGGCGATAGCCAGCATCTGGAAGGTCTGCTCGCTGATCGTACCCGCTTTTTGCAAATGGGAGAGACCGATCATTAGCCCAAGGACCACCAGAATGATCAGGAGGGAATATTTGAGGCGCTGCACGTGTGTCATCGACGGTTCCTTGCTACATCCGAAACAAATGGCTTAGCTCAAGCCGCGCAGATGATACAACGTTCGCCCGCCCCGGCGCTGCATTTCCTGCTGCCTGGCAGCATCCCAAGCTGAAAACATCCGGCTTCAACACACATGTGGGGAGCCCCATGAACAAATACCTGTTAACACTCATGCTGTGCCTGGCCATCACGCCATTGCATGCTTTCAATACAACTGAGGTGCCTTGCGCAAGACTGCTCGAGCTTGGTCACACGCTGAGCCAGAAAGCAGGGAGCAGCCAGTGGCAACAGTTGTGGCAACGGGTTCGAAAGGCTGGCTACCTGAGTCCTGGCAACACCTCGTTGCGATTCGAGGTGCCATCCGCTGTATTGCCAGCGCTTGCGCAGCAGACCCTGGCGCGCGCCGACCAAGTACGGCCGGTGTACGAGACCCAGGCGATTTACCGCCGGACCTTCGATGACCGGATTATCGGATCCCGTAACGGGCAGCCTCTGCACGCACTCTGTGTGCAGGTGGACTGGAGGTCCGTGCCATCCGGGCTGCGAAGTCTTCAAGAGGCACACCTGGGCAGTGCCAGTCTACTACGTGCCTATCCGTGCGACTGAGGTGTTAATACCCAAAGTGCCATATGTTGCGCTCATTCCCCGGGAACACTCACGTCTCGAGCGCTTGCATGTGTTTTTCCTACACGGTGAGACTGCGCTGCCTGCATAAGCTAGTAACCGAAACTACAACCCTCACCCCTAATAGCGCCTAGCGGGTCCCGCCGCCTATCACAGAAAATTTAGCCACACCTCGACGTTATGCCGCTGGTGACCCCTACCATTTTCGAAGGAGCGTCATATGGAAACGCCAGACTTGAGCCACATCGACGTCAGCCAATTGCCGCAATCGCTACAGGCACTGATTGAGTGCATAGGCATAGAAAACGCGTACCAGCTGACCTGCGCATTTGGCGGTAGGCCTAAGTACATTCCAAAACACCGCGATCGAACCAAGCTTGCTGACGTGTTACCGGCTGAGGCACTCGACGCCCTGATCAAGCGCTTTGCAGGTGTCGCGCTTGAGATTCCCAAGGTTGATCATTTTATCCGCCAATTGCGCAACCAACAGATTCAGAAAGAAAGCGCCAGCGGATTCTCGCGCAGCTTGTTGGCCGACAAGTACGGCCTGAGCCTGCGCCAGATCGGCAACATCCGCCGTCAGGAGTTGCCATTGCGATGAGCGAAGCCTCATCCACCCATACCCACCCTTAACCTGAAATTTAAAAGAGAACCCAGCATGTCCATAGACAACAGCCTCATAGGGTCCGTCATCAATGCCTTGCCCATGGACCGCATGATCGCGGGCCCGTTGCAGGCCATGGTCCAGGCCCAGGTCACCGCCAGCAAATCCTACGCAGACTTCCTCATGCAAGTCTGCGTACAGGACGGCAAGGCGGTCGCTATCCAGTTCGACTATGACGAGACCATCGTCGACGAGCAGGGCCAATCACAGGGCGTGGTCAAGAAGACGCTGCAAGTGCCGCTGATGGCGGCGATCACCCACCCGAACATCGCCATCGAAAACGGCACCGTCGAATTCGAGCTGGTCATCAACCAGATGTCCGAAGACACATCGGCCAGGGACATAAACGCAGAAGGCGCGGCCTCCTTGGGCTGGGGCCCCTTCAAGCTCAACGTCAAGGGCAGCGTAAGCCATAAGTCATCGCAAACGCGCAAGACTGACACCCGGGCACGCTACGCCTTCAACACGACTCTCAAGCGACAGGACCCACCAGAGGCAATGATGAGGGTGATCGACTTCCTCACAGAGGCGGCTACCAAGCCCATTATTGCAAAGGATGTCACGCAGCAATCGCCAGCCTTGAGTGCGCCACCTCAGGCTCCGGAAGAGCTCGATAGCCCCACGGCATAACTACTGTCAGCGCAGTCACGGCGCGGCGCGAATTGTCCCCCTGAAGGCCCTTCAGGGGACCCACTTGGCCCAATGAGTCGAACCCATGGACAAGAGCCCTGTCCCCATGACATCCATTGACCTGCGCGAAATCACTCGCGGCCTGCAGGAAGCTGCGAGCGCCGCCAACAGCATGATCGCGCAACAGTACATTGAACTGTTCGATCGTTTTTTCGACTGCAATCACCAAGAGCTGGGCGCTCCGATGACCGCGAAGATGGTCGAGGTGGCCATGGATGAGCAACACCTGATGCGCGTGCCCCTTTTCGCGCTGGTGTCGCCTAAAGGGTTGGCACTGGAACGGATGCAGGTCGACCTGTCGGTTCGCGTCCAGAATACCGAAGCACGACGAGCATTCACCCCAGCCGACGCAAGCCGCTCGGCCAGTTTCAAGGTAACCATCGGTGGCCAGGGGCGCCAAGGAGATAGCCGCGACCCCGACGAGGTGCAGATCCGGATGCAGTTCCAGGCAAGCGAACCGCCCGAGGCCCTAAACCGGCTGATCGAGGAATACACCAACTTGATCATCCCAGTTCGCGCCCCGGCTCCGGCTCCGGCTCCGGCTCCAGCGCCACCACCCTCGCCCACCAACGAATTCATCGAGGCGGCGACGGTACGTTGATCCCGGCACCACCGGCTCAGCCCGATCCTCAGTCAGGCCAGTCCGAAAACCTGCGGTGGCAACTAGAAGTCGCGTTTGTAGAAGACGTCCAGGGAGCTTGCCACTCCACTGGCAGCCTCGACATACACCTTCTTGCTGAGCTTGTAGCGCAAGGCGATGGTGTTGGCCGGCTCGAACACGCCTACTCCATAGCGCAGGCTGAGTTTCTCGGTCAGGTTGCCACTGGCCACCACACTGGTGGTGTTGCCTGAGCCCTCGGTATCGAGCTGGAAGTCATCGATACCCAGGCGCGATGCCACATTACCCGTGATCCCTGCGCTGCCGGCTAGCCCCAGGCCCAAGGCGGCCTCGGCCAGCATGTTGTTGTCTTCACCCGATGCCCCCAACGGACGGCCAAGCACCAGGTAGGACAACGCTTGTTCCTGGCTCATGGCAGGCTCGGAAAACACCGTACTGGTCGGTTGCTCGGCGTTGCCGCTCAAGCGGATGCCGGCGATCACGTCATCGACTTGACGGATCGCTTCGATGTCCAGGTAGGGCTGGTCGATCGGCCCGGCAAACAGCAGCCGGGCGCGGCGGATGGTCAGCCGCTGGCCGTAGGCGCGGTAGCGACCATCGGCCAGGCTCAACTCGCCACGCGTATCGAGGTTGTCACCGATATGCACGTGCCCCAACAGGTTGGCAGTCAGGCCGAAACCACTGAACGACAGTTTGCCTCGGCCTACCTCGACATCGATATCCATGGCCATGGCCATGGCCATCGGCGGCTTGCCCTCCTCGGTCTGGTTACCGACGATGACCGTGTCGTCGGAAACCTTGACCGTGGAAGGGGGCAGCTCGCGCACTGTGATCTTGCCGTTGGGCACCTGCACCTTGCCTGTGACTGCCAACTTGTCGTCGATCAGTTGCAGGGTAAGGTCCGGCGCTACCTCCAGCGTGGCATAGGGTTCGACCGTGACAGGTAACTGCTGCCCTTGCACGCGGATGTTCATCCCCAGCGCCTGGCCCCAGGTCAGGTTGCCATCAACCTGGCCGCGGCCTGCAGTGCCGCTGCGCCAGGTGCCGGCAAGCTGCACCTGTTCACCCGCGATCCGGGCCTGAAGGCCGAGGTCCTGGAACTGAATCGGCAGTTCGGCACCGGTGATCTGGCCGCCGCTCAAATTCACACTGCCGTTGACTTGCGGTGCCAGCAGCGTGCCAGACAGCTGCCCGCTCCCCTTGAGCTCCCCAGCCAGGTGCTCAACCATCGGCACGAAGGGACGGGCCACTGAGAGGTCGAGACCGGCCAGGTTGAAGTCGCCGGACAACGGCTTGTCCTTGCCCAGTGGATCGATACGCGCCGTGAGATTCAGCTGCCCCAGGCGCTCCCCCAGGAATGCAAGACGGGTATCGATACGCCGCGGCGCCAAGGTGCTATCCAGCCGCAGGGTCTGGTACGGGAAATCGACCCAGCGGCTACCATCATTGACGCGCAATGTGCCGCCACTGGCGTCCACCACCACGGTGCCCTTTGGGCCGCTGGCAGGCAGGTCCAGGTTGATGTCGGCATTGAGCAGGCCCTGCCATGCGAAATCCTCGGGCATCCACTGCGCCAGGCTGTCCAGCGGGAAGCGCTTGAGGTGGTACCGCAGGCGCGGCTCAGGCGCTAACCGTTGATCATCACCACACAGACTGGCCTGCCCCGAACGCCAGCAGTGGGCGCCGAAATCCAGCTGACCGCTGGCCAGGCGCTGCAGTTTGGCAGGCGCCTGCAGTTGCCAGTCTTGCCCGCCAGCCTGTACCCGCCCAGTGGCCAGGCGGCCGCGCCAGTCACCGTTGTCCAGTTGCCCGTCCAGACCCACGTCCAGCTTTAGTTGCGGGCCGTTCAACGCCAGCGTCAATGCCTGTCGTCGCATGTCGCCATTGCCGGCCGCCTGCAGCGTACCGAGGGCGGTATCACCCGCCTGGATACCCGTAACTTTCAAGTCGATATTGGCCCGTTGCCGGTCGTCCAGACGGGCCGAGAGATTCAGTTGCTGCAAGCGATTCTCGGCCTGTGCCAACCCGGTACCGCGCAATGCCAGCGTGCCTTGCGGCGCCTGTAGGGTACCGGCCACGTCCAGTTGCCCCTTGACCTGGCCCTGCAGCTCGGGCCACAGCTGCCCCAGGCGTGGCAGATCAATATCCACCTTGCCGGCCAGGCGCTGTTGCAGGCTGCCACTTCCGTTTATACGGTTGTCACCCAGTTGCACGCGCAAGGCTGCCAGCGTCCAGCGCTGCCCTGCCCCGTCCGCCTGAACGTTGAGCACAGCGGGTTGGCCGCGCAGGCGACCCTTGAGGTCGAGCTGAGCGTCGAGCGACAGGTCATCGCCCTGCAGCTGGCCTTTGCTACGCAACGGCCCGGCCAATGTTCCAGGTAGCTCCGCCACCCAGTAGGCCGGGTTCAGCGCCGACAACTGCAGGTCCACGTCCCAGGCGAGCGCTTGCGCGAAGCGTACGGCCACACGGCCTGTCGCCTTGCCTTGTCCCGCAGTAAGCGCCAGCGTTGGCAAAGTGACCTGCTCAAGATCCCCTTCGAAGGGGCTTGCCACCTTGAAGGCGCCGGCAGGCCCGTCCAGATCGCCATCAAAGCTGCCCTCGTAGCGACCGTCGCGATAGCGAACCTGCGCGTTCAGGCGTTTGAGCGTCACCTCAGGCGGTGTATCCAGCGGATACAGGCGCAGCCAAGGAAAGTCTTGCCAGGCCAGTTGCGCGTCCGCTGCCAGGCCATCCTGCCAGTCGACCTTGGCTTGCAGCTTCACCTGCTGGCTATCGCCTGCGTTGAGATCAAGGCCCTTGACCACGGCACCTTTGCTGTCGACCAACCCGGACAAAGCCAGGGCGATGGGCGACTGCTGGGCTGGCAAATTGGCAGACCCGGTCAATGCATAGCCCGTCTCAAGGTTCCCATCGGCTAACAGCACCAGGTCATCGAGCTGCAGAGTGTCGGGCAGTGCCTCGGATGGCTTGAACGCCTTGGCCTGAATGCTCAGGCTGGCCGGCAGGTGTTCGGCCAATGCCTGGACCTTGCCCGCAAGGGTGGCATCCAGATACCCACTGCTCGTCCCGGTCAGGTCAAGCGAGCGTTGCAGTTCACCCGTGGCTTGCAATGCCAGTTGCCATGGCTTGTCACCCATGGCAAGGAGCTGCACCTGGGCCTGTAACTGCACAGGCCAATCGCCTTGAGGCTTCACGTCACCTTGCAGGTCCAACTGCAGATCGTCGCGGGTCAGGTGCAGGCTGTCGATGCGCATGCCTTTACCGGTCCAGTGCGCAGCCAGTTGCAGATCACCGAGCAGGTCGCTGCCATCCAGGCGCAGTTGCCCTATCTTCACCTCGCCCAGTTCGATGGCAAGCGGCAAGTCCAATGTAGGCAGTTGCAGCGGGCCGTCGTCGCTGACGTCAGTCGAGGGGGCGAACGCCATGTCGATACGTTCTGCGTGCAACTGATCGATGCACAAAGCCCCACGCAGCAGGCATGCCGGGGACCAGTTCAGCAACGGCGCCTGCGCCTGGACCTGGGTCTGCCCATCGACGTAGGAAAGACGAGTGGCTTGCCAGGTGCCCGCCAGGCGTCCTGCGAAACCTTCCACGGTCAGCCCTGGAACCTTGCCCAGCGCCCAACGGCTGCCGCCCTCGGTGCCGATCACCAAAGCGATGGTCAGCGTCAGAACGGCCACGAGCCCAAACAGGCCCAGCAGCATGTATTTGATGACAGGTTTCAAAGCTCAGGCCCCATGGAAAAGTGCAGGCGGATGCCGCCGTCGTCGTCCAAGGCCTTGGCCAAGTCCAGGCGTAGCGGCCCTACCGGTGAAACCCAGCGTACGCCGAAGCCGACCCCCGTCTTCAGGTTGGGCAACTCGAAGTTGTTGAACGCGTTGCCCTGGTCGACGAAGGTCGCCAGGCGCCATTTGTCCGTCAGGGAATACTGGTATTCGACGCTGCCCGCCACCAGGTAACGGCCACCGATGCGATCCCCGTCGCTGTTTTTCGGCGACAGGGTCTGGTAGTCGTAGCCGCGCACGCTCTGGTCGCCACCAGCGAAGAACCGCAGCGAAGGCGGAACGCTGTTCTGGAAACCGTTGGTGGCGCTGCCGCCGAACTGAACGCGGCCCAGCAGCCGGTGGTTCTGACCTACTGTGGTGAGCCCTTTGAGCAGCACGTTGCCGCGCAGCAGGTTCGTATCGGAGCCCAGGCCTTCCTTTGCCACTTGCGCTTCGAACTGCACGCGATAGCCATTATGGGGGTCAATGCGGTTGTCGCTGCGCAGGAATGAATAGCTGATACCGGGCATGAGCAGGTTGCTAAGGCCCGCATCGTCCCCCAGCCGGTACTCTTCGCGTTGGTACTTGAGCGATATGACCCGCTGCCAGCCGCTGGGCAGCTTGCTGTGCCATTCAGGGCCTACCGTCAAGAGCTTGCTGAGGGTGTCGGTGCCCGCCAGTTCTTCGTTCTGGTACCCCCCGGCAAATCGCAGTTTGTCGGTCAATGGCGGGTCCAACGGGATGTCGTACCACAGCCCCACGTTTTGACGCGGCGCCGACAGCTCCGCTTCCCAGCCATAGCTGTGCCCCTGGGGGTTGACCCAATGGCGAGTCCAGTTGGCCTTGCCCCGCGGGCCAACGTCGGTGGAATACCCAAGGCCCAAGCCCAGCGTGCGAGGCTTGCGGGTTTCCAGGCGTACATCGACCGGAATATTCTGAGCGACTGCGGCCGTGGGCGCGGCGTCTACGCGCACGCCCTCGAAGTAGCCGCTGGACTGCAAGTCGCTGTTGAGTTCTGCAATCAGCTCCGAATCGTAGGGCGTACCGGGTTTGAACGAGACCATCCGCTGCAGCAAATCGTCGTCCAGCGGCGTATCGCCACTGAAGGTGACCGCGCCCAGTCGGTACCGCGGCCCACTTTGGTAGACCAGGTCGATATCGGCCACCCCGGCACGGGGATCGACGGCCAGGCGCTGCTGGCTGAAGCGACCTGCGAAGAAGCCATAGCGTGAGGCCTGGTTCTGAATGACACGCTTGGCATCCTCATACACACCATGGTTCAGTTGCTCGCCAGCGCGAAGCGCGCCGCCGGAAGGCACCCTGAACGCGGTCATGTCACTGGCCGGCCCCTCGACGCGCACGGTCACGTTGCGCAGGCGTATCGGCTCGCCGGGCACGATATTCACCACCAGTCGTGGTGAACCATCATCGTCGCGGGGCGGCTTGACGTCGGTACTTATCTGGGCCTGGTAGTAGCCCAGCGCCTGGGCCGCTTTGCGCGCCTGCTCCTCGGCCCCGCGACTGAAACGCAGCAGCGCTTGCTCGTCGCGGTCGCCCAAGCTACCGATATAGCCCTCGACATTGGCCTTGAGCGCCTTGTTGGCCGGCTTGACCGTCACCACCAATTCGCTCTGGCCCCATGCAGCAAAGCTGGCGGCCCAGATCACCAGGCCCCAGCGAACTCTTCCTGAATATGTCATCCCGCGCATGCTACCAGACCAAGGGTGTAAAAGAAGCCAACCGAAACGCCATTCACGCCAAGGGTTCACTGACCTGAGCGCTGTCATACATCAGGACGCGTTGGCGCACAGTCCCAATGGCGACCTCGCCAACCTCGACAAAGCCTTGCGTGTGATAGAACGCCACGTGTTCATCATTGCCCGTGTCGACGACGATCCCTTCTACCGGCCCATCCTTTATGCACCATTGTTGTACCGCATGTAACAACTGGGCCGGATACACCTGGCCTTGCAGCGCCGGCAACACCCCCAGTAGCGGCAGCACGTGCACTTGATCGGTAGGCCGGCATGTCGAGACAGCCGCCTGGTACGCCATGAAGCGCCGGGTGGCGCGCACCCCCGCGCCAACCATCATCCGCAGGCGCCAGGCCCAGCTGTCAGCCACACCCAGACGCCGCAATGGCGGCACGATCAGCGCGACGCCTACCAGGCGATCGTCCAGCAGCAAGCCAACGGCGGGCAGTTGCAGGTAGAAATGCTGGCGTACCCACTCGCGTAGCAGCGTACGCAGGCGGCGCTCATAACCAGGGCGATGCGCTTCGAGCAGATAAGCGAAAGTAGGGTCGTCCCGGTAGACGGTGTACAGCAGTGCCCGGGTTTCGCGGCGATAACCGGAGTCGAGCAGGCAAACGCGGGCCTCGGCGGCAGGGGCTTGAGACATGGAGGGGAACCTTCTGGGCTGGCTGATAGGCCTTGGAGGCACAATGCCGCCCATCGTTCACCTTCGCGCCATGTCAGCCGCGCCTAAGTGCCCCCATGCTGGTGATCAACGCCGATGTCGGCTAGCATCGCGCCTTTTTAACGGGATCGTCTCTGCATGAAGATCGTCTGTTTCAACATCAATGGCCTGCGGGCGCGCCCACACCAGTTGGCCGCCTTGGTCGAAAAGCACCAGCCGGACATCATCGGCCTGCAGGAAACCAAGGTCAGCGACGATCAGTTTCCACTAGCCGAGGTCCAGGCCCTGGGCTACCACGTGCATTACCACGGGCAAAAGGGCCACTACGGTGTCGCCTTACTATCGCGTCAGGCACCCTTGAGCTTGCACAAAGGGTTTGCAACGGACGAAGAAGACGCCCAGCGGCGCTTCATCTGGGGCACCTTCGCCGACCACCACGGCAACCCCGTCACCGTCATGAACGGCTATTTCCCGCAGGGCGAAAGCCGCGACCACCCCACCAAGTTCCCGGCCAAGCAGCGTTTCTACGCGGACCTGCAAGCATTGCTCGAAGGCCAGTTTCGCAGTGACCAGCCCGTGCTGGTCATGGGCGACATGAACATATCCCCAGAAGATTGCGACATCGGAATCGGCCCAGACAATGCCAAGCGCTGGCTCAGGACCGGCAAATGCAGCTTCCTGCCAGAGGAGCGGGAGTGGATGGAGCGCTTGAAAGGCTGGGGGCTGGTGGACAGCTTCCGGCATCTGCACCCGGGTGTCGACGACCGTTTCAGCTGGTTCGACTACCGCAGCCGCGGCTTCGAGGACGAACCCAAGCGTGGCCTGCGCATCGACCTGATCATGGCCTCGGCAAGCCTGGTTCCGAGGATCAAGGCTGCAGGCGTGGATTACGAACTGCGCGCGATGGAAAAACCGTCGGATCATGCGCCCATCTGGCTAGAGCTCAGCTAAGCCAGCCTAGGGCGCAGGAGGCCTTGTACGGCTCACAACGTGGTGCGCAAGGCCTCGCCGATACCCACACCGCGGCCATCATCGGCAGCACTGACCAGGGCGAAACTGTAGGCGCCATGGGACCAGTATCGGGCCTGGAGCTGACCATCGATTCGCTGCCCTTGCGGCATGCGCCGGAAGTGCTCGCCGGGTGAGCGCAGGAACAGGCTGATACGGCGCCCCGCCCCGTCCTGGAACACCACCAGCGCCGCCGGCCCTTGCTCGTTACTGAGCAGCCGGGCGCCCACCGGGGCGAACCCGTAGCCTGCCAGATCAGGCAGTTGGCCCACCTGGTGAAAGTGCGCTTGCAGCCAGGTGCGCAATTGATCGGGGTCACGCGCCTGAATATCCAGCGCTTGGCTGTCGGCGAACAATCGGTGGGCCTGCACGGCATCAGCCATGGGCTTTGCGTCGGCAAAGCTGGCATCGCGCGCCTGCCACCCGCCAAGTCCCCCAATGCCTAGGGCTAGGACGATCGCTGCAGCACTTGCCCAGCGACGCTTCAGGCGGTGTCGCGCCTGTCGGCGCAGCTGATCGCGGTCAACCCGCGGACCCGCGAGCGGCTGCGCAAGGCCCGCCAGGCTCGTGCGCAACTGGCGCGCATCGGCGCGCCAGCCTTCCACACGCTGCGCAGCCTTTGGATGATTGGCCAGCCAGGCCTGGACTTCGGCACGGCGCACCGGGTCCAGGCGGTCATCGACGTAGGCGTGAAGCTCTTCTTCGTTAGGAATAAGACGGGTCATTTCAATCTCCGCAAGGCCGGTGGTCGAGGGCTGTCCTCGGTCAATGCACGCAGGGCATCGCGCGCGCGCGACAGCCGTGACATGACAGTACCGATGGGAATACCCAACGTCTGGGCAGCCTCCTTGTAACTCAGGCCCTCAACGCTCACCAGCAACAGCAACGCGCGTTGCTCGGTCTTGAGCCGACCAAATGCCTGCAAATCCGCCTGGGCCAGCACGATGTCCTCGAGGTTATCGCCGGCCGTTTCTTCGGCCGTGCTACTGCTGGCGAACCAGGACAACCAGCGGGCATGCAACCGTTCTCGCCGTTTGCCATCCAGAAACAATCGATAAAGGATGGTGAACAGCCAGGCGCGCAGGGCATCGGGATCCTGGTGCTGCTGACGCCGGCTCAAGGCACGCTCGACCGTGGCCTGCACAAGGTCATCCGCACTTCCTGCCTCGCGGGTCAGCCAGAGGGCGAAGCGACGCAGTCGGGCCAGTAGCGCTCGCCATTGTTGGTCGTCCAAGTCCTGCATGGAAAGTATCCGGTCAATGATGGGGCAGTGTAGAGAACAGACGCGCTGGAGAAAAAGTTATTCCCGCCCGGGAATAACTTTTCCAGTACAGCGTCGTACTGGCACTTTTCGTGAAAACAACGGGACTGACCATGAACCAACCTTTGCACGGCCGGGCCAAGGCCTCGCGGCTTGCCGCAATCGGCGCGGTGATGCTGGCTGCCGGTGCGGGTTTCGCCTACAGCGCCGGCTGGCTTGGCCAATCCGCGCTTACACCACAGCGCATCATCGACACGTTCGAGGCCCAGGCTGGGCACTACCCGGGTTATCGCAAGAACCACGCTAAAGGCCTGTGCGTGAGCGGCTATTTCCAGGCCAGCGGGCAAGCGGCAAGCTTGTCGACGGCACGGGCATTCACCCAGGCGCACGTGCCGGTGACAGGCCGCCTGGCCATTGGTGGTGCCAACCCGTTTGCGCCTGACACCGGCATCCCCGTGCGCAGCCTGGCAATCGAGCTCGCCACCGACGATGGGCAAGTCTGGAGGACCGGCATGAACAACCCGCCCGTTCTGGCGGTGAGTACGGCCGAGGCGTTCTACGAGCAGGTGCTGGCCAACACCCCGGACCCGGCCACGCGCAAGCCCGACCCTGCCAAGGTACAGGCCTTCTTTGCAGCCCACCCCGAGAGCGCCGCGTTTAGGCAATGGGCAGCCAGCTACAAGCCCAGCGACAGCTTCGCCAACACCCAGTACCACAGCATCAATGCATTCAAGTTGATCGATCACGACGGCCATGCCCATCCGGTGCGCTGGCAGCTTGAACCGCTCACGCCGTACACGGCCTTACCGGCGAAGGTGGACGACCCTCTGTTCCTGCAACATGACCTGCAACGACGGCTGGCGCAGGGGCCTTTGCGCTGGACCCTGCGCCTGGTGCTGGCCGAACCGGACGACGCTATCGACGACCCTGCCAAACCCTGGCCAGCGAGCCGGCGCAGCGTCAACGCAGGCACCCTGGTGCTTGAGCAGGTCGACGCACCGGAACAGGGTGCCTGCCGCGACCTCAACTTCGACCCCTTGATACTGCCCCACGGCATCGAACCCTCCGCCGACCCTATACTCGCGGCCCGGTCAGCGGCCTATTCGGAATCATTCAACCGTCGTAGCCGCGAGTCCTTGAGCACTGGAGCCCGACCATGAAACCCACCGCCTTTCATCCCGTCGCCCGCCTGCTGCACTGGTCGATGGCGATCCTGATCCTGGCCATGCTCTTGATCGGCGTGAGCATGGTCACGGACCTGTCCGTCCGTCACCCCGTACTGGTCAGCTTGCACAAGGCCACGGGGCTTGCGCTGCTGGTGCTGGTCGTAGCGCGCATCATCGTGCGCCTGAGCATTCCCCATCCACCTCTGCCCCAGGACCTGCCAGCCTTCCAGCGCCTGGCTGCCGGCGCTTCGCACCTGCTGCTGTACGGCCTCATGCTAGCCATGCCCTTGCTGGGGTGGGCCATGCTCTCGGCCGGCGGGTACCCTCGCCCGTTTGGCCTGCCGGCGATCGTGCCCCATGATTTGCAGCTGTATGCCGTGCTGCGCCAGGCGCACGGCTGGGCAGGCTACCTGTTGTTCGCCACGATACTGGTACACGTGGGCGCTGCGCTGATGCACGCCTGGGTTCGGCGTGATGGGGTCCTGCGCAGCATGTGGCCAGGGCCAAGGGCGCAGTGAGCGCGCCATATCTTGCCAAGCGATGGCCCACCCGGCATCGCTGGCAGCCGGCACCGGCAAACCGCAGCGCGCAAGCCTTGAGAGTATGTTTTAATGCGCCTCGCTCATTATTCTTGACACCTCTTATTACAAGGCGGCTATGGACACGGGGACGCGACTCAAACTAGTGCGTGAACGCAACAACCTCTCCCAGCGGGAGTTGGCACGCCGCAGCGGGCTCACCAACTCGACCATTTCGCAGATCGAGCAGAATCGCGTCAGCCCTTCGGTCAGCTCCTTGAAGAAGCTGCTGGAGGGCATTCCGATGAGCCTGGCAGAGTTTTTCAGCTTTGATGAACCCGTCCGTGAGGAGCGTTTCGTGTTCCGGGCGGGCGAGCAGCCCGACTTGGGTCGCAATGGGTTGCGCATGCTGCTGGTAGGTGCCAGCGTCGAGGGCCGGCAAATGCGCATGCTGCGCGAGCTTTACGCCCCAGGTGCCGACTCGGGCGAGCCCATCGTACACGCCGAGGGCGAGGAGTGCGGGCTCGTCACGCGAGGCACCGTCGAGCTGTGGGTCGATGGCCAGGTCAGCGTGCTCAATGCGGGAGATGGCTACTACATCCCTACCACCCTGCCCCACAGTTTC
Source organism: Pseudomonas sp. DE0010 (assembly GCF_007680745.1). NCBI lineage: Bacteria > Pseudomonadati > Pseudomonadota > Gammaproteobacteria > Pseudomonadales > Pseudomonadaceae > Pseudomonas > Pseudomonas sp. DE0010. Next base: position 21,374 of record NZ_VEJQ01000025.1, read on the forward strand.
AAGAATATTGGCCAGGACGAAGCGGAGATCATCAGCGCCAATACCCCCGCGAACTTCTGACCCAGGCGACGTGATGGTTGCAGACCACGTGAGCTGCAACCATCATCGGGTCATCGCACCGTCGGCACCTCGATATCATCCTGCTCGCGGCTCGCATAGTGTTGCGCCAGCACAGCACAAACCATCAGCTGGATCTGGTGGAACAGCATCAATGGCAGGATCATTGCGCCGATGCCGCTACCGACGAACAGCACCTGCGCCATCGGCACACCGGTTGCCAGGCTCTTCTTCGAGCCTGCGAACAGGATGGTGATCCGGTCTTCGAGGTTGAAGCCAAGCACTTTGCCCAACAGGCTGGTCCCCAGCAACACCACGGTCAGCAGGATGCCGCAAACGGCGAACAGGCCTGCCAGGTGCTGCGGCGAAACAGTGTGCCACAAGCCTGTGACCACCGCCTCGCTGAAGGCGGTGTAGACCACCAGCAGAATCGAGCCCTGGTCGACGATCTTCAGCCAACGCGCATTGCGTTTTACCCAGCCCCCAATCCAGCGGCGGGCCAGTTGCCCGGCCACGAAGGGCACCAGCAACTGCAGGGTGATCTTGAGCACTGCGTCCAGACCCGAGCCGGTGTCGCCGCTGGCGCCCAGCAACAGCATCACCAGTACCGGGGTCAGGAATATGCCCAGCAGGCTGGATGCGGCTGCGCTGCAGATGGCCGCTGGTACGTTACCCCGCGCCAGCGAGGTGAACGCGATGGCCGACTGGACGGTGGCAGGCAGGGCGCAAAGGTACAGCACCCCCAAGTAGAGCTCGTCTCCCACCAGTGGCAGGAACAGCGGCTTGAACGCCATGCCCAGCAGCGGAAACAGCACGAACGTGCAGGAAAACACCAGCAGGTGCAGGCGCCAATGCCCCGCTCCAGCGATGATTGCCTCCCGCGAGAGCTTGGCCCCGTGCAGGAAGAATAACAAACCGATCGCCAGGTTGGTGAGCCAGCCGAAATACACCGCACCCTGCCCTGAGCAAGGCAACACGGTGGCGATCGCTACCACGGCCAGCAACGCCAGGGTGAAGTTGTCGAACAGCATGCGCAGGTACTTCATCACAGCTCCGTCTTGTCTTTGGGCAAGGACGGAGGATAAGGTCTTGCGCCCCCAGGCGCTAACGCCGGAACCCCTCCTGGTATCGCGCAACGGACAGTCAGCCAAGGAATCTTCATGATCTGCTCCCGCTCCGTGGCCCTTGCGGTCGCCCTCACACTCGGCGCCCTCTGGTTACCCGCCTACGCCAATGACCCGCTGCGAATCAAAGTCGACACCGTCATTGGCCCCCTGATGCAGGCCCAGGGCATCAGCGGCATGGCGGTCGCGCTGTATGCGCATGGCCACGCTCATTACTTCAGCTACGGCGTCGCCAGCCGCGAAAGCGGCGTGCCCGTTAGCCGCGACACCCTCTTTGAAATTGGCTCGCTGAGCAAGACATTCACCGCCACGTTGGCGGCAGTGGCCAATGCCGAAGGCCAGCTTGCCCTGGACGCCCCTGCCAAACGCTATCACCCGGCCTTGGCTGGCACCCCCATGGGCGACGCCACCGTGCTGGACCTGGGCACCTACAGTGCCGATTGCCTGCCCTTGCAGTTTCCTGACACCGTGGATACACCCGAGCAAGTGGTGACGTTTTTGCGCCAATGGCAGCCCAAAGGCACGCCAGGTGCCCAACGGTGTTACTCCAACCCGAGCCTGGGCCTGTTCGGCGACCTGGCCGCCCGCGCCCAACATCAACCGTTTGCCACCTTGCTTGAGCACAACGTGCTGGAGCCCATGGGCCTGCACAGCACCTACCTGGAGGTGCCCAGTGATGCACGTAGCCTGTATGCCCAGGGCTACGACGCCAGCGACAAGCCAGTGCGCGTAAACCCTGGCCCTTATGCGCAGCAAGCCTACGGCATCAAGACCAGTGCCAGCGATCTGCTGCGTTATGTGCGCTTGAACATGCAGCCCGACGGTCTGCCTGCGCCCTTGGCCCGGGCCACCCTCATCACCCGTAGCGGCTACGCCCAGATCGGTGAAATGACACAAGGCCTGGGCTGGGAGCGTTATGCGTACCCCGTTGCGCTGCGCACCCTCATCGCCGGCAATGGTCCGCAAATGATACGAGGCCCCCAGCCGGCACAACGGCTGCAGCCGCCTGCCGCCCCATTGGCGGGAGCCTGGTACAACAAGACAGGCTCCACCAATGGTTTCGGTGCCTACGCAGCGTTCGTCCCGTCAGAGGGCTTGGCCATCGTGCTTCTGGCCAACCGCAACTACCCCAACGAAGCCCGCGTGCGCGCGGCATACGAGATTCTTTCAGGGCTTTGAAATCGAGTATTGTCGAACAACTCTACGAAAATGTAGTGAGCAAAAAATATCACTACAAAATAGTTGACGCCGTTCATCGCGCTTGGGCATGATGAGGCCGTCTCCCTGATCGGGAGCCGTGGCAAGGGTGTTCCAGGCCGCCTGCGCGGTAACGCAGGCGGTCCGTGGAGAGGGAACTGTCCAAAAGGCAGCGTGAGAAAGCCCCTGTTGCAAAGCTGCAGTAGCAGCCTTGGAAACGCGCTACATCGCGATAGCGCCAACTGTGAAAATCACCTGAAACTGGGTAATGGGGGCTTTATGATGAACTTGAACGACAATCCGACCATCGATCAATTGGCCAAGCTGTTCGCCACGCGCAAGGACAGCCTCGATGACCATCTGCTGTGGGTGAGCCAAAGCGGCGAAGTGCGCCTGGACCGCTTGCCACCCAACACGATTGAAGATGAATTCCAGGAGCACCTGCCAAGCATGCGTGCGAGATTCAAGGCCTACCGCCGAGGCCAGGGCTATGTGGGCAAGAAGGCGGCTGCCGATACCGAGTTCGTCGGCCGTGTCTTGCAAACCCTGCAACAGCAATGGCCAGAGGCACGTACGCAACGTGCCGTGAAAGTGATCGAAGCGCAGTATTGACCGTCACGCTATATCAAGCCCGGCCACCGCGCCGGGCTTTTTCATGCGCGCCTTTTGGCTTTTTTAGGTAATGGCATGGCACCTGTGGCCAACGCCCGAGCGCGCTCCACCCCCCAAACCAGCGCCCGGGTCATGGTTTCCCCGGAGCGCGCAGCATAATACTCCTCCAACAGAGCCTGCCCATTGCGTGCGTAAAGGCCGAGAAACAGTTGAGTTGCACCTTGCCTGGACAGGCGCACCTGCACATCCAGGGTGGTGCCATCGCTCAGCACCTCGTCGTGGCAGCGGCTGTGCAGTTGTGCGTCGGCCCACTGCCAATAGGTTTCGTCCCTGACTCGCATCGTTTGCGGTCCTCCTTACAAAAACGTAACCAAGGAACCATATCCGTGCCTGATAGGCGACCGTAACTGACCGACATCATGAGCTTGGTCAATCAACGCTTAAAAAAAGACAGGTAGCACTCGTGATTATTCAGGCCCTCGCAGCCTTGAGCCGCTGTCCGAGTCGGGCGCCGAACACGTTCACCAACAAGCCACTCATGACCAGCAAGGCACCCCAACCCTGGGTTTCAGTCAGGCGCTCGCCCAGCAGCAGCGCTGATGAACTCAGGCCTATGACAGGTACCAGCAGCGAAAAAGGCGCGACCTTGCCGGCCGGATGGCGCGACAACAGCGTGCTCCAGAGGCTGTAGCCCAGAATGGTGGCCACGAATGCCAGGTATGCCAGCGCGGCAATCGAGTGCCAGCCGATGTGCGTGAGCGCCTGGCTGATGCGTTCAGGCCCCTCCAACCAGCCAGAAAGCAGCAGAAACGGCAGCGGAGGGATCAAGCCGCCCCAGATGACCAATGCCACCAGGTCTATCGACCCGAAGCGACGAGTGATGATGTTGCCCAAGCCCCACATCGCCCCGCCACACAAGGTCAGTACCAGCGCGAGCATGGGGACATGGCTACCGTCTTCGCTGCCGATCAGCGCCAGCCCACCGGCGGCCACCAGCAGCCCGAGCACGCTGGCCACGCGCAAGCGCTCGCCCAGAAACAGCGCAGCGAAGCCCAAGGTGAAGAAGGCCTGGGACTGCAGGACCAATGAAGCGAGCCCCGGTGGCATGCCGCTGGCCATGGCCTGGAACAGAAACGCAAACTGCCCCAGCGAGATGGTCGCACCGTAGGCGATCAGCCAACGCCACGGCAGGTTCGGCCGCTTGATGAAGAACACCGCGGGAAAAGCCACAAGCAGAAAACGCAGCGCCCCCAGCAACATGGGTGGCAACCCATCGAGCCCGACCTTGATCACGACGAAGTTGACGCCCCAGGCGATGATTACCACCAGAGCGATGAGCAGGTCCTTGAGCGGCATTGCGGCTTCCTTCTTCAGCACTTATACATATTTCGTTACAGCATAAGGCTATTCCTCAATGAACCACCATTACAGTTGCGCCCTAGCGTTGCGCAACAGTGGGCTGTGCGGCCATTAGAAGAATACGGTTGGTACGCCCATGAAAAAGGGCCGCCTAGGCGACCCTTAACTTGCGCTCTGTATCTCCTGCCATCACGCCACGGCGAACAGACCGTTCTCGATGTGCGCCTGGGCCGCGGCAATCGCTTCGGTGCGCTGCTCCGGGCCATAAGCCAGGCCATGAGCCCGTACCACGTGCAGGTCGGTAATACCGATGAAGCCCAGGAATACCTTGAGGAAGTCTTCGTGGCCGACCCCTGTCGGTTGATCGGCATGCATTCCCCCTGCCGTGGAAACCAGCACCACTTTCTTGTCACCGCACAGGCCTTCTGGACCAGCCTCGGTATAACGGAAGGTCTTGCCGGCGACGGCGATGCGGTCGATCCAAGCCTTGAGTTGGGTCGGCACGCTGAAGTTGTACATTGGCGCGCCGATGACCACTGCGTCGGCGGCCAGGAACTCTTCGAGGGTCTCGGCACTGAGCTTGGCCTCGAGGGCCTGGGCTGCATCGCGCAGCTCTTCGCCGGTGCCGGCAGCCATCAGGGTAGCGGCCGAGAAATGAGCGATGGCATCGGCTGCCAGGTCGCGATAGACCACTTCGACGTTCGGCTCAGCGGCCTGCCACGCGGCTACGACTTCACGGCTCAATTGGCGCGAGGCCGAGTTGTCACCCAGGATGCTCGAATCGATGTGCAGCAGTTTCATGGGGTACTCCTGTGAAAGGGGGGTTGAGGCTGGATATATTTGATGAAAAGGATGTTACCTAAGTGTGTAATGGATGATAAGTACGCCCAATCGCGCTAGTTTGTCCTACCCCTGGAACAATGAGCCGTGCCATGCAGGATCTGAACGACCTGTTTTATTTCGCCCGTGTCGTCGAAGCAGGCGGGTTCGCCGCCGCTGGACGCCAGCTCGGCATTCCGAAATCAAGGCTATCCCGCCGTATCGCCGAACTGGAGGATCGCTTGGGCATGCGCCTGCTACAGCGCACCACGCGGCAAGTGAAACTGACCGCTGTGGGCGAACGCTACCTGCATCACTGCCAAGCCATGCTCCTTGAAGCTGAAGCCGCTGAAGAAGCAGTAGCCAGCATGAGCAGTGAACCGCGCGGCAGGCTACGCGTGTCCTGCCCGGTGGCCTTGGGTCATGCGTTCTTGCCGGACGTGGTAACCCGGTTTCTGCAACAGTATCCGCTCGTGCAGCTGGATCTGGTCTTGCTCAACCGTAGGGTGGACCTGATCTCTGAAGGAATAGATGTAGCGCTGCGAGTGCGCGACTTGGGCGATGAGGACCCTACGCTGGTGACCCGGCGACTGTGTCAGGCACAGATGCAACTGGTAGCCGCGCCCGGTTTCGCCCCACAGGTGCGCGCGCCTGAGCAACTGGCCGACCTGCCGGTGCTGGGTGCACCCGAGGCCGACCGCCTGGTACACCTGAGGCTGCAGGGGCCAGGGGGCCAGCAACACGCCTTGGCGCTCGAACCCAGGCTTTCAGTGGACGATTTCGTGGTACGTAATGCAGCTGTACGCGCTGGTCTGGGCTTCACCGCCCTGCCCAGCCTGTTTTGTGAAGAGCAGCTCCAACGCGGTGAACTCGTAAGATTACTTCCGGACTGGTCCTTGCCAGGCGGCTACCTGCAGGCGGTTTACCCGCACCGACGCGGTGTCACGCCTGCGGTGCGGGTATGGATCGATCATTTGGCCGCCTCATTCGAGACGTGCGGGGAACGTTACGTCTGACACATCACTGAGCCCAACCCGAGTGGCCGGAACTTCAATAGGGGGCGCTCGCCCCCGTTCGTGATACAGCGGCTTCACCCCAACGCTGCAGCTCGCCCTTGAAAGAACAGCCAATACGCCCAGGCGGCCTGGTGCACGACCACGATGGCCCAGAACTTGACCTGGTAAGGCACCTTGCGTGTCTTGTGCCGGAACACCTGCTGCGCCAGCAGAGCCCCAGGCCAGCCACCGAACAGTTCTACACCATGCAGCAGTTTCTCCGGGGTGCGTCGCGCTTGGCTGCGGGCCTGGGACTTGTCGCGCCAGTAGAGCAATACACTGACCAGGCTCATCACCGGGTACACCACCAGCGGCCACCACGCCTGCGCGTCGTAGGCCAGGCACGCGACGCCCAACACCGGCAGCACACACAGCAGCCCCAGCAGCACTCCCTTGAACTTGGCATTGCGTATCCGTGTCGGGCGCTGGCGGTCTGACTGCTCATCCATGAGCGACGGTCCAGTCGACCCAGCCGAACAGCCAGCTCGCCAGGATCAGCATGCCGAAGACGATCCGATACCAGGCAAAGGCTGCATAACTGTGGTTGGCGATGAATTTCAGCAGGCCGCGTACGGCGATCATCGCGAAGATGAACGAGGTGACAAAGCCCAGCGCAAAGACCGGCAGATCATCGGGCTGGAACAGATGGCGGTACTTGTAACCCGAATACACGGCAGCCCCCACCATCGTCGGCATCGCCAGAAAGAAGGAAAACTCCGTCGCAGCAGTACGCGACAGGCCAAACAGCAGGCCGCCGATGATGGTCGAGCCGGAACGCGAGGTACCCGGGATCATGGCCAGACACTGCACGAAACCGATTTTGAGCGCGTGGCTCCAGTGCATCTCATCGACATGAGTCACCTGAACCCTGTGTTGGCGTCGCTCGGCCCAGAGCATGATCACCCCACCCAGTACCAGCGCAGCTGCCACGGTGACAGCATTGAACAAGTACTCATGAATCAGGTCGGCGAACAATACACCCAATACCAACGCAGGCAGGAAGGCCAACAGCAAGTTGCCGGTGAAGCGCTGCGCCCTGGGCTGATTGGGCAACCCACGGACCACATCGAATATCTTGCCGCGAAACTCCCACATCACCGCCAGGATGGCGGCCAGCTGAATGATGATGTTGAAGGCCATCGCCCGCTCACCTGTAAACCCGATGAGGTCGGCAACGATGATCTGGTGGCCAGTACTGGAAATCGGCAGGAACTCCGTCAGCCCTTCCACCACGCCCAGTATGATTGCCTGAAAGGCCGTCCAAAAATCCATCATCCCCCCGATGGAGCCTGCTCGTGGCAAGCTCCTTGTTCTTGATTTGCCTGAATATTGCCGCACGCGGCCCGGCTGTTTTACAGCGTCTGTTGGTCGCAAAGCCAGTGGAAAAGTTCACGGTTACTAAAGGTTTCATGTTGCGCCGCCGAAATGCTGGCAGAGCCCCTTTGCACTGTCATGACGATGCAGGCAACAGACTCCACCGCACATGGCACTTAGCCATTAGTCGAGTGGGTCCATGGCCGCAGGCGTGCTTGGATGCAGGTGAAAACAAGAACAAATGGAGCATGCGCAATGAAGACGCTTAGATCGATGTCGATCAGCAGCCGTTTATGGCTGATCCTGATAGTGGCGATAGCCATGCTGTTGGTGCTTGGTCTGCTGATGCTGCGCCAGATCCACGGCGACTTGTACCAGGCCAAGGCCGAGAAAACCCGGCATGTGGTGGAAACGGCCACAGGTGTACTGGCGCATTTCCAACAGCTGGAGGCCGCCGGCACCTTGAGCCGTGACGCGGCCCAGCAACAAGCCCTGCAGGTGGTAAGGGCGTTGCGCTATGACCATGACGACTACTTCTGGATCAACGACCTGACCCCGCGCATGATCATGCATCCGGCCAATCCCAAGCTCGACGGCCAGGACCTTTCGGGCATTCGCGATCCGGATGGCTTTGCCGTATTCAACGAAATGGTCGCGCTGGCGCGCCAGCAGGAGGCTGGGCCTGTGAATTACCGCTGGCCCAAGCCAGGGGCTAGCGAACCTGTTGCCAAGACATCCTACATCCAGCTGTTCAAGCCCTGGGGCTGGATCATCGGCTCTGGGGTCTACGTTGACGACGTACAGACCGAGTTCGCTCGCCAGCTGCGTGACGCTTCGCTGCTGGGCATGGCGATCGCGCTGCTGATGGGCCTGATGGTCTGGGTGATCGCACGCAGCATTGCCCGCCCGCTACAGGAAGCCGTGCAGGCCATGGGCAATATCGCCAGCGGCGAAAGCGACCTGACCCGGCGCCTGGACACCCACGGGCGCGATGAACTCAGTCAGCTGGGCGAGCACTTCAACCGCTTCAACGGCAAGCTGCAAGGGGTGATCGGGCAATTGCAAGGGGCGGCGCATGCGCTGGCCAGATCAGCCGACCATGTAGGCGACAATGCCGGTGCGGCGCAACAGCAAAGCGCACAACAATCCCTGCAGATGGACCAGGTGGCAACGGCCGTGAACGAGGTGACCTACGCCGTGCAGGATGTAGCCAAGACCGCCGAGCAGGCCGCCGGGGAAATGCACTGCGCTCAGCAACAGGTCGCCCATGGGCAGCAGGCGATCCATGGCAGCCTGGCCCAGATCGACCGGTTGTCCATCACCATCGAACAGGCGGTGCAAGTGATCCGTGACCTGGCCGGGCACAGTACCCGTATTGGCGGCGTGCTGGACGTGATCCGCTCGATTGCAGAACAAACCAACCTGCTGGCGCTTAACGCGGCGATCGAAGCGGCTCGCGCGGGCGAACAAGGCAGGGGTTTTGCCGTGGTAGCCGATGAGGTGCGCCTGCTGGCGCAGCGCACGGCCCAGTCCACGGCCGAGATCCACACCATGATCGAACACTTGCAGAGCCAGTCCGATGCTGCCGTCAAGGCGATCAACACCAGCAGCGAGGCCTCACGGCAAACCGTCACGCAAGCCCGCGAAGCAGGCGCCAGCCTAGATGCGATCAACCAGGCCCTGCACACCCTGACAGCGTTGAATGCCTCTATTGCCAGCGCCACACTGCAGCAGTCCCACGTGGTCGAGGACATCAACCGCAACGTGCTGGACACGGCAGGCCTCTCGCAGCAGGCGGCCGAGGCGGCACGCCAGTCCAGTGAGGCCGGCGTGGCGCTAGGCCGGCTCAGCCAGGACCTGGAACAACTGCTGCGCCAGTTCAGGGTCTGAAGCCGACACCGGCTCAGGGCCGCTAGACGGCCCTGATCCCGGCAACGCTCTACACCTTCCTTGAGCTAACCGCTACAATCGCGCCCCTCCCTGAAATCTCCAAGGATCGCCGATGTCCGGCCTTGAACTCATCGCCGCCGTCCTCGGCGTCATCGCTGTGTGGCTCACGGTCAAGCAGAACGCCTGGTGCTGGCCCCTCGGCCTGATCATGGTGCTGATCTATGCCTGGCTATTTTATGAGGTCAAGCTCTATTCGGGGATGCTGCTTCAAGTTGCCTATGCGCTGTTGCAACTGTATGGCTGGTGGCAGTGGAAGCGCCCTGAACGGCAAGACGCGGCACGCCAGGTATCGAGCTTACGGCCCGGCGCGCTGGTCATCCACCTGGGCCTGGGCGTACTGCTTAGCGCAGCATTGGGTACTGCCATGGCCACCTGGACCGATGCCGCCCTGCCCTGGCTGGATGCCAGCCTGACCGGCTTTAGCCTGGTGGCCCAGCTGTGGATGGCGCAAAAGCGCTTGCAATGCTGGCCCCTGTGGGTCGTTGTGGACATCATCTATGTCGGGCAGTACCTGCACCAGCACTTGTATTTCACCGCGGCGCTGTTTGCGGTGCTCACCCTCATTGCCCTGCGCGGATGGCTGGAGTGGCACAGGGACCCGGCGTTGGTGAAGGCATGAGCGCTGTCACGAGCACACAGGTTGTGGTGCTGTGCGGCCCCGAATCCAGTGGCAAGAGCTGGCTCAGCGGCCAGATCCAGGCGCGTTTCGGAGGGCTGGTGGTGGGTGAGTATGTGCGTCATTTCATCGACCAGCACTGCCGCGACACGTGCTACGCCGACATCCCCAGCATCGCCCATGGACAGTTGGCCTGGGAAGACGCTGCACGCGCAGCCTCGCCCTCGCTGTTGATTCTGGACACCCACCTGCTCAGCAACATGCTCTGGAGCCAGACCTTGTTCGGTGACTGCCCACCTTGGCTGGAGCAGGCTCTGCTCGATCGTCACTACGACCTGCACCTGCTTCTCAGCCCAGAGGGCGTGCCCTGGGTTGCCGATGGCCAGCGCACCCAACCGGATGTGCGAGAGCGCCAGCAGTTTTTCGAGGCAAGCCTGCACTGGCTGCAAGACCACGATCAGCCCTATCGCATCATCGAAGGTGACTGGGCGACACGTCAGGCTCTGGCGCTGGAACTGGTCGCCTCGACGCTGCGGGGCTCTGACCCGGTGTTAAGCCTCTGACACACCCCGGCTGTTACCAACCCCGCAAGCATGCGGCTTACGCCGTGAGCTCCGATAAGTGTCACGCCACCGATACACTGCCTGTCATTCCAATCAAACCACGCCCTAGAGGTGACCGCTTGGTCATCAGTCCATGTCCGTTGTATCAGCACTGACACAACGCAGCTCTACACGACAGCTTTCATCGCGCTAACCTCCTGAAATACAGCGACTTCTCAAAAGCGGCACGGCTTCTGCTCTTGCTAGCGCAACGCTGAACAAGGCCAGCGGCTGAAGAAGGAATTGCCGTCGTGAGGAACATCGACAAACGCCTGGGTTACCTGTTGCTGCTGGGGTGCGCGATCAGCTCGCTCAGCGCGACCGCCCAAGCCGACAATGGCACCATCGTCATTACCCGCGACGTGCAGACACGCAATGCCGTGATTCCCCCACTGCGTCCGGACCCCACACCCACCACCGTCAATGCCAACCCGGTCAATCATGTGCTGCGCCAGACCAACGAGTTGAGCGATGGCGACTTCGCTAGCATCAGCAGCGGCTCAGGCATCAACGCCCTGATCACCCAACACACCGATCACCTGGGCGGCAACCTTGGCCACCAGAGCCAATTGCCCAACCTGGCTGGCGGGCGTGGATCAGGGTCGGGCAACGGGATCTCCAACATGGTCAATTCGAGCGTGCAGAAAGGCCTCGCGCCCCTGCAGATCCTGACGGGGGGCAAATGACATGAAGCCTGCCCTGCTCGTCATCACCCTGCTGTGCAGCGCGTCCGCCATGGCCCAGCCACCGACTGCCATCAGCAACAGCGCCACCATCGACGACGCCGGCCGTGCCTATCAGGGCAACATGACGGTCAACCAGGCCGCCGGGGACATGCAGCAGCAGGCCAATGCCCGGGCCTTCGCCCTTGGCCACGGCGCCAGTGCCACGACCCAGATCCGGCAACGGCTCAATACGCCTGCGGACGCTGCCATGGACACCCAAGCCCACATTGGCGGCGCCTCGTTCAGCCACGGCAATGGCGCGCTTGGCGTCAACCAGAGCGCCGGTGCCGGCACCCAGCAGGCCAACGCCCTGCGCATCAGCGTCGGAACACAACCGCAAAGCATCGACGACAGCGTCCTCCTGCAACAGAACGTGACGCTGCTCAACACCTTTGACTCAGCTGCAACCCCGACAGGTCATCGCCAGGTCACCACCAGTGACCAGGCGTTCACCGGTGGCCGTGGCGTGGTTCAGCTGAATCAGAGTGCCGGGGTGGGAAACCGCATGGCCAACACCTTGAGCATACGAGTCGCCGACTGACCGTTTGAGTCATGAACGACACTTAACCTTTAGAGTACGGAGAATCACCATGAAACCTTCGATGGCACTCAAGCCTCTGGTTTTCGCAATTGCTGCGGTCATGGCCGTTGCTGTACAAGCCGATCAGAACCGTCGCAGCTACAACGGCAACAGCACCACCTGGCTGCCTATCTCGGCCAAGGCCGATGCGCTGGACACCCAGCGTAGCACCGGCAACACCATCACCAACCAGGGCACCGTGAACGAAGCTGAAATGAGCAGCTCGGCAACTGGCGCCAGTGGCAACGTGGGTGTCAACGTGGCGTCTGGTAACGGTAACCAGCAGGGCAACGCGTCGGCCATCGCCAACGCCGCTGCCGACTCTACCCTGGACAACAGTTTCGTCTTCGGCACCGCAGAAGCCAATGCTGACGTCAGCCAGTACAGCAACAACAACCGGGTCGACAACTGGTCGACCCAGTCTTCGGCGGTAATGAGCGGCTCTGGCGAAGGCAGCTCGGGCAACGTAGGCATCAACATTGCCGGCGGCGACCTGAACCAGCAGAAGAACAGCATGGCCATCGCCAATACCAATGCCGGTATCGGCAACGCCACGGCTACGGCCAAGGCCGACCAGAACGGCCCTGGGCTTGTGGTCAACAATGGGGCCGACCGCACTTACCGTGTCGATACCCTGACCTTCACCACCTCGGCCACCGGTTCCAGCTCGCGTGAAGGTACGCTGAACTCGACCGATGACCGCAGTGCCTCGTCCAGCTTCAACCTGGCGGGCTCGCAAAGTGCCAGCTCCAGCGGCTCCAGCGGTTGGAATTCGAGTGGTTCGAGTGCCAACAACGCCAGCGGCTCCAACAGTGCCAGTGCCAGTGGCTCCAACAGCTGGGGCATGAACGGTTCGGCCAGCGGCAGCGCCAGCGCCTCGAACAGCGCCAGCCTCAGTGCCAGCCTGGCAGCGGCTGCCGATGCCACGCGTACCCTGACCCTGACCAACGGTGATCGCGAGCGCACCCGCACCAGCAGCGTCGACGGTTCGCTCAATGCATCCCTGGACGCCTCGGTGAACACCTCGCAGCAAAGTGCCTACGATTCTTCATTCGAGAAAGCCTTCGACTCCAACTACGACAAGTCAAGCGAGTCGGCCTATAACCATTCGCGTGACTCGTCGTACACCAAGTCCCATGACTCGTCCTACGAGAACGCTTCGGCTTCGGCGTTTGAAAAGTCTGGCGAAACCTCCAGTCAGTCCTCCAACGACGTGGCCAAGAGCTACAGCGAAAGCAGCGCTTACGACTTGAGCAATACCGTGTCCTTCCAAGTGCTGACCCCGACCGGCTGGGCCAACCCTGTGACCAACACTGCAACCCTTAGCGGTTCGGTCAATGGCGGCAGCGGCAACCTGGGCGTGAACGTGGCGGCCGGTGTCGGCAACCAGCAGAGCAACTCGCTGGCTATCTCCAATACCTCGTTCTGATGCCAGACCCCAAGGCCCCCTTTCAGGGGGCCTATCTTCAACGCATCCAAAGGCGTCGATCATGCGCGTATTCGCCCTGGCGTTCCTGCTGTGCCTGGCCAGCATGGGTCAAGCAGCCCAGATGCCCCTGTCCGTCCTGCCAGGCGGCGCGGTGGTGTTCAAGCCCATCCAGAGCATGCGCGAACGCAAGTTCGCCGACTTGGTGCAACAGAAGACCGACTTCAGCTGCGGCGCCGCCGCGCTGGCAACCATCCTGCGTCAGGCCTACTGGCTGGACGTGGACGAACACCAGATCATCGAAGGCATGCTGACCCATGCCGACCAGAACCTGGTCCGCACCCAGGGGTTTTCGATGCTCGACATGAAGCGCTACGTGGAAAGCCTGGGCATGCGCGCCCGGGGATACCGGGTGGCGCCCGAAACCCTTAACAGCGTACGAATCCCGGTGGTGGTGCTGATGGACATCCGCGGCTACAAGCATTTTGTGGTCATGCAGAAGGTCGACCGCGGCTGGGTCTACATCGGCGATCCGGTGTTGGGGCACAAGCGCTACAGAACCGAGGACTTCCTCAAGGGCTGGAACGGCATCATTTTCGCGGTGATCGGCCAGGGCTACGACAAGCACAACGCGCTGCTCGACCCTCCGTTGCCGCTGACGGCCAAAGGCCGCCTGGACGGCTTCACGCCGGTCAAGGATGCCGATCTGCTGGACTACGGCTTCATTCGAAGCGATTTCTTCTAACGCCTCTTCCAAGAACAAGGTGCATGATGCGCCGGGGAGCATTGCATGAAGACCCCTATCTGGTTGGTCCTGGCCTGCATGACGGCCAGCCTGCCTGTCCACGCCGAAGTGCTGCACCCCATCGAGCTCAAGGACCAGGAGCTGGCGAGCTTGCGTGGGCGCTACGTGATGCCGGGCCGAATCGTGAGTTTTGGCATCGTCATGAGCAGCACCTGGCAGAACGCGCGCGGTGAAGTGATAGGCGCCAGCAGCACCTTGCAGGTGCAAGAGGCCACGATCAAGCCGCAGTTCTATGTCTCGCTGATCGATGGGCACGGCGCGCCGAAGGCCCAGGGAGGTGCCCAGCCGGTCGCCCAAGGCAGCGGCACGGTGAGCGGCGGTGCCGGGCTCGGCACCACCCAGGGGGTGACCCAGGTGGTCCGCGCGGCCGGCGACGACAACAGTGCGTACAACACTGTAAACGTCAACGTGACCAAGGCCGATCAGGCCCCTGCCGTGCAGCCCCATGGCCAGGTATTGGCCGCTGGGCAGACATTGATGGCCGAAAACGGCGCCGGCGCGCTGAGCGTATCGTCCACAGGCGTGGGCGTACAAATGAACATAGACGCCAACGCCAACCAGGGTAGCAGCGTGCAGCGCCTGGCCCAGGGCGGGTTGATGCAGAACACCACCGTGCTCGGCAATGGCAACCTGGTGAACAACGTCACCTCCCTGAACGTGGTCATGCGTCAGAACCTGCCGACTGCCGCTTCGCTAAATGGCAGCCTGGACCAGCTCAAAGGGCTTCGCTCTGTCGGATACTGATCTACGCTCAGTCTCATCACAGCAGTCGGAAGGGACGGCATCTTCATGCAACGATCGTTAGCACTCAAAGCGGTTGTGTGTTTGACAACCTTGGCACCCGCCACATCGCTGTACGCCGCTGTAGATCCGCAAGTAGAAGCACTCAAACAGGAACTGACCGAACTCAAGCGCCGCTATGAAGCCCAGCAGCAGGCGCTGATGGTGCTGGAGCAGCGGGTTCGCCAGGTCGAAGAAACCCCGGCCGCTCCCCCGCCAAAACGCCTGGTGCGATCGCCCAGCGAACGGGTCAAGGGGGCCCAGACCGTCGCCGCCGGGGCGCCTGGGACCACCGGCAGTTCGTATGGACAGGCGCTGGCCGCAGACTCCGAGCCTGCGCAAAGCGTCTCCAACCTGTACGACGAGGCCAGCGGGTTCTTCGGAGGTGGCAAGTTCAGCCTCGAAACCGGCTTGACCTACACCCACTACGACACCCGCGCCCTGACCCTCAACGGCTTCCTGGCGCTGGATTCGATCTTCCTGGGCAATATCAACCTGGACCGGATCAAAGCCGACAACTGGACCTTGGACCTGACGGCACGCTACAACCTGGACCAGCGCTGGCAGTTCGACATCAACGTCCCCGTCATTTACCGCGAGTCCACCTATTCGTCTGGCGGCGCTGGGGGTGCCGGGCCGAGCACCTCGGATGCCACGGTCACACGCGACCCGGAAATCGGCGATATCAACGTGGGTGTCGCCTACAAGTTCCTGGACGAATCCGAGACCTGGCCAGACGCCGTGGCCACCCTGCGGGTCAAGGCGCCTACCGGCAAGGACCCCTATGGGATCAAGCTGCGCGAAGTGGCGGGCAACGACAACCTATCCGTGCCCGAGAGCCTGCCGACCGGCAATGGGGTCTGGTCCATCACACCGGGTATCTCGCTGGTCAAGACGTTCGATCCGGCCGTGCTGTTCGGCAGCTTGTCCTACACGTACAACCTGCAAGACTCCTTCAGCGACATCAGCCCGCAGGTCAACAGCAAGGTCCCAGGTGACGTGAAGTTGGGCGACTCTTGGCAAATCGGTGCGGGTATTGCCTTCGCGCTGAACGAGAAGATGAGCATGTCGTTCTCGGTCTCCGACCAGTTCGGACGCAAGAGCAAGATCAAGCCCGACGGTGGTGACTGGCAATCGGTCTCCAACAGCGACTACAACGCGGCCAACTTCAACGTCGGCATGACGTTTGCGGCGACCAACAACCTCACGATCGTGCCCAACCTGTCCATTGGGCTGACCGATGATGCGCCCGATTTCTCGTTCAGCCTCAAATTCCCTTACTACTTCTGATGATCGACGCACCGGGCCCGCTCACGCGGGCCCTCCTTTTGTGTGCCCGCGCTTTGCACGCCCGCCTTGCCCGGCCTCGGCCTGTTATCATCAGCCACAGTTTGATGACGATTTAATGGCAAAGGAAAGATTTTTGTGAAGAGCCTTTCAGACCCCTCACACCAGCGGCTCGCCGCCTTGGCCGTGTTGGTGCTGGTGCTACCTCTGGGCGCACGTGCCGTGTTGGGCTGGTCCAACCCGCTTGGCTATCTCTCCGACCTGGCCTTGGGCGGCGCACTGGTGCTGCTTTTGCACCGCCGGCCTTGGTGGCTGGCGCTGCCGGTGCTGTTGGCGTGGGCCCTCCTCTGGGTCGCCTCGGCCGAACTGGTCAGCGCGGTGGGACGGTTGCCCACCAGCGCAGACCTCGCCTATCTGGTCGACCCGCAGTTCATGGAGAACTCCACCGGGGGCGGTCTGGCCCACGCCTGGCTGCCTTGGTCCATGGGTGCCGGGCTGCTGGCCTGGCTGGCTTGGGCGTGGAAGACGCGTACACAGCCTGGCCGATCGCTGCCACGCAAGGCGTGGGTGGCGGTCCTGGCGTTGTTCGGTGTGCATTGGGCCAGCCAACACCTGGCACCCTCCGATGCCGAACAGTGGCGTCAATACAACCTGGGCCATCAGCTCGTCTCTGCGGCGGTGGGCGATGTGCAGCGCCAGGTGCAACGCTGGAGCGGCCAGGCGACGCCGTTCACCCCCCTGCCGAGCGCCGGCCTCACCCAGTCGGATCTCAACGGCCAACGCCTGCTCAATGGCCCGGGCAGCGCGCGCAACCTGCTGGTCATCACGGTCGAGGGCATCCCGGGTGCCTACCTGCGCCCCAATCGCGAGGCGCTGCACAGCCGCTTCGACGAAGACCTGATGCCGCGCCTGAGCCAATGGGCAGCGCGGGGCATGAACACCCCGGACTACGTCCTGCACAGCCATCAGACCATACGCGGCTTGTATGCAATGCTCTGTGGCGACTACGACAAGCTGGCCAACGGTACGCCCAAGGGCGTGGAGTTGCTGACCCAGGCCGAGCGCAACCAGGCCTGCCTGCCGGCGCAGTTGCGCCAGGCTGGTTTTACCACCCATTACCTGCAGGGCGCTGGGCTGCGTTTCATGGCCAAGGACCGCATCATGCCCCACATAGGTTTTGATTCGGTACATGGCGTGGAGTGGTTCGCCAACCGCAATTACCTGGACTTCCCGTGGGGCAAGGATGACCGAGCCTTTTTCGAGGGCGCACTGAATTACGTCGGGCAACTGCGCAAGCAAGACAAACCGTGGATGCTCACCCTGCTCACCGTCGGCACCCACCAGCCCTACTCCGCCCCTGCCGATTACCTGGCGCGCTTCGACACGCCCAAGCAGGCCGCCGTGGCCTATCTGGACGATGCCCTGGGGGCCTTCTTGGATAACCTGGAGCGCCGGGGCGTGCTCAAGGACACCTTGGTGGTTATCACCTCGGATGAATCCCACGGCATTGATGGGGTGCGTCTGGCCTCTTCCTGGGGCTTCAACCTGACCCTCGCACCCGATCAGGCCCAGTTACCTCACCTCAAGGGCGGCACCTACGGGCATGTCGACCTGGCCACTTCGCTGCTGGACTATTTCGCGCTGCCCATCCCGCTGGCCCTTGGCGGGCGGTCGATGTACCGAGACTACGACACTGGGCGTGAAATGATCTCGTTCACCAATGGCATGCTCCGCTACCACGACGGCAAGGGCGTGTTTACCGAGTGCGATTTCCAGCAGCGCTGTCGCCGTTACGCCAGCGAAGGTTTCATTGCCGATCAGGCCCGCTACCTGGACCAGGGCGACAGCGCACTGGGCCAGCAGATGGGTGCATTGGCCGGCGTACTGGACCAGTCACTGATGCAAAGCCCTCTCAACCTGCGCTATCAATTTGGCGGGCCTTCACCCATCCAGTTACGCAAGCGCATCCATGACGATTGGGCCGATAACCTGATCGGCGCGCAGTACCTGGAAATGCCCGAGGGCTCGCGCACGCGGGTCAGGGTCAAGGTGCGTGCGCTGGACGCCAGGCACGCCGCGTATATCCAGCTCAAGGCCAAGCAACTGGAGCAGGATGTGCCGCTAGGCTTGCCCGAGGAAGTCAGGGTCACCGCTGACGAGCCGCTGGAGATGGAGTTCGGTTTCGACAACCCGGTGGAACGCAAGGCCTTCTCCTTCCACCTGCTGGGCTATGGCGGTGGGCAGGTCGAGGTGAGTGACTTCAGCGTGATCACCGCATTGCCTGGCGAGGAGGATTTTCAGGATGAACTGACGCCGGAGCACGTCGCGCACTCAGGCTGATGCGCTGCCGGGTCGCGTCTACCCAGCCTGGCAGCCCCGCCTGGCTGGGTATTGCCCATCAAGCGGGTGTCAGGTTCGCACGCCCAGCATGCCCCGCTCGATGATGAAGTCGATCACCGCCTGCAACCCCTCCCCCTTTTTCAGATTGCTGAACGTCCAGGGCCGCTCGGGCCGCATCCGTTGGGTGTCACGCTCCATTACTTCGAGTGAAGCCCCAACGTACGGTGCCAGGTCGGTCTTGTTGATGACCAGGAAATCCGACTTGGTGATGCCGGGTCCACCCTTGCGCGGAATCTTCTCGCCTTCGGCTACGTCAATCACGTAGATAGTGAGGTCGGCCAGCTCGGGGCTGAACGTCGCACTCAGGTTATCGCCGCCACTTTCGACAAAGATGACTTCAAGGTTGCCAAACTTGCGTGCCAGCTCCTCGACGGCTGCAAGGTTCATCGACGCATCTTCACGGATGGCCGTGTGCGGGCAGCCGCCGGTTTCGACGCCCACGATGCGCTCAGGCTCAAGTGCACCGGCTTCGGTCAGGATGCGCTGGTCTTCCTTGGTATAGATGTCATTGGTCACCACCGCGATCTGGTAATGGTCGCGCATGGCCTTGCACAGCGCTTCGAGCAATGCGGTCTTGCCGGAGCCCACGGGGCCACCCACACCGACACGCAGGGGTTGTTGATAGCTTTGCATTCAGGCAGTCCTCAAGAACGGAACAAACGGGTGTATTGGGTTTCATGACGCGATGAAGCGATGGCCAGCAGTGGCAAGCCGCCGCCAAGCTGGTCGTCGCCAAGGGTCAGGGCGTGGTCGAATGCCTCGGGCAAGTCATTGCTCAGCGCATGCAGCAGGGTCTGGGCAGCCTGTTGGCCGAACGGCACCAGCTTGACACCGGCCATTACCGCCCCTTCAAGCCAGGCGAAACCGTAGCCCATGGCCAGTTGCCGCAAGGGGATCGCCCAATGCACGGCCAGCCAGGCCATGCCACCCAGCTGGGTGAGCCCCAGGCTGTCACGCCAAGCCGGGACCTGTGCCAGCTGCCAACCGTCGAGCAGTCGCGCCAGGGCGGCCCCACGCTGTTGCTCTTCCAGGCGCAGCTCTGCCGTTTCGCGATTGGCCAGCAAGAACTGGCACCAATGGGCGTAGGCCTGGGCATCGCTGGCCAGGCAGGCGTTGTACAGGCGGACAAGCACGGGCCAGTCCAGGTACGCCAAGGTGTCCTGGATCTGTTCGCGCTGCCAGGCGGCAAAACCATCTGTGTTCTTGACCCACCCTGCCTCGACTGCCCATTCCAGGCCCTGCGAATAGGTGAAGCCCCCGACTGGCAAGCCGGGGCTTGCCAGCTGCAACAACCGCAGCAGCGCCAGATCGGTGCTCATCAACCGGCCAGCACCAGCGCGGCGCCGGCCAGCAGCCCACCGCCGAACGCTTTCTGCAGCCGTGCATGGCGGCGCAGCAGCAAGCCTGCTGCGTAGCCACAGGCCAGTAACAGGCCGCTCACTGCAACGAAGCCTGCGCTGAATTGCCAGAACGCGCTGGGCGTCGCCTCTACCCCATGCGCCCAGCCATGGAACAGCGCAAACACCGGCATGGCCAGCGCCAGCAGCAGCTGCCGTGCTGGCAGCAGCATGGCCGCACCGGCCACCACCAGCGAGCCTGCAATCAGGGTTTCCATGCCCAGTACATTTCCGAACAAGTGCCCTCCTACAGCACCGGCGAACATCGCCGCCAATGTCGCCAAGGGCAGTAGCAACGTGCGGCCAGTGAGCGCCGCCAACACGCCAGTGCCCAGCAGCATCAACAGGTGATCCAGCCCGGTCAACGGATGCAACAGCCCGTCCTGTAGCGGGTGGGTATCGTGACCAGGGTGGGCGAAAGCGGGCAACGCCAGCATCAGCAACAACAGCGCGAACGTCTTTTTCATAGGTAGCTCCAGTAAGGTCAGGAATGAGCAGGCAGGCGCACGAAGGGGTGACCATGGGCATGGGTATGGGGTGTGCTCTGGTAGGCACCGGCCTCCGGCTCGAAAGGCGCTTGTTCGGCCTCCACGGTCAGGCCCAGGCCGCGCAGCATGTCATCGAGCACATGGTCATGCTGAAAGCGCAGCAGGCCAGGCTCGATCTGCAGAGGTACGTGTCGATTGCCCAGGTGGTAGGCGGCGCGTGCCAGCAGGTGCGGGTCTGCACACCGCACGGTCGAGACTGCTTCGGCCGCGGCCTGTACCCGGATCAACTGGCTGCCGGTGGCATCCGTCAGCAGTTCTCCGCCGCGCAGCAAGTGCCCCCTTTCGAGCATCAGGCCCGCTTCGCGGCCATCGTCAAGGGTTACCCGCAATCGGCTCTTGATGCGGCTGTCCACATCCAGGGTGACAGTGCCGGTTACGGCATGGGTGCCGGGGTCGGTGATACGACGGGTCAGAACTAACATCGGGGCTCCTTCAGAACAGGAAATAGCGCTGCGCCAACGGCAGCTCGGTGGCCGGTTCGCACACCAGCAGTTCACCGTCGGCCCTGACCTGATAGGTCTGGGCATCGACTTCGATCACCGGTTGCAGGGTGTTGTGGAGCATGTCGGCCTTGCGCACCCGTCGGCAGCCGTGGGCCACCCCGATCAGGCTGCGCAGGTTCAACGCCTGGTGCAGGCCATCGTCGATTGCGGCTTGTGGCAGGAAGGTCATGCGGGTGGCATGGCGGGCCGCGCCCAGGGCGCCGAACATCGGCCGGTAGTGCACCGGTTGCGGCGTTGGAATCGAGCCGTTGACGTCGCCCATGGGCGCAGTGACGATCATGCCGCCCTTGATCACCAACGCCGGCTTGACCGCGAAGAACGCCGGAGACCACAACACCAGGTCTGCCAGTTTGCCCGGCTCGACCGAGCCGACCTCATGGGCGATGCCGTGGGTGACCGCAGGGTTGATGGTGTATTTGGCGATGTAGCGCTTGACCCGGAAGTTATCGCTGTACGCCGTGTCGGGCGCCAGGGGCCCGCGCCGCTTTTTCATCTGGTGCGCCACCTGCCAGGTGCGTAGCACGACTTCTCCGACCCGGCCCATGGCCTGGGAATCGGAAGATGTCATGGCGAAGGCGCCCATGTCGTGCAGGATGTCCTCGGCCGCGATGGTCTCGCGCCGGATACGCGACTCGGCGAAGGCGACGTCCTCGGCAATGCTCGGGTCCAGGTGGTGGCAGACCATCAGCATGTCCAGGTGCTCATCCACGGTATTGACCGTGTAGGGCAAGGTGGGGTTGGTCGAGGACGGCAGTACATTGGCCTGCCCCGCTGCCCGAATGATGTCCGGCGCATG
Source organism: Pseudomonas sp. DE0010 (assembly GCF_007680745.1). Classification (NCBI taxonomy): domain Bacteria; kingdom Pseudomonadati; phylum Pseudomonadota; class Gammaproteobacteria; order Pseudomonadales; family Pseudomonadaceae; genus Pseudomonas; species Pseudomonas sp. DE0010. The sequence goes on from NZ_VEJQ01000025.1 coordinate 43,326, forward strand.
GCCCCCGCCAGCCCCTTCGGTGTGGAAGGTATGGATGGTGCGCTCGCCAATGGCGGCCAGGATGTCTTCGATGCAGCCGGACTCATTGAGGGTGTCGGTATGGATGGCCACCTGGATGTCCATCTCCTCGGCCACCCCCAGGCAACAGTCGATGGCCGCTGGGGTCGAGCCCCAATCCTCGTGCAGCTTCAGCCCCACGGCGCCGGCGGCGATCTGCTCGCGCAGTGCCTCGGGGCGCGATGCATTGCCTTTGCCCAGCAGCCCTATGTTGATGGGCAAGCTGTCGGCTGCCTGGAGCATACGCGCCAAGTACCAGGGGCCTGGGGTGCAGGTGGTGGCATTGGTGCCGGTGGCGGGCCCGGTACCACCGCCAATGAAGGTAGTCACGCCGCTATTGAGGGCTTCATCCACCTGCTGTGGGCAGATGAAGTGGATGTGCGAATCGATGCCGCCAGCCGTGACGATCTTGCCTTCGGCCGCAATCACCTCGGTGCCAGGGCCGATCGGCAAGGTGACGCCTGGCTGGACGTCGGGGTTGCCGGCTTTGCCAATGCCGGCGATGCGGCCGTGCTTGATGCCGATGTCAGCTTTGACGATGCCCCAGTGGTCGATGATCAGCGCATTGGTAAAGACCAGGTCCATGGCCTCGGCGGCCAGCATCTGCCCTTGGCCCATGCCGTCACGGATGACCTTGCCGCCGCCGAACTTCACCTCTTCGCCGTACAGGGTGTAATCCTTTTCGACGGCCACCCACAGCTCGGTGTCGGCCAGGCGTACCCGGTCCCCTACCGTGGGCCCGAACATGTCGGCATAGGCCTGGCGAGACAGTCGGCTCATGCTTCACGCTCCAAAGGCCCCATGACCTTGCCCTGAAACCCATACACCTCGCGCTTGCCGGCATAGGCGACCAACTGCACGGTACGGGCCTGGCCTGGTTCGAAACGCACGGCGGTACCTGCCGGGATGTCCAGGCGAAACCCGCGGGTGGGGCCACGGTCGAAGACCAGGGCCGCGTTGACCTCGAAGAAGTGGTAATGCGACCCGACCTGCACGGGGCGGTCGCCGTGGTTGGCAACGCTCACGCTGACGGTGGCACGGCCGCTGTTGAGCTTGATGTCGCCAAGGGCGACCTGGATTTCACCTGGAATCATCAGGGGCTCCGCTGGGGTTTCAGACAATGGGGTCATGCACCGTCACAAGCTTGGTGCCATCGGGAAACGTTGCTTCTACCTGCACGTCGTGCAGCATCTCGGCGATGCCGGGCATGACCTGCTCGCGGGTCAGTACTTCACGGCCAAGGCTCATCAGCTCGGCGACCGTACGCCCGTCGCGTGCCCCTTCGAGCACCGCCGCGCTGATCAGCGCCACCGCCTCGGGGTAGTTGAGCTTAAGGCCACGGGCCAGGCGCCGTTCGGCCAGCAATGCGGCGGTGAACAGCAACAGTTTGTCTTTCTCTCTAGGGGTCAGCTCCATCGGTACTCTCTTCAGGTGGCCCAGATTCGTGGCGGGCAGGCGTACAACCCCAGGATGGCCGGACGCAGCACCTGCCAAAGGCGTTGCAGGGTGTGTTGCAGGTGTTGGTTGTCGTGATCGAGCAGGCGGATCACCAGCAGCGAGCCGAGCAGCGTCGCGCCTGCCGGGATACCCAGCGCGTCCAGATGCGGGCGTATGGCCTCAAGCGTGTCTTGATTGGCGGGCGCAGCGCAGAACGTTGCCAGCAACGGATGACCACCGAGCTTCTCCAGGCGTCCACCGCGCACCCGCAAGCGTTCGTGCAGGCCGATTTGGTCTGCAAGCTCGATGCTCAGCAGGCTGTCGAGCGCGCCTTGCTCGAAGCGCTCTTGCATGACCGGCCTACCCAGGCACAAGGTTTCCCAGGCCAGTAGTCGAGCGCCGGCTTCGAGGGTGAAGCGGCTCTCGAGCGTTGCCTTGGCACCATTGAAAAAGATGCTGTCCTGGGGCAGCCACTCCAGTGTGCTGCCCGCTGCCAGGTGAAAGCGCTGGGTCAGGCGCGCCGTCGGGCCCACGCTGCGGTAGAACTTGCTCGCCCCCGGCATGGTAAGCAGCGCGTGACTACCGGGCTCCAGGCTGATGTCCAACTCTAGCCGGTCACCGGCGACGATGCCGCCTGGCGGGTGCAGGACATAGACGTGGCATGGCGCGCCTTCCGGATAGAATGGCCGCTGCACCAAAAGAGGTCCGAAATGCCGGCGCGCACCAAGGCGGGTCACATCCTCGCGTACGACAAAACGCAATTGCAGACAAGCGCTCCACCCGGTCGGGTCGTCCAATGCTTTAAGCGGCTCTGCGAGCATCATCCTGCAGCCCTTGTAGTGCGTGGCGTCATGGCCGTTGCGAGGGGACCGGGCGGGAACGGCTGCCCGCTCCTGCCTGACCACTCGATCAAATTCTCGAGGTGGACATAGCAGGGAATGGGCCAATTCGGCGGATCAGCGGCAGATGCTTGAATCAGAGCGCTGCGCCCGCATTGGGCAGCTCGTTGGTGCGCGCACTAGCCAAGGGCATGCACGAGCGCCATTGAGGTGCTCGCGAGCCTAGGCATAGAGTCGGCCATCTGCCGGCAAGGGACGGGCGTGATCAGTAGTCGAAACGGTCCACGGCACGCCGACGTTCGTTGTCATCGCGCCGATCATAGATGGCAGTGGTCTGGATGTTGGCGTGGTGCGCCAGCTTCTGAGCGATGGACAGGTCATGCTCTTCGATGACCCGCGTGATGAAGGCGCGACGAAAATCGTGCGGCATGATCTTCACGCCGACCTGCGCACCGCGTTGGCGGGCAATGTAGTAGATCGCATGCTTGGTGATGCGAGCCCGGGTGATGTGGTTGCCCCGCCGAATTCGGTTGAACAGGAACGGATCGTCCTCTGCGCCGGCAGGCAAGCCAGCGCGCCGCAGGTCAAGCCAGGCCTGCAGTTTCTCGAAGGCCCAGGGCGGTGCGTACTTGATCAGCTGGTGATTGCCCTTGCCCACCACTTGCAAACTGCGCGCCTCGAAATCCACCTGGTCCAGGTCGATGTCCACCGATTCCGACTTGCGCATGCCGGTGCCGTACAACAAGGCGATGATGGCCGCATCACGAACGCCCTGCGGGCGCGGATCAGCGGCGCAGACGTCCATCAGTTCCCGAATCAGGCTGCGCCGCAGGTTGCGACCAGGCGGTAGTCGCGAGCCAGTGGCAGGTTTGACCTCGCGCATGCGCAGCAGGTGCTCGTGGTCGATCAGGCCCTGTCGCCAAGCCTCGTTCATAACACCGCGAATGGCGTTGACGTACAGCGACGAGCTGTTGGGCGCAAAACCATCGCTGCGCAGCGCGGCGACCAGCCCTATCACATGACCAGGCTCGAGCTGATGCCACGGCACATCGATCAGGTTGCAGTCCACGAACCCTAGCCGGTCGGCAGCGTCCTGGAGGATATAGCGCATGGTCTGCTGGCTGGAGGGCGCCAGCCGGTCCATGTACTGCAAGAGCGGGTTTTTCGGAAGTTCGGACAAAACATAAATCCTGTAGCAGTGTTGCAGCGCAGGCGGACGATGAGTGCACGCTACCCATTCCCAGGCCTCGGAGACAGCGCACGGGCCAAGCCACTGCGAACCTGACACGCTCAACCGCCCTCAAATACAACGGATTGTGGAACGGTGTGGTCGCTGATCTTACCGCAAAGGCTCGACCAGAACGAACGCAGGGCCTCAAAGTTGCCTTTTTATCAGTAGCGGCAAAGGGCCCACGCTGCAGTGTCAAGCAATCGCTGGCGGCCACCAGCCTGGAAACATCTGCTGAACGCGGGGTTCTGCAAAGCGCTCGTCGATAAGTACCAGTACCCCGCGGTCCTGGTCGCCCCGGATGACCCTGCCTGCTGCCTGGATGACTTTGCGCACGCCTGGATACAGGTAGGCATAGTCGAACCCAGCGCCGAACTGCCGACCAAGCCGCTGCTTGAACTGCTCGTTGATCGGGTTGACCTGGGGCAGGCCCAAAGTGGCCACGAACGCGCCGATCAAGCGCGTCCCCGGCAGATCGACACCTTCACCGAAAGCCCCGCCCAACACCGCAAAACCTACGCCGCGGCCGCCTTCGACGAAACGGTCGAGAAAGGCCTGACGCTCGCCCTCGTCCATCCCTGGCGCTTGCGACCAGAGGGGGATTTGCCCGTGCTGGCGCGCCAGCAGCTCGGCCACCTGCTGCAGGTATTCGAAGCTGCTGAAGAAGGCGAGGTAGTTACCCGGCAGGCGCTGGTATTGCTGCGCAATCAGCTCGACGATCGGCGCCAACGAGGCGCTGCGCTGCTGATAACGCGTGGAAACCTGACTTGCGATGCGCACTTCCAACTGCTCGGCGCGAAACGGCGCGGCTACCTCGAGCCAGGCGGTGTCCGCCGGCATGCCCAGCAGGTCGTGGTAGAAGCGCCGGGGGCTCAGTGTGGCTGAAAACAAGGTCACGCTGCGGGCCGCCAGCATACGGGGCGCGAGCAGCCGCGCCGGGTTGACGTTACGCAGGCACAGGGTGGAATAGCGCTTGTTGCGTGGGCCGTTGCGCACGCTGATGTCGAACAGAAAATGCTCGTCGAACAGTTCAGCCACCCGGTTGAACTGCAACGCATTGAAGAAAAACTGCAGCAGGTGCGGATCGGTATGCGCCGGGGATTGGTTCATCTGCTCCTGGATCAGGCTTGTGCACTGCTGGAGCGCGCGTAGCAGCGCTTGGGGCAACGCGTCACTGGCCTGGTACGGCGCGCGCTGTTCCTTGTGCAGCGCATTCCACTGCCGGTTCAAACGGTCCAGGGCCGTGGTCAGCCCGGCCGGCTTGCGTTGACGTAATGCTTGCAGCTGGCCTTGATCGAGGCTGGCGCTGTACATGCTGCGGCCGCGCTCGACCAGGTTGTGGGCTTCGTCCACCAATACGGCCGTACGCCATTGGTTGGCCTGGGCCAAACCGAAGAGCAAGGCGTGGGCATCGAAGTAGTAGTTGTAGTCGGCAATCAGCACATCGACCCAGCGCGCCATTTCCTGCCCCAGGTAGTAAGGGCATACCTGATGGGCCAACGCCACTGCGCGCAGGCTGCTGCGGTCGAGCAAGGGCTGGGCAGCGGCGGCTTCGCGTGCGGCAGGCAGCCTGTCGTAGAAGCCCGCCGCCAACGGGCATGATTCCCCGTGGCAGGCTTTATCCGGGTGTTCGCAGGCCTTGTCGCGGGCGATCAGCTCCAGCGTGCGCAAGCCGGGCTGGGCCTGGGTATCGGTCAGTTGGCGAAGGGCATCCAGGGCCAGCGCGCGCCCCGGCGTCTTGGCTGTCAGGAAGAACAGCTTGTCCAACTGCTGCGGCACCATGGCCTTGAGCAGGGGAAACAGCGTGCCAAGCGTCTTGCCGATGCCGGTACTGGCCTGGGCCATCAGGCAGCGGCCAGTGCTCACGGCCTTGTACAGGGTCTCAGACAGCTGCCGCTGCCCTTGGCGAAACTGCGGATAGGGAAAGCGCAGCGCCAGTAGCCCTTGGTCGCGCTGCGCGAGCCGCCGTTGCTGACGGTGAGCCCAGGCCAGAAACCGTTGGCACTGGTCGTCGAAGAAGGCCTGCAGATCAGTCGCCGTGCAGTGCTGGGTGATCAGCGTCTGCCCGTCACTGTCGACGTCCAGATACACCAGGGCCACATCAAGGGCTGACAGGCCACGCGCCCGACACAGCAGCCAGCCATAGACCTTGGCCTGAGCCCAATGCAATTGGCGATGATTGTCAGGCTGGCGGGCCAGGTCACCGCGGTGGGTCTTGATTTCTTCAAGGCGGTTGCAAGCCGGGTCATAGCCGTCGGCGCGTCCGCGAACACGCAGGGTTTCAAACTGCCCTTCAAGGGCGATTTCCGATTCATAGCCTGCCCCCCGGCGGGCGACCACGCGCCGATGGCCTTCAATGCCTTCCTGGGCTGTGGGCGACGGCGTGAAGCGCAGGTCCAGGTCACCCACCTTGGCGCTGAACTCACACAAAGCCCGTACAGCCACACTGTAGCTCACGCCGCCTCGCTCCAGCGCACATGACACACCGCGACCGGCAGGCCATGCAGGCGGCAGAATTCCAGCCACCGCAGCTGGTTGTCCTGCAGGCGATCACCTGGCCCCTTGACCTCCACCATGCGGTAGCGGCCTTGCTCCGGCCAGAACTGGATCAGGTCTGGCATACCGGTGCGGTTGTTGCGAATGTCCTGCAGCAGCCTCAAAAAGCACTGCTTCAGATGGGCGCCCGGCAAGCAGCCCAAGGCTTGGTCCAGCAGGGTTTCACTGAGCATGCCCCAGAACACGAAAGGCGATTGCAGGCCGCGCTTGGTGGCATAGCAGTCCAGAATGGCCTGCCGATGTGTACCGTCGTCCAGCCGGTTCAGGCAACGCTCGAACACTTGGCTGCGCCGATGCTGGAAGTCGCTGTCGTGCAGGTCTTGTGGCGCCGACTGGAACGGGTTGAAGAAGGCTCCTGGGACCGGGGCAAACACGGCCTCCCAGCACAGCAGGCCGAACAAGCTGTTGAACAGGGTGTTTTCCACATAGTGAACCTCCCCACCCGCCGTAGCCAGATGCTGTCGCACCGCTTCCTCGACGCCAAGCTCGGCGTGGGCTCTGGGCAGTTCCAGCTCCATCAACTCGACGGGCTTGAGGCGCTGGCGACGCTGAGGTGGCCCGCCGAGCTTGCGCGCCAGACGCGGCAACATGCGCTCCAGCGCCTGTACCTCGAGCGCATTGGCCGGCGCTGCTGCCAGTTGCAGAGCCAGGGCATGGGCCTGCTCCCAGGACTGTGTGCGCTCCAGTACGCGTACTTGACGAATGCGCGCCTGGGGATGGGCGCATTGGGCGTACACCGCCATAGCCTGATCCCACTCGCCCCTGCGTTCGCACTGCTGGCCCAGCGCGAACAGCAACCGCGCCCTGCGCCTGGCCAGCCATGCATTGCCACTGTGCAAGCCTTGCAGTGTCGTCAGGATCGAAGCGGTATCGGCGCCCTCCTCTAGACGCTCGGCGCACTGGTGCAGCGCCAGGGCCAGATCAACCTCCGAGCGCTGGTGCAAGGCCCGCGAGTCAGCGCTGAACGCTACCTGCTCGAAGCGCAGTACCCCCAGGTCGGCGAGCACGAAGTCCGACCAGTCTTGATAGAGATTGCCGAAAAACAGCAGCCGAATTCGGTCACAGACCGGCTGGCGACACCACTGCACGATACGCAGCTCACTGTCGGCGAACCATTGGCGCAGCGACCGCGGAGCCAGTTCCAATGCTTGCAACTCGGCCAGCAGCTCATGCTTGGCCGCACGCGGCCGGCTGAGCTGCGCTGCAAAGCACTGCGCCAGTTCATCCTTGCGCAAGAGCGTGAACAACTGCTCGAGGGTCAAGTGCTCGGGCTCGCACACCCAGCCGAGCCCGATCAGAGGTGCCAGGGCCTGCCCGATATCACCGACTTCGGCATACTGCAGGCGATCATCGCGAAACAGCTCACCCTTGCGCATGACCATGCGCACCATGATCGCTTGTGCAGGCGGGTCCAACTCGGCGAACGCAGCGATGAACGCCTGCTCGCTCAGGTCGAGCAGGTCTGCGTAGCGCTGACCCACCCAGCACAGGACCTGGCGGAAGTTATGCAGGTAATACAGGGGATCTTCGACAGAATGGGCAATCACGGAAATCGGTCGGACGGCAGCTTTACGGGGTACTGGTTATACATACAGATTGGCCCATGTGACAAGTGCCGCGGGTCGGGCCGTGCCCTTCGCACCGTGACAGCATGGCCGATGCCGACTGGTAAGGTCATCAGGGATGCCCGGCGATCCGAGCCAGTCGATCGACGGCAATCTGTAGCTCTACCGGGTCATCGCCGGTCCAGCCCAGGGCCAGGTGGTGCTGAAAGCGGCTTTGCAAGCTGAAGTGCTTGCCAGGCATGGCATGCAGCGACGTGCCTGCCAGCGCCTTGCTGATGGACTCCCAATGCACAGGCTGGCGCAACCTTGCCCAGAGCAAGCCGCCGCCGTCGGGCAAACGCAGTTGCAGCTGTGGCCCGAAGCGTAACGCGAGCACGCGTGCCAATGTTCGGGTACGGCGTTGCAGCGCCTGGCGAAGCCAGGCCCACTGTGCATCCACCTCCCCCTTGTCCAACATGCAGGCCAGCGCTTGCATGCGTAAGGGTGGCAAGCGGAAAGCCCGTTCGCCAAAGCCTCTGGTCAGTGCACCGGTTGGTCCGAGCACGTAGGCATACGGGGCCTCGGGCCCAAGCACTGCCTCGAACCCACCCACCACCAACAGTTGCCTGACATCCACCCAGTCTCGCTGGCGTATGACAGGCGGGCCTGCGTGACAGAGCTCGCTGTCCAGGTCGCTTTCCAGCACCCATACCCGATAGCGTGAAAGCAGATGACCCAACTGCTGCTGGCCCGCCGAGGACATCAACCGCCCTTGTGGCGTGCTCAGACATGAGGGCAACACCACAAGCCCCACTGGCTCGCTTTCCAACAGACAGGTCAACGCATACAGATTCAGATCACCCCGAGTATCCACTGGCACCTCCAGCACGGGCACCCCGGTCCGGGCGAGCGCCTGCAGCAGCTGCCAGCAGCATGGTGAATGAACCAGTACTGTCGCATGCCGGAGTTCGAGCGCTGCCCACACCGTATCGAGCAACGCAGTGAGGTCCGGCGCCACGTGCACATCCTTGGCGCACCAGTAACGGCTGCTGGAAAGGGTGTAGCGCTCAGCAAGCGCCTGACGCAATCTCACGCTACCCGGATCCTGGCCCCAGCCCACGGCTCGCAGCCGCTGACGCGCCAGCCGGCGTTCATGGTGGTGCAAGTTCAGCTCGAACAGCGATGGCTCGAATACCGGCGGTTGCCGGGGCACGATGGCCACTTCGCTGCTCGACGCACTGTGCACGAAATAGCCCGATCTGGGCAGGCGCTGAACACGACCGGCTTCCTCCAGCAGGTTATAGGCGTGCTGAACAGTGCCCAACGACACCCGCAGCCTCGAAGCAAGGCCACGCAGCGAGGGCAAACGCTGTCGTTGGCCGGGCGGCGATTGATCGATGAGTGCTTCGATGTACCGGTAGACCTTGCGGTAGGCGAATTCGCGATGCGGGGCCTGCGGCATCACGACCACTCCACGTCACTGCCCTGCGCCGGCAATGGCGCCTGACACAGCAGACGCAGGTTGATGTCACGCCTGGCCAGGTGCCTCAACACGCGCATGGCCGAGGCAGGCAAGCTGGTTTCATACACGGCCCGCAGCTGTGCAACAGGCAAGCCACTGACATTGACGAGCCAAGCCTTCACGGCCTGTGGACATGGCTCCCCGCGCAAGGCGTAGTGCAAGTAGGGCAATGCCACCAGCATGTCGGTATGCCGGCACCTGAGGTAGCGCTCCAAATACTCACCCCTGCGAGCGAAAGGTGCAAACAGCAGGCAAATCAACTGATCGTGACTCAACCCCAGCACGCCGCCCGCCTGCTTAACGCGGCCCCGGCCAGGTTTGTCTACCTGACTTTTGAGCGACAATGCGGGCCTGCACCCCAGGCTTTGCTGAGCACGACCCTGCAATTGGCGCACCTGCGCCAACGCCTCAGGCTCCACGAAAGCCCCCAATGGATAGGCATTCTCTGGCACTGCACACGCATTGCCGAGCATTGCTTCGAGTTTTTGCCCTTCAAGCAAGTCTGCCAGAAGCTCATCGATCGCCATGACCCGCAGTGGCGTACGTGCCTGCACCTCCCGGCCTGCCGGGATGGTTTCCTGGCAGCCAACACCCTCCAGCCGCCTTGACAGGTGACTGAGCCCGTCAGCCAACGCAGCCAGGCAATGCTGCGCCTCGGGCAAGCCACTTTCGCCTGCAAGGTGCAGGATGCGCCGGAACCAGGCCAGAAAACGATGCCGCTCTCGCGCCGGTATTGCCGTGATCATCACGTCGACAGGTGTTTGGGACTGCACGGCCTCACTGAATGTGGTTGCCAGGTCCAGATAAAGCCAAGCGCCTAGCAACCCCTCAGGCCTGGTCCCTGCCAGATGCCCCAACAGGAGCATGGCAGTGCTGGCCGCAGGGGCGTCGTCTCTGCTGGGCACCCAGTCTCGCGAAAAGGGTCTGACCGCCCGGCCTTGGAACATGAGTAACTCAACGCGTGGATCATCCTGCAGGAACAAGGCATTGAACGCACGCTCGTGAGCGATCAGGGTGTTGAAACTGGGAGCGGGCTGACTGATCACCAACACGCGCAACTGGAAGGTGACCGGCCCGCGTGCGGCGATGCTCAATTGCGCAGCCCGAAGCATGGCTAGTAACCTTGCACTACGGCGGTCGTTGCCATGCAGAACCAATACACGGAATGTCCCGATATATTCAGCACCTCCGGCAGCTATCAGCAATCGCTGAATCAACAACTGCAAGGACGCACGTTGTGATTGGGACATATGATTCAACAAGCGCTCCAGCACTTGCCGATAGATATGATGCATTGCCTGATCGTGAATAGCCGTCACGATATTACCTCGTCCAGTTCATGCGGCCAGTCGATGCACAAGCACTTGGCATCGACCGGCCCGGGGTACTCCGAAAGGTCGCTACAGTCCACGCACAATGAAGTTCACCTTCACTGTCGACACACTCCGGAAACCCTCACCGCATGCCCATGGCACACCAGCCCTTCACGCCATTGCCCAGCCAGCTCAGCCCTGCTCATATCACGCTCCTTGCGTAAACTGTCATTGCGCCATTATCGATATACAACAGAAGAATTAAAGATACAGATCAGGGGAAAAAAAGTAGTCAGCGATGATGAAATGACAGCTTGACCTTGAAACTTGGAGACTTCAATCAAAGATAAGAGGCGAAATATTTCTGCAACTCCAGAACACTGAAACTTAATGTAGTATCAGTCTTGGTCCATTGTAGGAATTATCCTTTTCTAAACATCATGCGCAGGATTACCGGCCACTGGCCGAAGCGAGTAAAGAGCCAGGCACAGTCAGCCGTCGCCGGCGATCATGCCGACGACGGCTGACTGTTGGGAGGGGTATGTGCGATCAAAGCCTGATGCGGCTGGCAGCGACGTCTATATGCTGCAGATGCCACCTAGTGAGCGAGTCATCAGCAAGCGGCATGTCAGGCTGGCGTAAGGTCCAGAACCACGCGCCCGCCGCAAGGGCACTGATCCATGTAACGATGGGCGTCTACCACTTGCTCGAACGGATACACCTTGATGATCTGCGGCGTGAGCAGCTTGTCGGCCGTGAACTGATTAATGTCGCGCAATGCCCTGTGCAAGGCCACCTGGTCCTGGCTGATGCCCAATTCAGGCTTGCCCGTGAAATTGCCAATGCAGTGCACGTAGAACTGAATGTTCTTCTGGAACGCAGCACAGGCCGGGAATGGGGTCTGGTTGCCGCCTTGCAGGCCATACAGCACCAGGCTGCCACGCGGGGCCAACACATCACCGAGCAACGACATCTGCGGCCCGCCCAGGCCATCGAGCACCATGTCTACACCGCGACCTTCGGTGTACTTGCCTACCTGCATCACCAGGTCCTGCTCCTCGGTGACGATCACTTTGTCAGCGCCCAGGCCGAGCAGATAGTCACGCTGCTCGCCATCCTTGGTTGCGGCAAACACCGTCAGCCCAAGCGCCTTGCCCAGCTGCACGAACGCCGGGCCCGCGCAATGACTGGCATCGGTGACCAGTGCCGTCTGCCCACTTTTTGCACGGGCCAGATCGACGTACGCAAAATAGGCGATCAGCAGCGGCGTGTAGTGCACGCTCGCTTCGATCGGTGTCAGCACCTCGGGATAGCGGGTGATGGCTGAACGGGGCAAGACGATGACGTCACCGTACACCGGGTGATCGTTGGCACTGGTGGCCGGGAAGCTCGCGACCCTGTCACCGACCACGATGTCGTCGACCGCCTCGCCCACCGCCGTTACCACGCCGGCCATTTCATGACCTATACCGGCTGGCAGCCGTGCACGGGAGGACGCCAGGTTCTGGCGCCAGAGCACGTCGTACCAGCTGACACCGATCGCCTCGACGCGGATTTGCACCTCACCGGCGGCGGGCATCGGCTCAGCCTGCTCCTCGCAACGGAGCACATCCGCAGCGCCGAACTTGTGGAACCGAATCATGCGGGACATCGCCTACCTCGCCTCGTGAAACATCAATTACCACTGACTCTATCCGGGCTTTACCCATCAGACCAGCCGCGGTCATTAATAGTCGACATGCCTGTCATCGATTGGGCCCTGCATTTTCCCTGCAATTGGCCCCCTGGATGGGTGCAGGTTACCAGCCTTTGGCCTTAATATTCACCCCTGCTCCTTTTCTGGCGAAGCGCCCCGATGAATCGAAACGACTTGCGTCGCGTAGACCTCAACCTGCTGATCGTGTTCGAAACGCTCATGCACGAGCGAAGCGTGACCCGTGCAGCGGAAAAGCTGTTCCTCGGCCAACCCGCCATCAGTGCCGCCCTGTCGCGCCTGCGCAACCTGTTCGATGATCCGCTTTTCGTGCGCACCGGGCGCAGCATGGAGCCGTCCGCCCGCGCCAACGAAATCTTCGCCCTGCTCTCGCCCGCGCTGGATTCGATTTCCACGGCCGTCAGCCGTGCTGCCGAGTTCGACCCGGCTACCAGCAACGCCGTGTTTCGCATCGGCTTGTCGGACGATGCCGAATTCGGCCTGCTGCCGCAATTGCTCAAGCGCGTACGCGCCGAAGCGCCAGGTATCGTGCTGGTGATACGGCGCGTCAACTACCTGTTGATGCCCACCTTGCTGGCCTCCGGTGAAATTTCGGTCGGCGTCAGCTACACCAGCGAACTCCCTGCCAATGCCAAACGCAAAGTGCTGCGCCGCAGCCGACCCAAGCTGCTGCGGGCCGACAGCGTACCGGGCAGCATCAGCCTCGATGATTTTTGTGCAAGGCCCCATGCCCTGGTGTCGTTCGCCGGGGACCTGTCGGGCTTCATCGACGAAGCCCTGCAGGCGCTTGGACGCAAGCGCCACGTGGTCCTGGCCGTGCCGCAGTTCAATGGCCTGGGCAGCCTGCTGGCCGGCACCGACATCGTGGCCACCGTGCCCGATTACACGGCCGATGCCCTGACGGCGGCCGGTGGGTTACGGGCTGAGGAGCTGCCGCTGGAGGTGCGCAGTTTTGAATTGCACATGGCCTGGCGTGGGGCGCAGGACAATGATCCGGCGGAGCGGTGGTTGAGGTCTAGGATACAGATGTTTTTTGGGGATCCTGAGAGTCTTTAAAGGCTTCGGGCATGCTTGTTAGCTGATCATTTCTGGCTTTTTCCAGCTTCGACTAGCCATTGACTTCCAGTTAATTGCTCAATATTGGGCATATGAGGGCACGCTTTGTATAGTTTGCAAAGGATGCTTCCAGTCAACGATCCAACTGTAAGGAGCCGGCGACCACACCTTCCCGATTCCACCGCCGAAGGCAATGGTATAAATCATGTTGCGGCACTATTGAGCGGCCTCCCCCCGTATGCTTGACCAGCAGAAAACCAGGATTGACCTTGTAAGGATTATTCCTTACCCTTCAATCAATACATCCGGGAGAACACTCATGCCTGCTATTCACGAAATCGCAACGCTGACCTCGAAGGGACAGATCACACTACCCAAATCCGTTCGCCAGCTTTTGGGCATTGACACTGGTGGCAAGATTGCATTCGACGTACGCGACGGTGAAATCGTGGTCAGCCGCGTAAAAACCACCCACGAAGACCCTGCCATCGCTGCGTTTCTCGCTTTGCTGGATGCTGATATTCGAAGCGGCCGCCACCTCACTACCCTGCCGGAAGACTTGGCGCAAACCATGCTCGCCAACGCAAACCACTCCGTTAACCTGGACGAAGAGATCGACGGTGAGGTCGCGATCTGATGCTGCGACATGGCTGGACACTGTTGTTCCATGAAGGTGTGACTCTACAGCTACGCAAATTGCAAGAAGCCGCCGCCCGGGCCGAGCAAAACGACCCGCAGGGTTTTGAAAGTAACGCCAACGTGAAGCTGTTTCGGGCATTGAGCCATCTGATCATGGAGGCTGTGCCTGCCGACCCAGGCCATGATGATTTCCGCCAAGGCAACACGCTGGGCACCGTCTACCGACATTGGCGCCGTGCAAAAATCGGCAGGCGCTTTCGGCTGTTCTTTCGCTACGACTCAAGGTCCAAGATCATCGTCTATGCATGGGTCAACGACGAAAACACCCTACGCTCCGCAGGCAGCAAATCCGATCCCTACGCCGTATTCGAGAAGATGCTGGGCCGCGGCAACCCTCCGGATGACTGGGATGCGCTGACTGCTGCGACGCGTAGCGACTGGAACGAGCCCAAAGCATAAATTGTCAAAACCACGCTATTGGCTTTCCATTTCCTGACTCTACCCACTACTCACGGACACCTGCCGGCCTGCCAAAGCCTTGATGCGTAAGGACTACAGTTCCTTGAAACGGTGACGCGGCTTTCCGGGCACTGGCAACCGGATGCTGTAGATATTGCCCGCCGCCGGATAGTCCGTGTGCTCGGCCGCCGACATGCCAAATTTGGCGGTGGTAACGAACAGGGTACGCATATCCGGTCCGCCAAAGCAGCAACTGGTGGGCCGTGGCACCGGCACCGGCAAGGTCTGCAACAGCATCCCATGGCGGTCGTACTGCAGCACGCAGCCTCCGTTGAATTGGCAAACCCATAGGTTATCCTCTACATCCAACGCCAGGCCGTCCGGTCGGCCCAGTTGCTCCGGTGTCCGAGCGAACACCGACACCTGTTGCAGGTAATTGCCGTTCGCCGAGTAAGGAGCGCGGTAAAGCGTGCGGGCTACCGAGTCGACGAAAAACAACTCGTCGCCCTCACTTGCCCACGCAAGTCCGTTGGGTAGACTGAGACCGTCCAGTATCACCGAGGCGTTCAGGCCGGCATCGTATCGATAGAGCTTGCCCGTATTGGCGCTGTGACCTTCATCCATCAAACCGGTGATGAAGCGACCCTGTGGATCGCACGCACCATCATTGAAGCGATAGGACGACAATGTAATCGCCAGCTTTGAGTTCTGGGTGACCCGCAGGCTGGTGCGGTCCAGGATGGCAACGCCAGCATTCTGGGAGAAAATCAGGTTGCCCTTTTCAGTCAATGCCAGTGCGCCAATGCGCGCAGGCGACTCATACAGTCGCGTCAGTTGCCCGTGCAGGTCCAGCGCATTGATCTGGCCGCCACTGATGTCGACAAAGAGCAGGCACTGATGGGATTCATCCCAGACCGGGCTTTCACCCAGGTCGGCCTGGCACGGTGAGAACAGTTTGAACGCTTCCTGGGTAGGCATGTTCAACGCTCCTTGATGTGGTCCCAAAGCTGGGCAACTTGCTCGGCACTGGTGGCCTTCACTCGGGCCAGATCGACCGGATAATCCACACCTGGATTTTCGACAAATCGCGTCGCCGTAAATTGGCCATTGCTGGCACGCAGGACATAACCGGTATCCTGGCACTGCTGCGACGCCAGGAACACCACGCCGGGCGTCACCCATTCAGGCTTGAGGTTCTCCGGTTCACCCGTCACGCCCCACATGCGGGTCTTGGCCACTGGAGATACCGCATTGACGAGAATGCCGGCTTCGGTGCCTTCCATGCTTAGCGCATTCATGATGCCCAGTTGAGCCATCTTGCCGGCGGCATACGCCACCAGGCCCGGTTGGGCGTATTGCTGGTACATCGCACGGTCGGACGAGGTCAGCACGACCCGTGCGGCAGCGGACTGTTTGAGATGTTTCCAGGCATGTTTGCATAACCACACGGGGGTATAGATGTTGATATCCACCGCGCGACCAATGAATGTCGCATCAGCCTCTTCAATCGCTTGATAACCGACCCAGCCGGCGTTGTGAATCAAGATATCGAGTTGGCCAAATGCCTCGATGGCCGTTGCCACCAATTGCTCGCAACCCTGCTCACCGGACAAGTCCCCATGATGCCCCAACACGTTGAAACCTTTGTCCCGCAAAGCTTTCGCAGCCTCCAGGGCGATGGAGCCATCGCCCCCGGCGCCCAGCTTATCTGCGCCGATGTCACTGATTACCACATTGGCGCCCAGTGTCGCCAATGCATGCGCATAACTAAAACCGAGCCCTCTGCCAGCACCCGTTACAATGGCGGTCTTTCCTGTAAAGTTCATGGGCTGTTCCCTTCTGAGTACCGCCCCACTTTAACAACGAATATTTGCGCTGTTTAATACTAACGGCGGCGCAAGTTGATACTTGATTCGTATCAAGTTGGTGTTCAATCAAAATAATTTCTTGACGATTACTCACCTGAAAGCCTCCTCGGAAGCCACGCCACGGCATTGCTCTCTAGTCGAGCGCCTGTTTACCGGTATCATTGCCACACCCCGCCCTCAGATCAGTTCAGATGAAGGAACAGAAGAAATGATCGAAACCCGCCTGTTACGCCAATTCATCGCCGTGGCTGAAGAGCTGCATTTCCACAAGGCCGCTGTTCGCCTGCACATGGCCCAGCCCCCGTTGAGCCAAGCCATCAATCGGCTAGAAGACAAATTGGGCTTCAGTCTGTTCACGCGCAATAAGCGCGGTGTCAAGCTGACCCCCGCTGGCAGTGCATTCCTGAGTGCGGCCTACAGCACGTTGAAGGCGCTGGAGCTGGGCATCGAACACGCACGCCAGGTGTCCGAGGGCATTGCTGGCAAACTCACGGTGACGGCGGTGTCCATCGCCTATTACGAGTCACTCCTCAGTACCCTGCGCCAGTTCCGCGAGGCTTACCCCAAAGTCCAACTGATCATCAAGGAGATGCCTTCTTCCAGCCAGGCCAAGGCCATTTTGTCGGGAGAAGCGGACATTGCCTTCATGCGCAAGTTGCCGATCTCGGCGGAAAACGTCGAGTCACGCCTGTTGCTGGACGAAGAGATCGTGATGGCCCTGCCCGCCCACCACCCGAAGGCAAAGGGAGGGCAGATCGACCTGAGGGACTTTGCCGGGGAAGACTTCGTATTTACCCCTGAAGCGCTGGGCACCGGCTATCACAGCCAGCTGATCGCCTTGTGTGAAGCCGCCGGTTTTTACCCCAAGGTGGTGCAGGAGGCCGCGCAGATTCATACCTTGATAGGCCTGGTGGCCTGCGGTTTCGGCGTTGCGTTGGTGCCTGAGTCGATTGCCGATTCGATCATGCGCGACAAGGTAGTGTTCCGTCGTCTCTACCCCGTGACCGCCTCCTCCAACCCGGCCATCGGCCTGTACATGAGCTGGAACGTCCACAACGAATCACCGTTGCTAGACAGCTTCATTTCCATGCTCGACTTCAACGTCCCTCCCCAGGTCGAGGGGATGCTGGCCGATCAGGTCAGTTAGAAAGCCAGCTGGTAATCCTGGACCCATGCGGCAAGAAACCATCCAGTTGATATTCAAGGATAGGTCGTACTCCAGTGAATGGCATCTACCGACCGTTACTTGCTTTCAGCCAACCCTACACACCGCTCAACCCTTCCCTTTCTTCTTGATCTTCTTCAAGCGAGCAGCTGCTTTCTCGACCGTCGCCTTCTTCTCAGAGCGCTTCATGTTTCGCCAGCCTTTAATTTCCTCCTTGCTGCGCCCACAGCCCGTGCACACTTCATGCTTGAGCTTGCAGCTCGACACGCAAGGGCTTTCAATCTCTTTGGCCATTGAAGGGTTCCTGGTCAGTAGCAGCACAAGTCTGCGCGAGGGCGCGGTTCGCTAGATAGGTTGGACATCCAAAGCTCGCACATGATCCTGTGCACCAGTCACTGCCCCGCATCCCCCTCGCTGAGGGTACGACCAAAGCCCTTGCCCGCCAGCCAGTGCAACACCGCCCCCAATCCCAACAACGCCCCTGCCCTCAGCCAGTTCTCGAAGGGCTGCTGACCCAGTACCAGCAGGCACGACAGGATACCCAACACAGGCACCACCGGATGCACCGAGAAATGCTCGGCATCGACCTTGTCCTTCTTGAGCACCAACACCGCCACGTTCGTGCTCAAAAAAACGAACAACAGCAACAGCACGACGGTTTCAGCCAGCACTTCCAGCGAGCCAGTAAAGGTCAGCAGGATGGCCAGCAGCGTGGTCGCGGCTATCGCATAACCAGGGGTACCGCGGTTGGGTAGCACCTGACCCAGCATGCGCGGCAGCATGCCATCACGGGCCATGCCCCAGGTCAGACGGCTGGCCATGATCATGGTCAACATGGCGCCGTTGGCCACCGCCACCAGGGCGATGATGGCGAATACGCCGTGGGGCAGCCCAAGTTCTGCGTTGTGCACGATGTCCATCAAGGGCGTCTTGGCGTCGATCAGTGCTTGCACTGGCATCACCAGCGCGGCGCCGGCGCCGACTGCCAGGTAAACCAGGCCGGCCACCAGCAAGGCCGCGAACAGCGCGCGCGGGTACGTCCGGCGTACGTCCTTGATTTCCTCGGCCAGGTTGGCGGAAGTCTCGAACCCCACGTACGAGTAGAACGCCAGCAAGGCGCCGCCCAGTATCGCGGTAGCCGGGCCCTGTTCGCCGAAGTCCAACAAGCGGGCAGGCTCGGCCTGCCCTTGGCCGCTCAGCACCGCCACCGCGATGATCACCAGCACCAAGCCGCTGAGTTCGATCAGGGTCATGACCAGATTGGCGCTTAGCGACTCCTTGATACCCCGGGCGTTGAGCATGGCCATTAGGACCAGAAACAGGGGCGCCAGCACCGCCGAAGGCCAGTCGATGAACACGCGCAGGTACTCCCCTGCAAATGCCAACGCCAGCCCGGCAGCGCTGGTGATGCCTGCGGCCAACATGGCGAACCCCACCAAGAAAGCCAGCAAGGGCGAGCCGAACGCACGCCGTGCAAACACGGCCGCACCGCCGGCCCGGGGGTATTTGCTGACCAGCTCGGCGTAGGACGCCGCCGTCAACAGGGCGAAGAACAGTGCCAGGGCCAGCGGGGCCCAGATCGCGCCACCGGCCCGGTCGGCGATGGCGCCTGCCAGCGCGTATACGCCAGCGCCCAATACGTCCCCGAGGATGAAGAACACCAGCAACGGCAGGGTGATCACGCGTTTGAGTGAGGCAGTTGCGTCGCTGGCCATCATGGCACTCCATTCGTCTGGGCAATGGCGCTGTGACTGAGCACCTGCGCGCAAGGTTCAGTGCCCTTGCCCAAGTGGCGCGCCAACCCCACCGTCCCATGGACTTAAGTTCCCTGACCTGCGCTGCCATTCGTCGACTAATCGAACATTGCAAAAAACCTTGCCAGCACGGGTTTCCTCTCACAGGTGATAGCCGAAACATCTGCCAACAAATACGGGACGCTCACATGGCCAGGGAACCGAAAACGGCAAGCCGACTGCTTTGGATAATGGCGCTAGGCACTGTGGCACTCCAGCTCTCGGGCTGCGACATGGTGTTGTTCAACCCCAAGGGGCAGGTGGGGGTCGAGCAACGCAACCTGATCATCCTCGCCACCCTGCTCATGCTGATCGTGGTGATACCGGTGATGATCATGGCGCTGGTGTTTTCAGTGCATTATCGCGCCTCGAACGAAAAGGCCCGCTATACCCCCGACTGGAGCCACTCGCGGCTGATCGAAGCGGTGGTATGGGGCGTACCACTGGCCATCATCATCGTGCTGGGCGTCGTCACCTGGCGCTCGACCCATGCGCTGGACCCGTACCGGCCGCTGGCATCCGATACCCCTGCGCTCAAGGTCCAGGTCATCGCCATGGACTGGAAGTGGCTATTCGTCTACCCCGAACTCGGCATTGCTTCGGTCAACGAGATGGCGATGCCTGTGGACACGCCCGTCGACTTCAGGGTGACTTCCGACGGGGCCATCACCTCGTTCTTCATCCCAGCCCTGGGTGGCCAGATCTACGCCATGGCCGGGATGCAGACACGGCTGCACCTGATCGCCAACCACGCAGGCGACTACACGGGGATAGCCGCCAACTACAACGGGCCGGGGTTCTCGGACATGCACTTCAAGGCGCTGGCCCTCGACCCGGCAGGCTTTGAAGAGTGGGTCGAAGGCACACGCGCTGCCGGGCGCCAGCTCGACGGGGCTGCCTACACGCAGTTGGCCAAGCCCAGTATTGCCCACCCGGTAGAACATTACGGCCAGGTCGAGCCGCACCTGTTCCAGTCGCTGATCGACAAGTACCAGGGCGTCAACCGCTCCCGCGAGGTCGAGCGCCGGCTTGGCGATTCCCAGGGCGAGAGCCCCCAAGGCAGCAAGGAGTAAGACCATGTTCGGAAAACTGACCTGGGATGCCATTCCCCTCCACGAGCCGATCATCATGTACACGCTGGCCGTCGTCGGGCTGCTGGGCCTGGCGGTCGTGGGGGCCATTACCTATATGGGCAAATGGAAATACCTGTGGCAAGAGTGGTTCACCACCGTGGACCACAAGCGCATCGGCGTGATGTACATCGTCGTCGCCCTGGTGATGCTGCTGCGCGGCTTCGCCGACGCGTTGATGATGCGCACCCAGCAGGCCATGGCCTCGGACGGCTCGCCCGGCTACCTGCCACCTGAGCATTACGACCAGATCTTCACCGCCCACGGGGTGATCATGATCTTCTTCATGGCCATGCCGTTCGTGGTCGGGCTGATGAACGTGGTGGTACCCCTGCAGATCGGCGCACGCGACGTGGCCTATCCATTCCTGAACGCCGTCAGCTTCTGGCTGTTCGTCTCCGGCGCTGTACTGGTCAACCTTTCGCTGGGCATTGGCGAATTTGCCCGCACAGGCTGGGTGGCCTACCCCCCGTTGTCAGGCATCGGGTACAGCCCCGGGGTGGGGGTGGACTACTACATCTGGGCGCTGCAGATATCCGGGGTCGGCACCCTGCTCACCGGGCTGAATTTTTTCGTCACCATCTTGAAGATGCGTACCGCCGGCATGACGCTGTTCCGCATGCCGGTGTTCACCTGGACGGTATTGTGCACCTCGATCCTGATCCTGGCTGCCTTTCCCATCCTCACTGCCACCTTGTTCATGCTCACCCTTGATCGCTATTTGGGCATGCACTTCTTCACCAATGAACTGGGCGGCAACCCCATGATGTATGTGAACCTCATCTGGGCCTGGGGCCACCCTGAGGTCTACATCCTCATACTCCCAGCGTTCGGTATCTTCTCGGAGGTGGCCTCGACGTTCTCGCGCAAGAAGCTGTTCGGCTACTACTCCCTGGTGTGGGCGACCATCGTCATCACGGTGCTGTCGTTCATCGTCTGGGTGCACCACTTCTTCACCATGGGCGCCGGGCCCAACGTGAATGCGTTCTTCGGCATCATGACCATGATCATCGCCGTGCCCACCGGGGTGAAGATCTTTACCTGGTTGTTCACCATGTACCGGGGCCGAGTGCGTTTCGAGACGCCAATGCTGTGGACGGTTGGCTTCATCGTCACCTTCAGCATCGGGGGCATGACCGGGGTCCTGCTGGCGGTGCCTGGGGCGGACTTCCTGTTGCACAATAGCCTGTTCCTCATTGCCCATTTCCACAACGTGATCATCGGCGGCGCGGTCTTCGGCTACCTCTGCGGCCTGACGTACTGGTTCCCCAAGGCCTTCGGTTTCAAGCTCTACGACCCCTTGGGGCGTGCTGCCTTCTGGTGCTGGTTGGCTGGGTTTTACTTTGCCTTCATGCCGTCCTACTTCCTTGGTTTCATGGGCATGACCCGGCGCCTGAATCACTTCGACGTACCCGAGTGGCGGCCCTTGCTGCTGCTGGAAATGGTCGGGGTACTGATCATCCTGTGCGGCGTTGCCTGCCAGGTCATGCAACTGGTGGTGAGTATCCGCAAACGTCATGAGAACCGCGACACCACAGGCGACCCATGGGACGGGCGTACGCTCGAATGGGCGACCGCTTCGCCGCCCCCGTTCTACAACTTTGCCGAACAACCGGTCGTGGGCGGCATCGACGCGTACTGGGGCATGAAGGAGAAAGGCGTGAAAACCTTGGCCGAGATGGATTTTCGCAAGATTCACATGCCTTGCAACACCAGCCTTGGCCTGGTGCTGGGCGTTCTGTCCACGGCGCTGGGCTTCGCGTTGATCTGGCACATCTGGTGGTTGGTCATCGCCAGTTCACTGGCAGTCATCGCCACCCTGATCGTGCGCAGTTACGACCCCGATACTGACTACTACATCCCGGCCGAAGAGGTCGAACGGATGGAAACCGAGCGGCGCCAACGGCTGGCGGAGGCCTGAATCATGTCCCATGTCGTGCACAACGAAACGGCCCGCGAGCAGGAGCATGGCCACGAAGACGCAGGCTCCCTGAGCCTGTTCGGCTTCTGGGTCTACCTGATGACCGACTGCATTCTGTTCGCCACCCTGTTCGCTACCTACGCGGTGCTGGGCCAGTCTGTGGCAGGTGGGCCCAGCGCGGCGGACATCTTCGAACTGCCCTATGTGCTGGTGGAGACGTTCCTGCTGCTGTTGAGCAGCATCACCTACGGCTATGCGATGCTCGCCAATCACCGTCAGGACAAGCGCTGGGTATTGCGCTGGCTGGGCGTCACGTTTCTCCTCGGCCTGGGCTTCATTGCCATGGAGGTCAACGAATTCCATCAGCTGATCAGCGAGGGCGCAGGCCCTGAACGCAGCGCGTTTCTGACGGCGTTCTTCACGTTGGTGGGCACCCACGGCCTGCATGTGCTGGTGGGGTTGATCTGGATGGCCCTGTTGATGATGCAGGTCCATCAACGCGGCCTGACCTGTGTCAATGCCACACGTTTGAGCTGCCTGAGCCTGTTCTGGCATTTCCTGGACATCGTGTGGGTATGCGTGTTTACCGTCGTCTATCTGTTCGGGGTGATCTGATGAATCGTCAAAGCCATGTGCCTAGCAGTGCCGGCGCTAGCCAGAGCAGCCACCGTTCCTACAACACAGGGTTCGTCCTGGCCGCCCTGCTCACACTGCTTCCCTTCGGGCTGGCCATGTACCCCAGCCTGCCGCGTCACCTGACGTTCATCGCTGTGCTGGTGTGCGCCCTGGTTCAGATCGTGGTGCACATGGTGTTTTTCCTGCACCTGACCACAGCGCGAGAGCAGCGTTGGAACCTGGTCGCGCTGGTGTTCACGGTGGTGATCATCACGCTGTTGGTGGGGTTGTCGCTGTGGATCATGTACTACGTGCACTACAACATGCTTGGGTTATGACACCTGCCACAACGCTGGCGGGCGCGTCTGCGCAGCGCGCATGACGCGCCGTGGGGGTCACGGTTGCTGGTAATGGCCCGGCGAAGTACCGGGTTCGTGTTCATGCTCCTGACGTTGAACCTGCACATCGGTGAACGCCGATGATTGCGCGCCCAACGCGCCTTGCAGATGCTGCCGGGCCGCCTCTTGGCTGAGTTCAGGATCATCCGAATGCGGCTGAAGGATCACCTGCCGGAAATTACCCGGGCGTTCCTGGCGCGCTCGGCTGATCCTGACGCCGAAGCCAAGCGCTAGCCTGACACTCGGCGTGGCAGCCTTGCCTTTTGGGGTTAGGTGTAACACGGTCATGCCGCACGGCGATAACGCCATGCACAGGTGCTTGCAACACCCAACAGCAACACTGCCCCGGCTGCACCCAAGGTAGCCGGGGCGCCAACCCGAGCAGCCAGCAGCCCGGCGGCCATTCCGCCCAGTGCCTCGAAGCCGAAGCGCATGGCGATGTAGAACGCAATGACACGTCCGCGCAGATGGCCTGGCGCTTGGCTCTGCAGCTGCATGTTGGTGCTTACATTGCTCAGCGTGATGCCGAAGCCCAGCACCACCAGGGCAAGCAATGCCAGCTGCAACTGCCCCGCCCAGCACAAACCCAGTAGTGCCAGGGCGCAAAGCCCTGCGCCCATTTCGATGAACTGGCGAAGGCGAGGCAAGGCTCCGCCCACCGCCAGCACCAGCGTGGCCACGAACGCGCCCGCGCCCGCCGCGCCCCAAAGCCAGCCCAGCACCCGTGCGTCACCGGCATACACACTCTTGGCCAGGATCGGCAGGAGCGCTGCATAGCAGGACGCCAGGAGGTTGACCATGATGACGTTGAACAGCAATTGCCTGACGCCTTGCTCGCGCCATAGATAAGCGAGGCCCTCACGGAACACCTGGGCGGTGGAACCTGTAGCCCGAGGGCTGGCTTTGGCTTGCACCTTCAGCAACCCAACGAGCAAGGCGGTGAAAGCAACGGCGGTCAAGGCAAAGCACGCCGCCTCCCCTGCCACGGCAATCAAGCCACCGGCCAATGGCGGGCCGACGAAGCGGGCCGCGTTGATGAGCATCGCGTTTAGCACCAGCGCATTGGGAAGGTCGGCCGGGTCATCCACGAAAGAAGCAATCAAGGCTTGGCGCAGTGGCGTTTCGACGGCGTTGAGCAAGCCCAGCAGCAACGCCATGGCGGCGATGAAAGGGCCATCTACCCAATGCGCCCAGGTGGCCAGCCCAAGCACGGCTGACTGCACCACCAGTATCGACTGGACGACGATCAGCAATCGGCGTTTGTCATGGCGATCGATCCAGGCGCCTGCCAGAGGACCGATGACCAGCTGCGGGGCGAGGGAAAGGAAGGTGATCAGCCCCAGCAATACGGCTGAACCGGTCAGGTGATAGGCCAGCCAGGACAGCGCGACTTGCTGAACCCACTTGCCCAGGGTGGAAACACCCTGGCCTGCGAAGTAAACCTGGAAGTTGCGATGGCCCAATGCGCGTACCGCAGAGGGCCAACCGGTACGAGGGGGCGGCGTCAGGTCTGACAAGTGAGCAAGTCCTCAAATGAGAAGCCGCCGCCATTGAAGGATCTTGCTCGTACCACGTACGGGTCGATCCTCAGCCTGGCAGCAGGCAGCCTTTCTTTTTCAACGATTCCAGGACCCAGGAGCGGTCATTGGTACCTTGGGCGATGTGTTGCATTTGCGCTGTTTCGGCAGCGTGCTTGGCCGTGGCGCGTTGGTAAACCTCTGCGACATGGGCATAGGGTACGCACAGCAAGCCGTCATCGTCACCGATGATCAGGTCCCCAGGTTCGATCACCATGCCATCGATGGCGATTGGCACATTGATCTCACCCGGTCCGTCCTTGTAAGGGCCGCGGTGGGAAACACCGGCAGCGAAAAGGGGGAAGTCACCGGCCTTGATGCTGCCAGCATCGCGGATTGCACCGTTGATGACGATGCCGGCTACACCACGCTTCACAGCGTACGCCACCATCATCTCGCCGATCAGTGCATTGGTCAGGTCGCCGCCAGCATCGACCACGATCACATCCCCTGGCTCGGCGATGTCGATGGCATAGTGCAGCATCAGGTTGTCACCAGGGCGGGCCTTGACTGTCAGCGCCGCGCCGCACAGCACACCTTCCCGGTGCATGGGGCGCAAACGCGCACCACCGGCCGTCATGCGATTCATCGAATCGCTGACGTTGGCGACCGGCACCTCGCGGTAGCGCGATATCCACTCATCACCGATTTTGCGCGTGCGCTCAAGCACCTGGAAACCAATGCTCATGTGACATTCCTCTCTTGGATTTATTGGGCACGCTCACAGCAAACCAGAACGCCATTTCAGAATTGCATTTCATTAAACGTATTTCAAGCATTTTAAATGACGCTTATCGCAGAATCTGACTGATGATAAAACTACTGTTGCAACGCCGTTTCATTATGCTAGGTTATTGGTGAAAGCACGCAGTGCAGTCCTACCGTCTTGAACAAAAACAAGGTATCGACGATGTCCCGTACCCTTCTGCTGACAGGTCCGGCGCTGGCCGACGAAGCGATGCGCCTGGCCGAACAACACGCCATCCGCGTTATCCCCACCACGCCCTATCTGCCCGAGCAAGAGCTCGAAGCGATCATCCGCGCAGAACAACCCGATGCCATCATCGTGCGTCAAGGCAGCCTGACCCGCGCCATGATCGACGCCTCCAGCGCATTGAAAGTGGTGGCCAAGCATGGGGTTGGCTACAACACCATCGACATCCAGGCCGCCGCCGACCGCGGTATTCCTGTCTCCATCGCCGTTGGGGCCAACGCTCAGTCAGTGGCCGAGCACGCCTTTGCGTTGATGTTCAGCGTCGCGCGCCAGACCGCCTTACTCGATGCGCGCATGCGCGAAGGCCACTGGGACAAGGCCACTGCCAACGGTATGGAATTGGCGGGCAAGACCTTGGGCCTGGTGGGCCTTGGCTCGATCGGCGCGATCCTGATGGACTTGGTGGCGCCGCTGCGCATGAAGGTCAAGGTTTACGACCCTTACCTGCGGCAGTTGCCCGTGCGTGACCACGTAGAGCGCGAAGAGGATTTCGATCGCTTGCTGGCCGATAGCGATATCATCAGCCTGCATTGCCCGCTCACGGACACCAACCGCAACCTCATCGGCGCCCAGCAACTTGAGCGCATGCGTCCCGGCTCCATCTTGATCAATACCGCACGTGGCGAGCTGGTCGATACCGATGCCCTGGTGCATGCGTTGAGCGAACGGCGTATCGGGGGTGCCGGCCTGGACACCTTCCACCCCGAACCGCCTCCGGCCGACAGCCCGCTGTGGGGCCTGCCAACCCTGGTTGCCACGCCTCACATCGGGGCTAACACCAGCGAAGCCCGGGACCGTGTAGGCCTGGTTGCCCTGCAGCAAATCCTCGATGCCTGGGACGGCAAGGCCCTGGACCCGCGCTGTGTGGTGAACCGTCACCTGATCGATAACTGATTGCACCTGCGCCGGCGTGTCCGGCCGCACGGACCACTGCGTAACTCCAGAAAAAAAACAATTGGAGAGCACCATGAAACCAGCCTCAACCCCGCCCAGCGAGCTCGAACGCGCCACCATGCGCCGTGTTGCCTGGCGCCTACTGCCTTTTCTGATCATCTGCTACCTGATCGCGATCATCGATCGCGGCAACATCGGCATGGCATCGTTGCAAATGAACCAGGACCTGGAGTTGTCAGCCAAGGTCTTCGGTTTCGCCAGCAGCTTGTTCTTCTTCGCCTACTTTCTGGTGGAAGTACCCAGCAACCTGGCCATGCAGCGCTACGGGGCGCGCATCTGGATCGCGCGCATCATGATCACCTGGGGGCTCATCTCCGCAGGTACCGCCTTCGTGCAAGGCGCCAACTCGCTGTACGTGATGCGCTTTCTGCTGGGCGCTGCCGAGGCGGGGTTCTTCCCTGGGGTGTTGCTCTACCTCACCTACTGGCTGCCGTCGGCGTATCGCGCACGCATGGTGGCGCTATTCATGGTCGCCATTCCCGCCGCCAACTTCATCGGCTCGCCAATTTCGGGGCTGCTCTTGAGCCTGGACGGCTGGTTGGGCATGCGCGGCTGGCATTGGCTGTTCATCCTCGAGGGCATCCCGGCGGTGCTGCTGGGTATCGCCTGTCTGTTCGTACTCACCGATCGGCCTGAACAGGCCAAATGGCTGAATGACGAGCAACGCGGCTGGCTGACCGGGCGGCTGGCCGAGGAACGAGCGCAGAAAACCACCATCGGTCATATCTCGCTGTGGAAGCTGCTGCGCCACAAGGACATCTGGGTGCTTGCGCTGATCTACTCGGGCGCCTCGGCGGCCGGCAGCACCATGAGCGTCTGGGCGCCACAACTGCTCAAGACGTTCGGCCTGAGCTCCATGGAGATCGGGCTGGTGAACGCAATTCCGTACGGCGTTGCCTCGATCCTGATGGTCATTTGGGGTCGCAGCTCCGACCGCACCGGTGAACGTCGCTGGCACACCGCGATGACCATGTTGCTGATTGCGGCCGGCCTGCTGATGACCCTGTTCACCTCGTCGCTGCCGGCCACGGTGGTGATGCTGACCATGGTGCTGGTGGGGGCCTACTCCATGAAAGGCCCGTTCTGGGCACTGGTATCGGGCTGGTTGTCCTCCTCTACTGCAGCCGCTGGGCTGGCTGCAGTCGGCGCCATGGCCAACCTGATCGGAGGTGGCTTGATGGTCAACGTGTACGGCGCCATCCATGACGCCACTGGCAGCTATGCCCTGGCACTGATGCCACTGGCGGCGCTGTGTACGCTGGCCGGGGTCATGGTGTTGGTCATTGGCCGCAAGCGTCAGCTGGAACAGGCGCAGGCCGCAGGAACGCTGGCTGCCAAGTAGAAGCCGCTTGGCGCTCGATTGGCGTCCATGGCACGCACAACGTGCCATGGAGCCGGTGAAACCGGTGCTCGACGGCATCGGGCTGCTCGCGGCGCGGGTGAATGAGTTGGGCTGGCACGTACAAATGGCCACAGGCCGGCTGCTGGCAGATATCGCCCCACGGCTGGCTGCGCTGCCTGGCAAGGTAGTCATTGATCACATGGGGCACGTACCGCAACCCGAGGGTGTTCTATCGCCTGCCTTCAAGGCGCTGGATGGGCTCATGCAACAGGGACGGACCTGGGTCAAACTTTCTGGTCCCTACCTGCGTTCCAAAACGGGCGCTCCGCATTTTGAGGATGTGGGCACGGTGGCACGCAGGTTGATCTCACATTACCCTCAACGCCTGCTATGGGGCAGTGATTGGCCGCACCCCACCCAGTCTCTGCAGAACAAGCCTGACGATGCCGCATTACTGGATGTCTTGCTTGACTGGGCATCGGATGCCCAGGTTCGACAGCTGATCCTGCGGGATAACCCCGTGGACCTGTACGGCTTCGCCTAGCGCTCGCGCTTAGCCTCGCACAACTCGGATCGCCTACACATCGATGCTCTACACACTGGCGCCGCCGCTGCTCAGGCGACGGCGCCAGTGAACTCAGAGCGATTCGCCGTCGTCCTCGATATCCATCTCAGCCTCAGCTGCTTCCGTGGCATCCGCGTCATTGAGCGCAGGGGAAGTGGGTTTCAACGGATCGTTGATATACGGCACATCGCTTGGGCCTTTCTCTTCAGTGCCCGCGGTTTCTGGTTGCATGGCGTACTCTCCTCGACTTACAGGCTCGGCCCTTTGAAACCGGGCTCATGGATTGGGCAACCATTGTGCTGCCCACGAAAATTTGCCGACATTTCATAGGCCGGCTTTCGCACCCGCATCACGCCGCCCAACGGCCTGTGCGCCGCCAGGCCATGCCAGGGGCTGAACGCCATGCCGTCGTCGATACGGCGCACATTCTCTTCGCTCCACGCGGCTTGAGGCTTGATCTCCAAGGTGGCCACAGTCACATAGGGGCTAAGCGCCTCGGGCCACTGCCTGGATGCATCTTCGATCGGCATCTGTTCCAGGTCCGTGCCCAATTGCACCCGGAGTTCCCAGACACCACCCTGGCTTGCAAAAAACGCCTCCACCGCGTGGCGCAGCCCGTCGGTGTCGTCTTTGAGGTCCACGGCCTGATCGGTCAGCGCAGTCAAGCCCGTCGACACGGGCACCACCGCAAGTTTTGCGTAGTAAGGGCCATAGAGCACAGGTACGACGGTGCTGAAGCTTTCGCCAAGAATGTGAGTTTGAGGATGCCCGCCAAGGCTTTTGAGCGTGCCGCTCTCGCCGCCAAACGCTTCGACCACCTTTTCTGCACCGCGCAGCACGGCGGACAATGCCTTTTTGGTACCCGGGGCTTTGTCAGTGGTCTTGGCGAGCATCTTCAACGTCTTGAGAAACGCCTTGGGATCTGGCGCGGTAAAGGCTTTGGCATTCTGCATGACAAAGTCCTGCGTGACTTGCCCCTCACTGCCTGGCAACCGCGGGCCTTGCACGCCAACGATCTTGAGCGCCAGCCCCCGTGGGGTGGAAACCTTGTCGTCGAGGATGTCACCTGGGTTGGTGGAAAACCGCAGGTAGGCATCGAACTCACCGGGTGTGGCGAAGGCTCCTTGGGCGAGCTGCGCAGGCAGCCCCGGCGCCACCTTCAGGGTGCCGCGCAATAATCCATGTGCTTTGGCATGAACGCCCCGATTGGCGTGACCATTATCATTGAAGGTGATCTCCATGATCTGACGCAGCGTATCCTGCAACGCCTGGCTGGTCTGTGCCTCATCCTCGGGAATCTGCTCAAAACCGGGCTCGAAAGGCAATGGCACTACCACGGCGGAGTCATCGGGCAGCTTGTTCATTACTAAGCTCCTGTCGTCTCGGGACGAACAATGGAATGGATTATCAACGTATAGCCTTCAGGGCCCTGCATGGCCCAACCTTCCGAGCGCTCAATTGATCTGATCGTGCGCCGGCACTGCCTTGCTCAGCTCATCAGCGGACGGCTCCACCTTGTGCAGCGTAACCGGCACGCATTTGGCGGCGGGCACCTTGCTTCGTTCAGCGTGATGCCACAGCGGGATCAGGGGATTGCACTCGGGGTAGTAAGCGCCGGCGCAACCCTCGGGAATGTCATAGGCGATGATCTGCAAAGGACCCACTTCTCGCACCACCTGGGGCTCGACAGCGGTGCGTAGCAGCACCCAATCGCCTGCAGCCAAGCCCAACCGAACCACATCGCTGCGATTGAGGAACACGACGCTGCGGGTGCCTTTTACGCCGCGGAAACGGTCGTCATAGCCATAGACGGTGGTGTTGAACTGATCATTGCTGCGCAGCGTCATCAATTGCAGCACATCATGCGCCGAGACAGCGGGCTGCAAGTCGTCGTCCTCATCAAGCCGCTGGGGCGCCACGAACTGGGCTTTGCCAGACGCGGTCTGCCACTCCCGCTTAGCCGCGGGCAAGGGCCTATGGAAACCACCGTGCTCCCACATGCGGGTCTCCATGTCGTGAAATATCTCGGGATAGACCTGGCTGATCGCTTTGCGGATCAATGCATAGTCGTGGCGCCAGGCATCCCAGTCGATAGCAGTACGCTGACCTAGAGTGGCCTCGGCCAACCCGGCGATGATCGCCACTTCGGAACGCAGTTGCTCGCTCGCCGGCTCATTGCGGCCCTGCCAGGCGCGGATGCAGCCGGTACTGTCCTCAGTGGTATAGACCTGCTCCACCCCGTCCTGACGATCAGCTTCGATGTGCCCCAGGCAAGGCAATAACCAGCCATGTCGTCCGGGGAACAGATGCGTGCGATTGAGCTTGGTGGCCACCTGGACGTTCAGCGTCAGCGTCTGCCAGGCCGCTTCCATGCGCTGGGTGTCGGGGATCGCCCGCAGGAAGTTGCCACCCAGGCCGATGAAGGCCTTGACCTTACCCTCGACCAGCGCCTGGCAGCAGTCCACCGTGGCCATGCCTTTGTTCGGCGGGACCTGCACGCGAAACAGCGCTTGCAGTTTTTCAGCCGGAACCTTGGCCGGGTCTTCTGTGATACCGACCGTGCGCTGGCCCTGCACATTCGAGTGTCCGCGCACTGGACAGATGCCTGCGCCAGGCTTGCCAATGTTGCCGCGCAACAGCAGCAGGTTGACCAGCATCTGCACGTTGTCGACACCCCGTCGGTGCTGGGTCATGCCCATGCCGTAGATGATCATGACCTTACTGCTGCGGGCATAGACGGTGGCTGCAGCTTCCATGGCAGCGCGCCCGAGACCGGACTGACGCTCCAGGGTCGCCCACTGATGGCCCTGAACTTCCTCTCGCAGCGCATCCAACCCATCGGTGTGCGCCTGGATGAACGCATGGTCGAGAACGGCCGGCTTGCCCTCCTCATTTGCTTGCTGCTCCATCGCGAGCAGGGCCTTGATGATCCCCATCACTGCAGCCAGATCGCCCCCGACCCTGACCTGGTGATATTGAGTGCTGATCACGGTCGAGTCAGGCCCCAGCATCTCACTGGGAGACTGTGGATTGACGAAGCGCTCGAGCCCCCGCTCACGCAGTGGATTGAAGGTGATGATGGGCACATCGCGCTTGCGCGCTTCCTGCAACGGGTGAAGCATTCGCGGGCTGTTGCTGCCCACGTTCTGGCCGAAGAAGAAAATGCAGTCGGTGTGTTCGAAGTCTTCCAGCGTGACGGTGCCGACAGGTACGCCGATACTCTCCTGCAGCCCGACCGATGTACTCTCATGGCACATGTTCGAGCTGTCCGGGAGGTTGTTGGTGCCATAGGCACGGGCGAACAGCTGGTACATGAACGAGGCTTCCAGCGACGCCCTGCCCGAGGCGTAGAACACCGCTTCGTCAGGCGTCAGGGCCTGCAGCTGTTGGCCGATTTGCTGATATGCCTCTGCCCAGGTGGTGACCTGGTAGCGATCGCTGGTCGGGTCGTAGCGCATGGGGTGGGTCAACCGGCCTTGCTGCTCCAAGGCGTAATCGGTCCATGTGCGCAGCGCTGACAGGGTATGGGTGGCGAAGAATTCCGGGCCGGTGCGGTGGCGGGTGAGTTCCCAGGCCGTGGCCTTGGCGCCGTTCTCGCAAAATTCCAGCGCGTGTGGGTTGCCAGGCTTGGCCCAGGCACAGCTGACGCAGGCGAAGCCGTTGGGTTTGTTTTGCCTGACCAGTGCCATGGGTGCCGTGGTAAAGGCTTGTTCACGCCAGAGTATGCTCATGACAGAACGCGCCGACCCCCAACCGCCTGCTGCATCTTTATAGGGCTTGTATCGCGCTTGAGGGTGGATGAGCGACATGGCCGCCTCGCTGTAGTTATGTCTGCATATTTCGAGGTGGAGTGGGAGATGGAAGTTCAAGCGGGCATGGTGTCTGCTGGCCGGGTGGAGACGGATGAGAGCTTGTTAAATAGGTCCGCCGCAGGGTGGCCCTGCTTCTAAGATATACCCAATAAATGCCGAGGGCCGCTGTGCGGCCCATCGCGGCCGGTCCGGCGCCCTGGCAAGACCGCTCCTACATTGGGAATGAGGCTACCTGTGAACAATGTGCAATGTGGAGTTGTGCAACCTAGCTATGCTCAAAAACTTATTCTTCCAGCGTAATTGCTGTTGCTGTTGCTGTTGCTGTTGCTGTTGCTGTCGCTGTTGATCTTGCTTTGGCTTTTGATCTGGCTTTTGATCTTCGCGACTTCAGAAGGCCGAACGCAGGTCTTGCGGAGGGAGGTGACAGGCATGGATGCCTGTCAAG
>NZ_VEJQ01000260.1:0-247 GCF_007680745.1 Pseudomonas sp. DE0010
CGAGATCCTGGTCGAGGTGACCGGTGGCGAGGAGGGCACGGTCGAGGAGCTGGAGGCCCTGCTCGAACGCCTGGTCGGGCTCCTGCAAACGTCGGATTTCGCTGCCGAGGAGGTCCTCGACACCCTGTTGCGCGCCTGCGTGAGCACGCCCCACAGCGCCGACGTGGTGCGCATCCGCGAATGGGTGAACGAGGTGGAGTTCGAGCATGCCGCCGATGCCACCGCGGATCTGCTGCGACGGGTGCGG
>NZ_VEJQ01000261.1:0-247 GCF_007680745.1 Pseudomonas sp. DE0010
TCTTCCGGCGTTTCATCGCCAGTCGCCAGGCCTGACGGCTGCAGCTTTAGTCGAAAGTCGCTGCGCTCCCCTTAAGAAAATCCCGGCACCGTCGAAGTAGTGGAAGTCATACTTTCACTCCTCTCGGTGTCCTGCCATGTTCAATCGCCCGCTCAAGACCGAACTCGCCCAACTGCGCGCCGAGGTCGCCGAATTGCGTCAGCTGCACGCCGGTTTCGAAAGCCAGGCGCTAAGTCTTACCGTGGAC
>NZ_VEJQ01000262.1:0-246 GCF_007680745.1 Pseudomonas sp. DE0010
GGTTCGCGGGAGATCGTGGTGAAGAGCCTGGGTCCGCAATTCGCCGGGGTGCCGGGTCTGTCCGGTGCCACCCTGCTGGGGGACGGGCGCGTGGTGGTGATTCTCGACCTGCTGGCGATGATCCGCAGTCAGCGCGCCAGTGGCGAAGAGCTGGCGCGGCTGGCGCAGGGTCCGGCCACTGTGGCCGAGGTCACCCGACCGGCGCTGGTCATGGTGGTCGACGATTCGGTCACCGTGCGCAAGGTC
>NZ_VEJQ01000263.1:0-246 GCF_007680745.1 Pseudomonas sp. DE0010
GTCCTGCGGCTGCGGAGGGATTGCCAGCCCCGAGGAAGAAAGCCCGATGCCATCCAGCCGTTCCCGCCTGTTGCTTTCCCTGCTCACCGCGGCCCTGGCCACCCCGGCCCTGGCCGATGAGGTCCAGGTCGCCGTGGCCGCCAATTTCAGCGCGCCGCTCAAGGCCATCGGCGAGCGCTTCGCCCAGGACACCGGCCATCAGCTGGTGATTTCCAGCGGCGCCACCGGCCAGCTCTATGGCCAGAT
>NZ_VEJQ01000264.1:0-246 GCF_007680745.1 Pseudomonas sp. DE0010
ATCGCGGCGCGGCGGCAGAAGATCAGTGAACTGATCCTGCCGGAGCCCAATCGCGGTGATTTCGAAGAGCTGCCCGCCTATCTCAAGGAGGGGCTGACCGTCCACTTCGCCAAGCGCTTCGCCGACGTCGCCAAGGTGCTCTTCTAGTCTGACCGTCCGACCTCTTGGGGTATGCTCTGCGTTTTGCCGTCATACCCCGGAGGTTTCCATGTCCAACCGTCTGCTGTTCTGCGGCGCACTGCTCCT
>NZ_VEJQ01000265.1:0-245 GCF_007680745.1 Pseudomonas sp. DE0010
TCGCGGCTGAGGTTCTTGATCATCTCGCGCCGCTGGCTGTCGCCGACCTCCTGGTAGCGGGTCCACCAGTCGCCCAGGCCACCGGTTTCCTCGCCGGCGCTCTCGCGCAGCAGCAGGAAGTCGTAGCCGGCGCGAAAGCGCGGATTCTCCAGCAACTGATCGGCGCGCTTGCCCTGGCGGCGTGGCAGGCGTTCCTGCATGTCCCAGATCTCGCGCATGGGCATGGTGAAACGCTTGGGGACGGC
>NZ_VEJQ01000266.1:0-245 GCF_007680745.1 Pseudomonas sp. DE0010
GGCCCGTAGCCATTCTTGGATAACGATCGCGGCAAAGGGCGCGGCGAATAGGCCGGTCCCACCGATCATCTCCCAGATACCGCTGTTGATGATCCAGCCCACCAGGGTCAGGTAATACTCAAGGTAGTCGTTGGTATAGAGCTGCATGGCGATCTCCTACAGCATCCCGGCATTGCGCAATTCGAAGAGGCCGATGATCAATACGGCCATCACTTCGCAGCGATAGAGGCGTCCGCGATCACTGG
>NZ_VEJQ01000267.1:0-244 GCF_007680745.1 Pseudomonas sp. DE0010
GGGCAGGCCGTGCACCGCCAGGAGCAGTCCGGCGCCACCCAGGCGCAGGAACAAGAGTCCCAGATCCAGTCGCGTCTCGCGCATGGCCCATCCTCCTGATGAGAGAGTCGGCTGCGAGAAAAGCCCCGCGCCGTCGATGGGGCGGACTTTCGCCCGGACGCTGGGGAGCGGCCTTGGACGTCTGTGCTGGTTTTTGTACGCCTGTGCTGTGGCGTATGGCTGAAAGGATTCAGGTCACAACAGC
>NZ_VEJQ01000268.1:0-244 GCF_007680745.1 Pseudomonas sp. DE0010
TTAGACTTTTTGTCTGCTAGCAAACATGTGGCTGTTATTAGCTGCCATCTTGAAATGAAAGATTTCTTGGTTGAAAAGCTCGGTGGGCCGCAAGTAACTTTGATCGGAGTTCCAGGAGAGCCTTCAAGAGCCCACTTACTGGGCGAAACTTCTCTCAAAGGCAAGCATTACCCAGAATATTTCAGTCAAGTTGACGAATTTATTTTGAGTAAGGACTGGTCTGGCGTTCCTGTTCTGGTAGCAG
>NZ_VEJQ01000269.1:0-244 GCF_007680745.1 Pseudomonas sp. DE0010
TAATCGCATCTCCTCAAACTCTAAGCAGATCCGGCGCGATGCCCAAAGCTGCAGCGATCCTGTCGCGGGCAGGTCGCTGCAAACTCCTACTCTGCTCCTGCTGAGCATAGGTGGCCTCGGTAATGCCAATCCGTGCAGCGACTTCAGCCTGAGATAGGCCAAGATGCTTACGCCAGGCACCCACATAGGTCATGCCTTCGATGATCACATAGCCCACCACCTCATGTGGAATGGTCATGCCGCC
>NZ_VEJQ01000026.1:0-73130 GCF_007680745.1 Pseudomonas sp. DE0010
GCAGGGGTTTCTTTTTGGTTGGCATACATGCACCTCTTACTCATGTTATGCCCGAACACAAAATTTCTGACACCCCCCAGATCAGCGAAGCAAGCTCGGCCTGGCGAAGCCGGTCGTAGATTCACAGCGACTCAATGACCGCAATCTGCCCCGGCGCAACTGCGTGAGCAGGGGTAAAGTGTTCGGAACGGTTAGAAGAAAGGGGGATTGATCTAAGGTAATAGGCGATAGAGGTTTCGATCAAAGCGATCCCCTGCCGCTCAGCCCTCCGCAACATTTTGTCTTGATCTGCCATTCACCACCTGCGCTACAATGCCGCCTTCTGTTCGCCACTCACGCCCGGACAACACGCCGTAATGACTACGCGCGCCGGGCGATGAACGCTTCCTGACATGGATTCGTTGGATGCTTTGCGCTTCGCTATACCTACCCATCACTGTTCGCTCATCCGTGGCGTCGCCTACTGCGGCTGCCACTGGCGCCCCTCTGCAAACCCACCACACCACGCCCACGCTGCTGCCCGAAGGCTGCGGTTCACGGCTGTGCGTCCACTGGAAAATGGAGTGATCCACGTGCATAAGAAATTCATCGCCTCTCTCTTGGCCGTCGCCATCGCCTCGACCACCGCCTGCGCCCAGCTTGGCATCAGCAAGGAACAGGCAGGCACTGTGATCGGCGGCTTGGCGGGCGTTGCCATCGGTTCGACCATGGGCAGCGGCAACGGCAAGCTGGCAGCCGCCTTGATCGCAGGCGGCATCGGTGCCTACGTGGGTAACCGCATCGGCAACATGCTCGATGAAAAAGACCAGCAGGCCCTGGCCTTGCGCACCCAGGAAGTGCTCAGCCAGCAGCAGGCCACGGCCAGTGCACAGCCGGTGACCTGGAAGTCCGACCACTCCGGCGCCACCGCGCAGATCGTGACGGGCAAGACATACACCAAGACCAAGCAGGTCGAGGTCAAGCGTGCGCCGAAGATCCAGGCCGTTCCGTCGATGAAGCTGATCAACGAACCCTATGTGACCACCAGCGATAACCTCAATGTGCGCGCGGCGCCCAACGCCAAGGGCGAAAAAGTCGGCAGCCTGAAGAACCACACCGAATTCACGGCCGTCGGTTCAACGGGCGACTGGGTGCTGGTAGGGCGCAAAGGCGTGACGGTCGGTTACGTGCACAAGGACTACGTCGAGCCCAAGGCTCAGGCCGTGGCCAAGCGGGTTACCCCGGCGGTGAACCTGGATGAGCTGGACGTGGCGGCCAGTAGCGAAACCCAAGGCTTCGACCTGGATACGCTGCAAAACCTGCCTACCCAGACCGTCGCTGCCGAAGCGGCTTGCCGCCCCGTGACGGTCAGCCTGAAGTCCAAGGAAGGCAAGACCGAACAGGAACAGAACACCTTCTGCAAACAGGCCAATGGCACCTGGGAACTGATTTGAGAACCTCCATGAAAAAGCACGCCCTTGCGCTCGCCGTGATCGGTGCTTGCGGTCTGGTACCGCAGGCTTTCGCCCACGAGCTGGCGTTTTCCAAAAAGGACAATATCAAGGTCGAAGTGCCCGGTGAGGCCGCGACCTGGTGCAAGCCTGAAGTCGAGCTGACCATCACCCGGCCTGCCTGGGACAACCCGGACATGCTTTCGGGCTTGCTGAACAAGTTGCCGTTCGTGTTCGCCAAGGACTGCTCCACGGCCAAGGTCAGTTGGAAAGCGGTCGATGACAAAGGCACGCTGTATGCCAGCGGCGCTGGCACTGCCAGCAACCTGGGCCTGATGAACCTGGCTGCTGCACCTGCCGCAGCCACGGCGCCAGCCCCCCAGCAGGCTCAAACGCCAGCGCTATCATCTGCACCAGCACCAGCAGAGGCATCCGCACCTGCCGCTACGCCTGCGCCTGTCGAGGCCCCAGCGCCGGCCAACAAGCCAGAACCGGCCGCGGTCCCCACGCCAACCCCAGCGCCCGCACCTGAACCGACGGCAGCACCTGCCGTCGCGCCCAAGGTAGCCGGCGCAGCCGTCGCGGCTGCGCCCACCTCGGACTATGGCCGTTCAGTGGTGCTGAAGAACAGCAAGCTGATGCAGATCACCGATGCGGCGGGCTGCAAGTGGGTGCTCAATAGCACCATCATCAGTGAGGGCGATACCCTCACGTTTGGCACCACGCCGGCCATGCCCTGTCCGACTTCCGGCTTTGGTGCAGGTAATTTCGAAAAGATCAGCTGGAAAGCCGAAGGCACCTACCGCGGCAACGACTGGAATCGTATCTACGTCCATCCCAGTGCCTTGATGTTCAGCAAGCGTTACGAGGCGGCGGTCAAGGACAAGTCGGTCAGCTACCTCACGGCCGAAGCGGACCAGGTGGCGTTGCTGGTGGGCGAAATTCCCGATCGGAACATGAAGGTGTACCTGGCGTTCTCCCGGCCTACCTACGGCGCTGTGGGACCTTTCCTCGCCGACCCGTACTACGTCGCCGTAACCCCGGACGACGCCTTCGCCCTGGACCCGGTGAAATACAAGGAGACTGCGCTGCAGGTTTTCGACCTGATCAAGAACGCATCGCCGAGCACCACCGACGTGGCAGACCTGCTCATCGTCAAGGACCTGTCGGCCATTTCCAACAGAATCTGGGGCAACGATGACCAGAAGATCGTGCGCAACCGCATCGGCATGAGCCGCCAGGGCTTGTATTTCGATGTGCGCAGCGGCGCCAACTGGGCGCAGCAGCGTGAGAAGCAGCGCGTGCGGGAAGCCCGCAATCGTCAGCAGCAGTTGGCCTGGGAACACACCCGTGTGCTTGAGCGTTACCAGCAATTGCAGGAGCGCATGGGGGAATTCAAGGGGCGCGAAACCGAGGCACTGGCGCAGATGGCCGGCATCAAGGTGCGTTACCCTTCGCCGCTGCAGCAGCAGGACCCTACGTCGTCGCAGAACGTGACGCCGATGATGGTGCATGTCACCGGCAAGAAGGGCGAGTTCTACACCCTCGACTACCCAGGCGAAGGGCGCCTGGTTGCCGAGCAGCAGTACCCCGAAGGCTGGTACGTGGCCCAGGTGGCCAACGCTACCCCTTACTACCCGCTCGAAGACGGTCGCGCCATCCCTACCTACCGCGCCTACAGCGTGGGCGAGCCGAAGGCCTGCGAGCAGGAGCGCTGCGCCGACCGCGTGTCCTATGGCGCCGTGCTGGCCAAGGAATTCCCCAATGCAGGCATCGACTCCAACTGGACGCCCGAAGTCTCCCAACAGTTTGTGAACGACTGGAACAACGCGTCGGCACAGGTCCAGTGAGGCATAACCCATGATCAAGCAGATGAACGCAAAGCAGAAGTTGATTGGCGGTGTGGCGGTCGTGGCGGTAGCGCTCGGCGTCACCTATGCCGTGGTTTCGAGCAGTGGCAAGAAGCAAGCCATGGCCTACTACGAAGACTTCAAGGAACGCTATTTCCTCGAAGACGTGCTATCCGAAGGCGACATTTCGTACTCGGCACTTTCCGGTAACCTGACAGTGGCCGACCCGGAGATCCGTGTGGCCGCCGTGCAGACCAACGGCGCGCAACAGTTCATGCGCAGCATGGCCGGCTTAGTGGCCTCGATGCGTGGCATGGACATGCAGGAGGGCCTGGGCAACTGGGCCGAGTACCAGATGAACGCACTCGAATCACGCTACGTGACCGGCGTTTTTCTAAAGGCTGATGCGTTGAAACTGTCGCACAGCGGTGACAGCAAGGATGGCGAGATCCATGTCCAGTTGCTGGGCATGCAGATGGCCGATCCGTATATCGCGGCCCAGGGCCAGGACATCGTCCGTGTCTCCGATGTGAGCGACGAAATCCAGCCGGGCGCCGAGCTGACGGCCAACGGGCGCGCATCCCAGGCGAAGATGCCTTGGGGTGTGAACCTGGCGGCGCGCCAGCCGGTCACGGGCGCTTTCCTGGTCAACAGCACGGGGCAATTCGGGACCAAGATCGATCTTGACCTCACGCTGCAGCGCTCAAGCGATGGCGAGGGCGTGATGACGTTCGTGGTCACTCACCGCAACGACGGTTCGAAGGTGGGCGAAATCGTGCGCAAGGCCACCTTGCAATCCATGCCCGAACTCGATGATGTGCAGGAACAGTTCAAGGCAGCCCTGGGCGGCCAGATCGTCGCCGCCTTCAGCCCGCCATCTGGCCTGGCCATGTTCAGCGGCGCAGTGTCGGACCTGGCGCGCAAGGCCAAAGTGGAGCGCTATGAGGTCAGCTACAGCGGGTTCAAGCCCATGCGCACGGCATTCGAAGCCTTCCAGCAC
The DNA here is from genome assembly GCF_007680745.1 of Pseudomonas sp. DE0010. Taxonomy (NCBI): domain Bacteria; kingdom Pseudomonadati; phylum Pseudomonadota; class Gammaproteobacteria; order Pseudomonadales; family Pseudomonadaceae; genus Pseudomonas; species Pseudomonas sp. DE0010. The sequence continues at coordinate 4,281 of NZ_VEJQ01000026.1, forward strand.
ACCACGCCCAACGCCAAGTTCGCCGACTTCTGCCAAGAGGTAGGGCTTTCAACCTGGAGCAGCGACTTTGGCACCAAGGCCAAGCAGCACAGCGATTCGGAATGCGCCATTGCGCAGAAGCTGGCGGCCGGGGACGACTTCGAGGAAACCTACACCTTCAAGGAAGGCAAGAGCCTGTACGCCGCGTTGTTCGTGAGCAAGGCGTATGAGCTGGAGACGAACTAGGACGTTGTCGGGGCGGGCCTTGTGCAAACCGCAAGCATGCCGGGGCCGCCCTGCGGCCCATTGCGGCTGCTACAGCGCCCTGGCAAGACCACTCACACAAGTAAACTCGCGACTGTTGAGGTGCAGTGCAATATAACGGCCCACCCCCCGGCGTCACTCATCTACCAAACTCGCTCATCCCCCACATCCTCAAGCACCTGCCCCAAATCCAGTTCAACAGACAATGCAATCAGACTCGCATTTCCATCCTCGCCCTCCGGCCATACCGTCACTTGGGTGTCCGCTGCCAGCAGAAGCTGGTCGCCGCTTTTCATCATCTGCTGCGTGCCGTCGGCCTTGATGACCCTCAAGCCACCGGCGGTTGCGAACAAAAGCAGGTCGTTGATGGTGCTCAGCCGGGCTGCGGCGCGCAGGTGACGGTACTCCACGATCCAGCCGTCGGCCAGAAACGTCTTGCTCAGCTGGTAGTTCAGCGAGCATTCAAGCGACAGCTCACCCAGTGCCGCGATCACCTGCTCCTGTGGCAAGCCCTTAGGCATGAGGCGGGCAAACTCGCTCAGGTTTTCCAGTGTCACGTGTTTACGAGCAGGGCTCATGCCGGTGTCCTTGTAGATTCGATGCGCTCAGGCACAGGTGCAATTGAGGTCGACGTCACGCCACAAGCGTGATGGCGACGTGCGCGGCGATGCCTGCCGCCACGCTGAAAATCAAACTCCGGGTGAAGTAGGCCACGATCACCACCGGCACTGCGGCCAGCATGTCGGCGTTCACTGCCATCAGCGAGCCGTCCTTGGCCATCAGCAACGCAGGCACGGTGATACTGGCGATGATCGCCACAGGCAGGTACTCGATGACATCGTTGAACACCTTGGGCGTGCCCTGCATGCGGAACAGCAGGGGCGTGGCCCGGGTGAAGTAGGTGATGGCCATCATCAAGGCCACCGCGCCGATCAGGTATTTTTCTTCAGGCATAGGCCTACTCCACAGCCCACGGCCGTAGCCACGAACACATTCAAAGGGGAGGGGTACAGCTCGTTGAGTAGGCAGGTCGCGGCAATCACCACCAGGGCAACGATCAGCTTGGGCCGGCTGTTGCACAGCGACACGAGCACGAAGATCATCATGGCGGTCAGCGCGTAGTCCAGCTTGAACGCGGAGAAGCGGCTCAGCGCATCGGAGGCCACGGCGCCGAGCAGGGCGCCGGCAATCCAGCTGGCATGGCACCAGGTGTTGAACTGCAGCAGATAGCCAGGCGGGGTGTACTTGCCGGCTTGTAGCCGTTGGCTGTGCAAGGCGAACGATTCGTCGGTCAGGCCAAAGGCATACATCAGCTTTTGCGACCGGGAGATGCCCAGCCCATCGCTCTGCTTGGCCATGTACATGGCCATGAGCATGTGCCGCGAATTGATCAGCAGCGTCGACAACGCGATGGTCAGCAACGGCGCACCGGAGGTGATCAACGCCAGCGCCGCAAACTGCGCGGCGCCTGCGTAGACGAACACGCACATCGCCACCGGGAGCCACAAGGGCAGCCCGGCATTGATGCACATCACGCCAAACACGAAGCTCACCACGAAGTAGCCGGTGATCACCGGCAAGGCATCGACGAAGCTTTCCCTGCGCGAGACCGGGTGCAAGGCGAGGTCTGTCATAGATCGACCTCGCAGGTGATCTCGCCGCGCGTCTGGCTGAAGCCCTGCCGGTTCCAGAAGCGCACCGCCGACGCATTGTCCTGGTCGATGAACAGAAACACCCGGCGGATGCCATGCTGACGGAAGTCGTTGAGGATCGAGGTGGTCAACGACGTGCCGATGCGGCTGTGGCGATAGTCTGGCGACACGGCCAGGTGGTTGATGGTACCGCGCGTACCCATCGACCCTCCGGCCACGGCACCGATGATCGCCCCGCTGTGGTTTTCCGCCAGGTAGCAGAACGTGTTGTCATGGCTCAGCAGGCCCTTGAGCAGGTCCTCGTTCTGCCAGTCGCAGAACGCAATCTCGTCGAACCGCTTGAGGAAATTGACCAGGCGCGTGGCATGAAACGGCGTGGCCTTCTTGATGGTCAGGCCGTTCATGCGGTCGGGCACGGCAACGCTGCGCGTTGCCTGCTCAAGGCTATTTGACAATGTCATGTTCAGTCCCCGGCCGGGAGAAGGAGATGGCGATGATCTGCCGATAGCCCATTTCCGATTCGCTGGGGTTGGTGGCCGGGGTCACGTAGTGCTGCAGCTCGCGGTCGAGGAAATAGGTGGTGTCGAGAATTTCCTGATAGGTGCCTGAGTCAATCACGTTCGACTGCTTGTCGTAGACCTTGCTGGTGGCGCCTTCGATGTTGTGGCGGCCCCAGAAGTGCACGCCGCTGAAAGGGTAGCCGTCGCAATGGATGCCTTCGGGCGTGATTTCGATTTGCTCGCCGGGTTTGACCTCGATGCGGATCTGGTGAACCTGGCACTGCCAAGGCACGGTGTGCAGCTCTTCGGGGAGCACGGCCTTGTACACGTCGAAGTCCAGCTTGATCAGGGCGCGCAGCACCGGTGAGTTGAAGACATCGCTGGACACATCGTCAAAGTGGCGCCGCATGCCGCCCACATACTGGTTATGGGCCTCGGACTGTTCATAGGCACGGTGTTCGAGCTGCTGCAGCTCGCCGGTCGCCGGGTTGAAGTCGAAATCGCTGTAGCGGCGATAGCGGGTGCCCTTGTCGGCCTGGCCGTAGTACTTGTCCACGCCCATGGTTTCCCAGCTCTTGGAAAACGCCACGAAATGGCCAAAACCGCCGTTGAGTGCAAAGTCGTTGCCCAGCACGTTGACTGTCTTGTTCCGGCGCAGTGCGTCATCAATATTCCGTTTGAGTGTAAGCATTGGCATCTCTTCCCGTTGAAATCTGGGCGCCAATCTAGCAGGCGAAATGATGGCAGAAACTTCACTTTTTTTTGAGGTGCCTCAACCGTCGCTTGTTGCCAGCCGACGTACTGAGCAGACAGCGGCGGCGGTTGTGCGTTATCCTTCCAGGCCTTGTTGCATGCGGGCTTGAGCACGTCTTGGGAGGGGTGTCGAATGGATATCAAGGTGCTGCGAAACATCGCCAATGTCGCGAGGACGGGGTCGATCACCGATGCCGCCGAGCAGGTCCACGTCACGGTGCAGGCGCTGGCGGCGCAGTTGAAAAAGCTGGAGGACCATTGCGGCTTCAAGCTCTTTGACCGCACCAACAAAGGCGTGTCGTTGACGCAGGAAGGGGTCGGGATCCTGCCCCATGTGCTGGAGATCGTGCGCTGCTCCGAGCGCATGCAACTGAAAATCAAACAGCTGCGCGAGCGCCAGAGCCAGCCCTTGCGGGTCGCCCTGAACAGCACCCTGTCGATGGAAATCAACCAGCAGATCATGGCCGGTGTGGCCAGCAATCTGTCCGGGTGCAGCCCCATCTTCAGCTGCTCCGAATCCCCCGACAACCTCACCAAGCTGGCCAAGGGCGAAGCCGACATGGTGGTGATCCTGGGCGACAGCATGCCTGAGGGGTTCTACTCGGTATCGCTCAAGGGCCTGCGCATCGAGGTGGTGGCCTGCTCGGTCAGTGCCGACACCGCCCCTTCGGTGGTCATCAAGCCGTTGCCCGAATGCCCGTACGCCTCCATTTTCTCGCGTTTCGCCAACCATCAGGGCGGCGGGCTCGAGGCTGCTACCGTGTTCCATTCCGGCAGCGAGATCGTCAGCGTGTCGATGATCAAGAGCTTTGGCGGCATGGGCGTGCTGTCGCGGGCCGTGGCCGAGACGAACGACCTGCACATCTGGGAAGGGTATTCCGAATACCTCGATGTGTACCTGGTGATGAAAGAGCCATGGATCGTGGAGGAGGAGTTTCCTCAGTTCTACCCCAAGACAGCGCCGATGCACGCCTTCGAGTCGATCAATGCCTGAAGCGCCGTCAGCCTGAGACAACCTGTCGTCTTGCGCTTGGCCGCACAATTTGTTTGTGCTGGCATTTCGGTTACAATCGGAAAAACGATTCAGTGATGTAGGTCAATGCGACAAAAGCCTGATTCGTTTTCCGGTTCTCTGGCTGCTGAACAATGATCAATAACAAGCCTGCGCTGAAGAACACGCGTTACCTGGGTCAGCCACAGGCCCACCTCCGTTCTCCTGACTGGAATTGATCAATGTTCAAGAAAGCTGGCAAGACCTTGCTGGGTCTGGCTGTCGCTACAACTGTCATGCACGCACACGCCGCAGAAACCAAGAAAGTCGACGTACTGTTGGTCGGCGGCGGCATCATGAGCTCCACCCTGGCCGTCTGGCTGCACGAGCTGGAGCCAAGCTGGTCGATGGAGATGGTCGAGCGCCTGGACGGCGTGGCCGAAGAAAGCTCCAACGGCTGGAACAACGCCGGTACCGGTCACTCCGCGCTGGCCGAGCTTAACTACACCCCCGAAGACAAAGACGGCAACATCAATATCTCCAAGGCCATCGAAATCAACGAAGCCTTCCAGATTTCCCGTCAGTTCTGGTCCTGGCAGGTACGCCAGGGCGTGTTGAAGAACCCGCGCGCGTTCATCAACACCACGCCGCACATGAGCTTCGTATGGGGCGACGACAACATCAAGTTCCTGAAGAAGCGCTATGAAGCGCTGCAGGCAAGCCCGCTGTTCCGCCCCATGCAGTACTCCGAGGATCACGCGCAGATCGCCAAGTGGGTCCCGCTGATGATGGAAGGTCGTGACCCAGCCCAGAAGCTGGCCGTCACCTGGACGCCAATCGGCACCGACGTGAACTTCGGCGAAATCACCCGCCAGTTCGTCGGTCACCTGCAGACCCAGCAAGGCTTCGACCTGAAGCTGTCCAGCGAAGTGCAGGACATCAGCCGCAACAAGGACGGCTCCTGGCACGTCGAGTACAAGAACCTGAAGGACGGTAGCAAGTCGGCTACCGATGCCAAGTTCCTGTTCATCGGGGCCGGTGGCGGCGCGTTGAAGCTGCTGCAGAAGTCCGGTATTCCGGAAGCCAAGGAATATGCAGGCTTCCCTGTGGGTGGCTCGTTCCTGGTGACCGAGAACCCAACCGTTGCCATGCAGCACATGGCCAAGGCCTACGGCATCGCTTCCACCGGTGCGCCGCCCATGTCGGTACCCCACCTGGACACCCGCGTGCTCGACGGCAAGCGTGTGATTCTGTTTGGCCCATTCGCGACCTTCTCGACCAAGTTCCTGAAGAACGGCTCGTACCTGGACCTGCTCAGCAGCACCACCACCCACAACCTGTGGCCAATGACCCGCGTGGGCATCGACCAGTACCCACTGGTGGAATACCTCGCAGGCCAGCTGATGCTGTCTGACGACGACCGTTTCGACGCCCTGCGCACCTATTTCCCGAATGCCAAGAAGGAAGACTGGAAACTGTGGCAGGCCGGTCAGCGCGTGCAGATCATCAAGCGTGACGAAGAGAAGGGCGGCGTGCTGAAGCTGGGCACCGAAGTGGTGGCTTCCCAGGATCGCACCATCGCCGGTCTGTTGGGCGCCTCGCCAGGTGCATCGACCGCTGCGCCGATCATGCTGAACGTGCTGGAAACCGTGTTCAAGGAGAAGGTCGCTACCCCAGAGTGGCAGGCCAAGATCAAGGAAATCATCCCGAGCTACGGCACCAAGCTGAACGACTCGGCTGCCGCTACGCAGAAAGAGTGGAACTACACGGCCGAAGTGCTGCAGCTGGCCAAGCCGCCGGTCATCGACGAGAGCGTCGGCACCAGCGTCGTTGCGCCAAGCCAGCCGGTTGAAAGCAAGCCCGAGAACGACATGGCCCTGTAACTCACGGCCCTGACGTAATCGAAAGCCACGGGGGTGACCTCGTGGCTTTTTTTGTACGGTTAGGCAGGGCTTGGGCAAGATCGCGCCCGCGCAGGCACTCGGCAGCCTTGATGGTGCGCGAGGCGATCGCTTAGGGAAACCTGGGCAGGGCGTAGGTCACTCAGGCCTGCCGCAAAATGCAGTCCAGCAACCCTGGAAAACGCTCGCCGAGCATTTCGCTGCGCAGTGAGTTCATGTGCGTGGTGCCCACATTGCGGGTGTGTACCAGCCCAGCGTCCCTCAACACACGAAAATGGTGGGACATGCTCGACTTGGGCCGCCCACCGTCCAGTTCGCCGCAGCTGGCCTCGGTCACCCCGGCAAGATGGCGGACGATGCCCAGGCGCACTGGGTCGCTCAAGGCGTACAGCACGCGTTCGAGAATAAGGTCATCAGGATTGGGATGTTTGTAGGCTCGCATGGTCTGCATGATACCGGGGCTTTTCATTATTGCCATAGTTCGATTATGATCGAACTACAGTATTCAATGATCCTGGAGTGTTCCATGGCAGCCCTGTTCGAACCCTACACCCTCAAAGACGTCACCCTGCGCAACCGCATCGCCATCCCGCCGATGTGCCAATACCGCGCTGAAGACGGCATGATCAACGACTGGCACCACGTGCACCTGGCTGGCATGGCCCGGGGCGGCGCCGGTCTGTTGGTGGTCGAGGCTACGGCGGTCTCGCCCGAAGGCCGCATCACCCCAGGCTGCGCCGGTATCTGGAGCGATGCCCACGCCCAGGCGTTCGTGCCTGTGGTGCAGGCGATCAAGGCGGCGGGCTCCGTGCCAGGCATCCAGATCGCCCACGCCGGTCGCAAGGCCAGCGCCAACCGCCCATGGGAAGGCGATGATCACATCGCGGTCGATGATCCGCGCGGCTGGGAAACCATCGCCCCGTCGGCCATCGCCTTCGGTGCCAACCTGCCCAAGGTGCCGCGCGCCATGACCCTGGACGACATCGCTCGGGTCAAGCAGGACTTCGTCGATGCAGCGCGCCGCGCACGCGACGCCGGCTTTGAGTGGATCGAGCTGCACTTTGCCCACGGTTACCTGGGCCAGAGCTTCTTCTCCGAGCACTCCAACCAGCGCACCGATGCCTACGGTGGCAGCTTCGAGAACCGCAGCCGGTTCCTGCTCGAAACCCTGGCAGCGGTACGCGAAGTGTGGCCTGAGCACCTGCCGCTGACCGCTCGCTTCGGGGTGCTGGAATACGATGGTCGTGACGAGCAAACCCTGGAAGAGTCGATCGAGCTGGCGCGGCGCTTCAAGGCGGGTGGCCTGGACCTGCTCAGCGTAAGCGTGGGCTTCACTATTCCCGACACCAACATTCCATGGGGCCCTGCCTTCATGGGCCCGATTGCCGAGCGCGTGCGCCGCGAAGCGGGTATCCCCGTCACCTCGGCATGGGGCTTTGGCAAACCGGAATTGGCAGAAGCGGCCGTGCGTGCCGAGCAGCTGGACCTGGTCTCGGTCGGGCGTGCGCATCTGGCTGACCCGCACTGGGCTTATTTCGCGGCCAAGGAGCTGGGGGTGGAGAAAGCTGCATGGACCTTGCCAGCGCCCTATGCACACTGGCTTGAACGGTATCGTTGAACGAGGAGGGCTGCACCTGCAGCCCCCCCTCTTTATTTCGATCTACCAGTGCGAGTTGATCAGACACGGCACCGCTTCAAACCTCAGTTCTGATCGTATTACTGGCAAGATGGAGTTCAGACGGCATACCAGGCGCAAGCAGTGGCTGTAGATGAGCAGGGTGGGGTTCTAGATTCTCAAGCAATTCCAACGCCTGCGCCAATTCAATGGCTTTCCTGTTGTGAAACGCACTCAGCGCTTGGGCTTCAACTGCGCGCATCTTTGCGCTTTTAGCATCCTTTTTTAGCTGTGAAGCCTGGGCTCGCCACTCCAGCTTGAGGCGGGGCGTCGGCGCTCGGGTGCTTTGCGACAGAAGATGGACCGCAGCTTCGCGAAGACGAGCTGCTTCAGCTCGATGCAATGCTGCCTCCGTCAGCTTGTGCTTCCGAGCGACCGTATGGCCGGCAAGCTGCCCAAGGCGGTGATCCGAAATGCGCTGAACTGTTCGTGGAGGTCGGTGAACTGTTCGTGGAGGTCTTAGACGACCATTGAGAACGGTCAGGACCGTAGGGGCTCGTCCCGATGGATCGTGCATATTGACAGGGTCGCCTTTGCAATAGGCGTAACCATTAAGTCCACCTTGATCAAACGGGGTCAGTGCATCCACTGACAAAAATCGCATTAGCCTAGGACTAAAGCTTCTTACTCCATTTCCGAGCGGGTAAATGCATGCCCCGTGGTCATAAAATTGACCTACGAAACCTACGTTCGAACCAACATTGCCGAAGCCCCAAGGCAGGTATGCTACACGTCGTAAATTAATTTCAAAGTGCGTATGCATGTGCACCTAGCCCATTTCAAGAATAACTGGCTCGAGCCATTGTACGTAAATGGCATTCAGGCACAGCTTATACGGCGAGGTCGACCCTCTAATACTGTCAGTTTTGGTAGGCCTTCTACGTTCGCGCACCTACGGCGGGCGTTGTAAACGCCGTTGTCTAGATCATCCCGCTAAGATCTGCGCTGATGAGCCTAGGTATTTTGCAATACCGCCTGCGCCTCGGCGAAGCACTGCTCGGCAATTGCCGAGCGGGGCTCGCTGCGGCGCAGTAGCAGGCCCACCTGGCTGTGGATGGCAGCATCGGTGACCGGCACGATGCGCAGGTGCTCGCTAAGGCCTTCCAGGCCGCAGCCCAGCGGCATGATGGCGCAGCACAGGCCCGTGGTGATGGCCTGGATCAGCTGGAAGCTGGAGTCGCTTTCCAGTACAGCGTTCGGTTCCAGGCCGCGGCTGCGAAAGCTCAAGTCCAGCGACTGCCGGTAGTGCATCCCCTTGCTCAACAGGCCCAGCGGCGTATCGCCCAGTTGATCCCAGCGCAGGCTTTGGACCTCGAACTGAAAATGCCGGGTATCGTGCAGCAGGCCCATGGTAGTGGTACCCAGCTCGATGACGTCGAAAAACTGCGTGTTGACCTGGTCCAGGTAGCAGATGCCCAAGTCCAGTTGGTTACGGCTCAGGCCGTCGATCACCTGTTCGGAGCTTAGCGAACTGAGCTCGAAGTGCAGGCCCGGGTACTTGGCCCGCAATGGCAACAGCAGTTGCATCGGGTTGAAACTGGCCAGCGGCACCGTGCCCAGGCGCAGGCTCCCGACCACCTGGCCGCGGCAATGGGCAGCTTCGGCGTGCAAACCGTCATGGGCGGCCAGCAGGGTCCGCGCCCAGGCCAGAATGCGTTCGCCCGCCTCGGTGAACCCTTCGAATCGCTGACCGCGCTTGACCAGCACCAGGTCCAGTTCGTCTTCCAGGTTGCGCAGGCGCATGGACAGCGTGGGCTGGGTGATGTGGCACAACGCAGCCGCCTGGCCAAAGTGGCGAGTCTGGTCCAGGGCGATGAGAAACTTCAGTTGCTTGATATCCATGCCTGTGCCTGCTAAAGGGTAGCGTCGACAGTAACGTACCGTGGCGATAGATGCCATTGATCGAGCCGTTTGCGCTATCGATTGGACGCTGGCAGTGCGTGTTACTAGCGTGGCCGCAACCCTATTGCAAGGAGCTGTGCTGTGCGTGTTCAACCCGATGCGGTTTTCGTGCCGCTCAACATCGCTGTCTTGACCGTCAGCGATACCCGCACTGTCGACAACGATACCTCAGGTGCACTGCTGGCGAGTCGCTCGGTGGACATGGGGCACCGCCTGATTGCACGGGTTCTGCTCAAGGATGACGTCTACAAGATACGCGCCCAGGTGGCGACCTGGATTGCCGACGAGCAGGTGCAAGTGGTGTTGATCACCGGTGGCACAGGCTTTAGTGGCAGGGACAGCACCCCGGAGGCGGTCGAATGCCTGCTCGAACGGCGCGTGGACGGGTTCGGCGAGTTGTTCCGTGCACTGTCCATTCTGGATGTCGGCGCCTCGACCGTGCACAGCCGCGCCTTGGCAGGGCTGAGCAATCGTACGCTGGTCTGTTGTTTGCCAGGCTCTACCGGGGCCTGTCGTACTGCCTGGGAAGGTATCCTTGCCGAACAGCTCGACGCCCGGCATCGGCCTTGCAATTTCGTCAAGCATTTGCGGGTTTAGCAGAACGTCGAGCCTATCAAGGCTCTCCGGCTCAGCAGCATCCACCGACCGCTGAGCGGCCTTGCCGGGGCGCCGAACCGGCTGCGCGCTAGCCCCGATTGCTCGCAGCCCTCAAGGCACGCCGACGACTGGTCAGTTGAAAGGGATCACCCCTCGTGCCTGAGCGTAGGTCAGGTTGCCGCGGTGGATACGTAACTCCTCGCCCCTGGCAGCGCTTCTGACCTGTTCCCGGTAACCCAGCTTGCGCTGCGGCCACAGTTTCAGGTGACCTTTGCCGAACGCCGTCGGCGCGGCACCCGCATCATTGAAATGAAAGTGCGCGGCCCACAGCGGCTTGCCGCGCTCGCTGCCCGGCGCTTCGAGCACATCGATGCGGTATTCATCAAGATAACCTTCGGCCAGTGGCTGCCGCGGCCCCTGATAGGTCACACGTAACAGCCCTTGCTTGTGCAAGTAGTGCAAGCCTTCTGCGCTGGGAAAGCGTGTGGTGCTGTGCAGTTTGACCAGCACTTCACGTTTCCCATCGCGCAAGGCCACCAAGGCATCGTCCAGGCGTTGCAGCAGTTCAGGTTCAGCTTCGCTGTCGGCGAGCTGATCCCGCAGTGTCTGCACTTCCTCGATCTGGGCATCGAGCATCGACGTCAATGAATGGCTATCGACATCTTCTTCAACCAGCTTGCGCGCGTTGGCAAGTACGTTCTGATTCTGAGCAAGCATGCCTTCAGCCAGCGCTTGTTCCTGACGCTCGCTCTCCGGTGTAGGCGCTCTGGGTGGTGATGAGGTGCCAGCAGCAGGCAGTTTTTCGACCCACGTGCCACTTTCCTGGGTAAAGGTATGCAGTACAGTCTTGCTGAAGGTCCCGCGAACTTGCAGCACAGGCTGCCCCTCTACGATCGACTCCGAACCGATCACTGTCTGGCCGTTTGCTGTTGTGGCCACTTGTAACGCCTGCCGGGGATATACCGGACGGGTGGTGGAGTGTTGCTGGCCAATAGCCTGCTCCCGCAATGCGGTAACCAGCGCGTCGCCCGCCATGGTCTTGAGCTCGACTATTTGTTGCCGATACGCCTCCAGGCGCTCGATATCCACAAGTTCGCTGCCCAGTTGGGCAATGCGCTTACTGTTGAGGATGGCCGCCGAATATTCATCCCAGGCACTCTGCAGAATGTCGATACGCTGAGCAGTCTGCAGATCGGCGAACATGGACAGGTGGTGAGAATTAGCGGCCACCCGCAGGCGCTCCCCAGCGAGTGCAGCCCTGAACACCGCATAGTGCGAATAGTCTTGCAAAGCTTCAAAGCGCAGCGCCAGCTCAACCAAACCCATGGCCTGGAAGAACCGTATGTTTACCGTGGTAGTGGTGCGGGTTTCGATGATCTGGGCAACGGTCCTGTCCGTTTTTTGAATGCTCGGTGCCGTCATGTCCAGATCGGTAACGGCAAGCAGCCGATCAAGCGCCGCTGTGTATTCGATAATTAAAGGCTGGTCGATAACGATGCTTTCAAGTACTTCACGGTACTGCTCATACGCAGCTTGCCGCTCTTGCGGCAAGGCGTCATTGAGCGCCGTGGTCAGTCGATCGTACTCGGCGAACCTGCCGGTATACAGCTGCTCTTCGATGATGAACTGCGCATAACCAATCAAATTGCGCCTTACATCTGCCAACGCTCGCCGCTGTTCTGGTGCATAGCGGGTGCCTGCCATATAGCTACGGTCATCAAGCAGCGCAACCATGTTGCGCTCGGCCTCAAGGTAGTTCTGGAAAATGCCTACAGCGGATTCGATACGCTGGCGACGCAGGTCTTTTATCTGGACCAGCAGCTCCGTTTGCCGTTTGGCAAACAGGCTGGTCGCCCGCTCGAACTGAGCACGCTGTTCAGGATCCAGCGGGGGCGGTTGCTTGAGCCGCTCCTCCACTTTCAGCCATTGTGCACGAGCAGCCTCGATGCGTTGGCGCAGGCTTTCATATTCAGCGGTGCGTCTATCAGCGTTGTCGAGACTTTGTTCGACCGCCTGCTGCGCCGTCTGGATCCGTGTTACCAAGCGCTCGCGCAATCGCTGCCGGGTGCTTGAGCCGGGTCGGTCGCCGCCGCCTCGCAGTCGGGTGTCGATACGCCAACCTTGCTCATCACGCCTGATCAGTGGCCCCTGGCTGCCATTCGGCCCGACGATGCGGGTAAACCCATCGGCAGACTCGACCGCGTAAACTTGTCCTTGCAGCCGCACATAGAGCCCATGCTCAAGTTCATACAACCCTGCGAGCGGCCCTCGTCCGATCGCCGATTGGCCCTCCAGGCTTACCGAGGCCGCCATGGCTTGCAATCGCGTGCGTTGAGCCCCGGACAGCGCGTTGAAACCCTGGGCGCCCCGCCACGAAAAATCGAGTTGTGTGGTCGCTTGGGCCTGCATTGCCTCGACAGTGGACACACTGCCCGGCTCAGGCAGCGGCAACGGATCGGTATCGCCGCCCAGTCGGACCGAAGCTGCATCGACCGCCAGCGCAGTTGCCCCGGTATGTGGCGGCTCGGTTTTGGGTAGCTGTGCATGGATCAGCACCATCAGTGTGTTGTTGAGCAGATCCACCACAGCTTGGGTTCGATCCGTAGCGCTGCCTTCAAGCAGCAATTTCAGATCTTCGGCTACCGCAGTCATACCGATGTACAGCAAGGCAATCGAAGAGATCGGCCCCGGTAGAACGGGGGCGGCGATGTTCAGCAACTGCCAGGCGAACGTCTTGATGGACTGCCAGCGTACCTCGCTGTTACTCATGGCACTGCGGTCGGCCAGTTCGAGCAGCATCGAGCGCTTGGCCTCGAACAGGTTCGCATCGATGTCATGCGTCCAGAACGTCAGGGCGAGCTCGACAGGGGCTGGTTTGTCCAGGGGAGCGTATGGGTCGAACACCCAGTGCGGCAGGTGAGGCTCCTTGAACCCACCGTTGTCGTACACGGCGCGGTGCGTTTGGTCGAGCCATGCCAGCACGCCTTCCTGCACGCGGCCGGGCTGGGCGATCTCCTGCATGAGAGCTTGCCGGTTCTTGAATTGTTTGAGCGCACCCTTGTACATCGGGCAATACAGCAACAGCTCGCCGCTATCGGCCACTTGGATGACGAAGAAACCGTGCGCCTTGTCGATCCACTGCGACTCGGGCGAGCGCTTGAAGGCCAGGGGCGCGATGGCCAACGCTTGCTCATTGCTGGCTGGTACACGGCAGAAGCTGGCCACCGCCGCATAGCTGCGTGGGTCAATATGCCCAATACAAAGCGCGTAGGCGGCATCGAGCATCAGGCCCATCCGCCATTGCGCCACAAAGGCGTTGAGGTGCGTGGCTTTGTACTGTTCATCCCCAAGCAAGCCATCGAGGTAGCGCGGATAGTTGCCGCCTATGTCAACAGTGGCAACCAATTGGCGCAAGTACTCGGGGTCAAGCCAGGCAGGGATCTCTTCATGAGTGCGATGGGCTACTGCTGCCACAGGGCTTGCACCCGTTGCTTCAAGGCGACCGATGGCGTACTCGGTCAACGTCAGTGTCTTGCTTTCTATCAGCTGCCCGAAACCCAGCCCATGGCCGTCATTGGCATAGGTATTGACGGTAAGAATCAGGTCATCCGCGTCGAAGGCGCCGTCTGCAGGATGATCGGCCAGCATCTGTTCACGCAACGTGCGCCGCGCATAGGTTTGCAGGTCATCCGGTTCTGTCAGGGGCTGAGCATTTGCCTGGGAGGCCTGCAGCACGGCAACATCTATCAGCGCCTGGAGATAGCGGCTCTGCCCATTGAAGCCGGCGTTCAACAACTTCTCAGGCAGCTCTATGGCCAGCTTTTGAGTGGGCAGATCGGCCCATTGGGCGAAGAACGGCGAGGGGTCGACCACGGCCTGGTAGGCAGACACCAACTCATCCACCGTATTCAGATCGCTCAACCGTACGCGGTTCAACCGCGACAACAGGATTTCAAGCAGTACGCCGGACAACAAGGCAAACGCGGCACCGTCAGCTTCGTACAGCGCCCACGAAAAACCGTCGTCGGTCTGCGTCGGCCTGTACTGCGTCTGCAAGTAGGTGCCAAAGGCGTCTAGCGAAGGGAAACCTTTCACAGCGCCCGCGGACGTGCACCAGAGTGTCACGTTGGCCACTTCGCTACTGGCGCTCACCAGCAGCCCAGGTAGCAATTCACGGGTGCTGTCTTCGCCCAGGCGCCAATGCATGCATACGGTATGCACGGCCAAACCCTCGGTGCGTTCGAGCAGCAAATCCTGCAAGCAGCGGTGTTCATCGGCGGTTAACGTTTGATCGGTCAAGCTACTCAGAAGACCGGCACGAAGCACCTGTTGAACCCAGGTATCGTGATCGTTGCCATAGCCTGCATTCCAGTAATCGATCTGAGCCTGTTCAAAGCACGCAGGAAGGGTCGGCAGAAATGCATTGAATGCATCGTTTAGCGTGCCAGGATCGACAAGGTCATCATCGGCTGTTTCGAAGGCATCGGGGATGGCAAAAAAGCGAAGCGGTGGTTTGAGGCTGAAGCGGTCCTGGCTGGAAAAATCCACCGGCTCGCCATCAAGAAAGCGTTGCAGCACAACGTCGACCAGCGGGGTGACTGTCCAGTAGCTGTCAACGTGCCAGCGAAGAAATTTCAACGGTTCGGCACACTTCATGTCGGGGCGGTGAACAGCCACCTTGGGGTAATGCGCGATGATCAGGTTCATCAGTTGCTCGCCTACCACCTGGCGCAAGGTGGGGCGGCGTGCAAAGCGCAGGGCGATGGCACGATTGAGGTCATGTGCAGGTGGAGGGGGGAGGGCAGAGGACATGCGTGGAGCTCCTTGTGGGTTCTTTCCACAATGTTCCAAGCGTGCCACGGCACTCGGTGCTATCTATATGCTGCACATCGGTCAGGGCCTTTGGCTGCGCCCAGGCACGGCGCGGTGCTGTCCGCTCTTGCCCACCAGCCTGGACCAACATTCTTCGAATAAGTCAAGAACCGACCTGTTCAAATCCCTCGCACCGTGCTACAAACTGGTTAAGCAATGATCTAGCTGCTTGATAACGAAGGGAAAATCATGACGAAGTCGGAGCTGATCGAACGTATTGTTACCCATCAAGGGCTACTCTCGTCCAAGGACGTGGAGCTGGCCATCAAGACCATGCTTGAACAGATGTCACAATGCCTTGCTACCGGTGATCGCATCGAGATCCGCGGTTTTGGCAGTTTCTCGCTGCATTATCGGGCACCACGGGTAGGTCGCAACCCCAAGACCGGCCAGTCGGTCAGCCTCGAAGGCAAGTTCGTTCCGCACTTCAAACCCGGCAAGGAATTGCGTGATCGGGTCAATGAAGAAGACGAGGCCCACACCTGATTCCCTAGGAGCAACCCGATGCGTAACCTCAAGCGTGCACTGGCAGCTGTCTTCGTCCTGCTGCTGGCAGCTGTAGTGCTGTTCTTCGTACTGGAAAACCAGCAGACCGTAGCCTTGACCCTGTTTGGCTGGGTTGCGCCACAGGTGCCGGTGGCAGTGGTCGTGCTGGCCGCGTTGATCATTGGCCTGGCCGTTGGGCCTTTGCTGGGCGCCTATGGCGTGCAGCGCAGCAAGCGCAAAATCCGGGCTTCTGCCCGTGAAGCGGCGCTGAGCGGCAAGTAAGGATTTTTCTTATAGTGCTTTAGGAAATGCCTGCCTATTAAAGCCACGGTCACCATGGACTAATTGCCCACTTCGTTATAGCCCCCGGCGAGAGTGCGCAGCATGGATTACCCCGGCCTAACCCACCATGGCGCTGTACGCGGCGTGACGGGTTCCTGCCATCAGCTTCATCTGGGCCCTGGCGTCAGCCTGCTGGTCGACTGCGGTGCCGAGCAGGGCGCCGATGTGATGCCGGGCGCGCAGGGCAGCGCGCTCGGGTTCGACATCACCGGCATCCAGGCCCTGATTGTCACGCACGTGCACCTGGACCACGTAGGCCGCATTCCGGCACTGCTGGCCGAGGGGTACCGCGGCCCTATCTATTGCAGCGAGCCCTCTGCCAAGTTGTTGCCCCTGGTGCTCGAAGACGCCTTCAAGCTTGGCATCGACAGCGCACCTGCCCAGGTGGCCCGCTACATCGCCCTGGTGCACAGCCTGATCGTGCCCCTGCCATTCGGGCACTGGCACGCCGTGGTTCAGCACCCGCAAGTGGCCTGCGCCATTCGCTTGCAGCGTGCCGGTCACCTCTTGGGTTCTGCCTACGTCGAATGCGACATCCAGCACGGGCCAAACAACACGCGCTATGTATTTTCAGGTGACCTGGGCCCTGGCAACGATCCCTTGCTGCGCCCCTTGCAGCCTCCGGAGCGTGCCGATGTGCTGGTGCTGGAAAGCACCTATGGCGACCGCCTTCACCCACCCATGGGTGATCGCATCCAGCGACTGGAAGCGGCCATCGACCGCGCGCTGGCCGATCACGGCACCTTGCTGATCCCGGCCTTCAGCCTGGGGCGCACCCAGGCATTGCTCCATGATCTTGAAGATGTCCTGCACCGCAAGGCCCTGCTGGGCAACACGGGCCCCTCGCCACAAGGCGAGACCGTGGATTGGTCGCAGCTGCCGATCATTCTCGATTCACCCCTGGCCCAGCGCATCACCCAGGCCTACCGCGACCTGCACCCTTATTGGAACGAACAGGCCCGGGCGCGCCTGGCAGGTGGCCGCGACCCGCTCGCATTCGGCCAGCTGATCAGCGTAGACACCCACGCCCGTCACCAGCAGGTGGTCAACTACCTCAAAAGCACCGGCCGGCCCGCCATCGTCATTGCAGGCAACGGCATGTGCTCGGGCGGGCGCATCGTCAATTACCTCAAGGGCATGCTGGGCGACCCCAGGCATGAAGTGATGTTCGTAGGCCACCAGGCCAAGGGGACGCCTGGGGCAGTGATTCAGGCCAGCTGTAGGGCGCCGGGTGTGGTGCAGGTGGAACTGGAGGGGCAGGGTTACGCTATCGCAGCCAAAGTCCTGAACGCGTCGGGGTACTCGGGGCATGCCGACCAGGCGGGGTTGGTGGCGTTTGCAACGGACATGATGCAAGCACCCCATGCGGTGGTGCTGGTGCACGGCGAGCGCACAGCAAAGGTTGCCTTGTCCAAGGCACTGGCACGCTGCTATCGGCGCCTGCAATGGCCCACGAAAATCAGCATTCCAGAAGAATAGGCAGACAGGGGTGAATTATTTTCTGGGTTTGAACTCTGATGGCACGGTTTGCAGTCACGTCGCAGGTGAGTATTTGCGAGGGTTGCGCGCTGTCCACCTTAGCCGGTGCATCGTGCGGGGCTCATCCATGGGCCGTTGCCGTCCAAAAAACCAGCCCCCGTGCTATTTTAAGCGCCGCTTGGGACCAGCCCGGCCGTATGAGAACAAGACGCCAATTTCTCTCCTCACAGACGATTCAGCAGTTTAGGACACAACATGATCCAGAAAGTGCCGGGGCAAAGCGCTCATGGTTCCTACTACCCCTATATAGACGGCTTACGTGCATTTGCCGTTTTGTCGGTAGTGATCTATCACCTGCATGCCGCATGGCTTCCCGGCGGTTTCGTCGGCGTTGACGTCTTTTTCGTCATTTCGGGCTTCATCGTCAGCGCCTCTATCGCCAATTACCGAAGTGGCTCGATTTTACAGTTTTTTGCGTTTTTCTATGCCCGTCGCATCAAGCGGATCTTCCCTGCACTGATTGTGTGTCTCTTGCTCACAGCGTATGTGTCCGCGTTGTTCATTCCCTCTTCTTGGCTGAGCAATGTCAACCAACAAACTGGACTCTATGCTTTTCTAGGCATAAGTAATTTCATCTTAGCCGGCACCGGTCGCGACTATTTCGCACCTACCGCCGAGTTCAACCCCTACACCCATACCTGGTCATTGGCTGTGGAGGAACAATTTTACTTAGTGTTTCCGGTCTTGTACTTGGCATGGATGGGCGGGGCTCACACGCGTTGGCGTTCTGTCGTGCTGTTCGGTATCGGGCTGGCGGCGTCCATAGGCTTTTCCGCCTGGCAAACTCAAGTCAGCCCGACGCAGGCATTTTTCTTGAGCCCTGGCCGTTTTTGGGAACTGGCAAGCGGTGTGCTGCTGTACCAGTACATCAGCCGTAACCCTTGTGATCACACAACCCACACGCCCGCTCGATGGTGGCGAACAGGATTAGCTGGGCTGTCTCTGTCCGCGCTACTGGTCGCGTTTTGGGTCTCTCGGCCTGAGCACTTCCCCATGCCGGGTGCGCTATTAGCGGTGCTAGGGACGCTTGGCTTGATCTATACCCTGCATAATCACCCAGAGATTCATGCAATACACCGCCTCATTGGTAGTGCACCATTGGTAATGATAGGGCGCATCTCCTATTCCCTTTACCTCTGGCATTGGCCAGTATTCGTGTTGTTCCGCTGGACCTATGGCCTTGATGCACCAGCCCAGTGGGTGAGCGCTGTTGTAGTAGCTGTGACATTAGCATGGCTGTCATACCGCTTTGTGGAAACCCCTTTTCGCCGCTCCAAAGTACTGCGTAAATTGCCTCCAACGGGCGTCGTTGTGGGTGGGCTGGCTGTCGTGGGGCTGTCCTGTTGGCTGGCCAGCGGCATCAACAATGCCGTCCCGCAGCTTTCGTTGAGTCAAGTGACAAAGCATCCGGACTTCTGGTACCCAGACGGCTATTCGCGCGATCCTAACTACCCAGGTTGCGTTGCAGAACCGGATTGGCACCTTGTGGGCGGCGGCTGGATGTTCAGCTATAACCCTGTAGGGTGCAGGGACGACCGTCCGCGCAATGACGCAAGCCTTTATGTAATCGGCGACTCACATGCGCTTGCCTACGCGAGTATGTTCAAGCAATACGCCATTCGGCATGCAACGCAGATCAATGCTTACAACAACGGGGGTTGTCCTTTCATTAGCCTCCAGCCTGAACGCGATATGGACAACAGCGACTGCAGACGTAACACCGATGCCGCGCTGGCTGATCTTCGGATGCGTATAAAAGGTGGCGATATCTTATTTCTGCCCTCCCTTAGAATGTGGCGCTTCGTGGATCAGTGGGCGTATATAGGTGACGCGACGGTAAGAAGTAAAACGTTTGGCCCGCAAGCGGATGCAGATCGCAAACGAACCGAAGACTATGCTGTGGCTGTGCTTAAGGAGTTCACAGACCGGGGAGTACGGGTTGTATTCGAGGCGCCAAAACCTTTGTACAAGGCGCCCCTATTCAGGTGTGCCGACTGGTTCGACCAGGACAATCCAATCTGCGCGCCCGGCTTCGAAATGCCGCGTAGCATGCTCGAGGCATTGAGGGCGCCCGTATTAACGAGCTACGCCAACATCGCTTCGCGTTTGTCCAATGTCGAGGTATGGGACCCGCTCCCCGTTCTGTGTTCAGATGAGGTCTGCAACGCCATGGACGGCAACAAGCCGCTGTTTTTTGACGGTGACCATTTGAGTGGGCATGGCAACATGGTGCTGCTGCCAAGCTTTACCGAGTTCCTCGAGCCGCGGCTAGGTAGATATCCAGCAGCGCTGGAGCAGGGCATCGATTTGAACAAGGGTGGCATCCCGGACTTTCTAAAAAAGATTACCGGCTTCTCCCTCACTGAAAACTGGGGACGCTGGACCGACGCCCGCTTAGGACCTGCCAGTCTTGTCTTCGAGCACCCGTTGCCGCCGGCTTTTGTTCTCCAAATCAGCGCCTTGGCCTACGGTCCGAATGTAGGTGTGCCGGTCACGGTAGTAGCGGGTGGCGTCACGCGTCAAGCCGTGTTCAGCGACACGCAAAGCATCCGCAAGATCACCTTCGAGGGAGTCAAGGGGAACACTATTGAAATTATGCCATCGGCTCCGACCAGTCCTAGCGCGCTAGGGGCCAGCGCTGACGAGCGCCTTTTGGGCCTTGGTATTTCAAACGTCAGGTTGCAGCCGGCAGAGGAGCACTCAGCATCGCAGTCATCAAACGCAACTCTGCAGCGGGCGCCATCAAGTGAGCGACTCTGACAGCGCACTGTGGATGCCGATTGGCAGCCTGCTCGGCGGCACGCTGCGCGCAGGACCGCAGCAGGCAAGACTGGTAGGGGGTTTCCTGATATTCTTTCGGCATATGGACTAGTGCTGGCTGATGCGCTCCGTTAATAGCAGAGCATGCAAAAACATTAAGCGTGGTTATCGTCGTGATGAATCAAGCTTTTTCAGTAAATTGTCAGATGCCATGACCGTGGCAGTTAAGGATTAGATATATGGACCTGGTCCCAGTAATTCTTTCAGGTGGCGTCGGCAGCCGGCTATGGCCCGTGTCGCGAGAGGCGCACCCCAAGCCATTCATGACGCTGCCTGGTGGTCAGAACCTCATTCAAAAAACGTTCTTGCGCGCTTCGCGATTGCCAGGCGTGTCTCAGGTCATGACAGTCACCAATCGTGAACTGTTGTTCAAGACTGAAGACGAATACCGCACGGTCAACCAGAGCGGCCATGCGCAAAGCTACATTCTGGAGCCTTTCGGCCGTAACACGGCAGCCGCTGTTGCCATGGCTGCGCTGCAGCTGCAGAAGGCCCAAGGTGACGACGCACAGATGCTGGTGCTGGCCGCAGACCATCTGATTCAGGACGAGCAGGCATTTGCCCGCGCGGTTGCCACCGCACGACAGCTGGCCGCCGAGGGCTGGCTGGTGACGTTCGGTATTCAGCCTCAATACCCTGAAACAGGGTTTGGCTACATCGAGGCCTCCCACAGCTGTGGTGAGTCCGGCGGCCTCACCGTCGCCCGCTTCGTCGAAAAACCCGACCTGAAAACGGCCGAAGGCTATATCGCCGCCGGTAACTATTTCTGGAACTCGGGCATGTTCTGCTTCCGGGTTGGTACCGTACTGGCCGAGCTGCACCAGCACGCGCCAGAGGTGCTGGAAGTGGCCCAGCAAACACTGGCAGCCTCGCGCCTGGCCACCAGCGGTGCCGACAGTTGGCTCACGCTGGACACTGAGCAGTTTGCCAAGGCCCCGGACATCTCCATCGACTACGCGCTGATGGAGCGCTCCAGCAAGGTGGCGACAGTACCGTGCGACATCGGCTGGAACGACATCGGCTCCTGGAATGCGGTCAGCGAACTGACCTCGGTCGACCAGGACGGCAACCGTTTCGAAGGCGAAGTCCTCGCTCATGGCGCTAGCAATAACTACGTCAACAGCGAAGGTCGTCTGACGGCGTTGGTTGGTGTAAAGGATTTGCTGGTCATCGATACACCCGATGCGGTGCTGGTCGCTCACAAGGATCACGCCCAGGACGTCAAGCACATCGTCGGGCAGCTCAAGGCACAATCCCATACGGCTCATCTGCTGCACCAGACGGTACACCGTCCGTGGGGCACCTACACCACGTTGGAAAACGGTGAGCGTTTCAAGATCAAGCGTATCGTCGTCAAGCCAGGGGCATCCCTGTCATTGCAAATGCATCACCACCGCAGTGAGCACTGGATCGTGGTCAGTGGCATGGCCGTCGTGGTCAACGACAACCAGGAACTGATGCTCAACACCAATGAATCCACGTTCATCCGTGCTGGCCATAAGCACCGCCTGAAAAACCCCGGGGTCATCGATCTGGTGCTGATCGAAGTCCAGAGCGGTGACTACCTGGGCGAAGACGATATTGTCCGCTTCGAAGACAATTACGGCCGCTGCACTAACTAGCCGTCACTGAACCTGCGCCGATCTTTGTTGCCATACGGGCTCGCAACGGCGCGGGGACGGCTCGCGTTTCATTCTCCACCGATGGCCACCCAAGGGTGGCCCCGGCACTTGAGTTGGAAGACAATGTTCGATCCCATCCAGACCCAATGCTTCAAGGCCTATGACATTCGAGGCCAGGTTCCTTCTCAACTGAACGACGATATTGCCTACCGCATCGGTCGAGCGCTGGTGCTGGAATTGAATGGCAAGGTCTTCGTCGTTGGTCGTGACATGCGCCTGGAAAGCCCCGGTTTGTCGCTGGCGCTGATCAAAGGCCTGACCGAAGGCGGCGCCGACGTGATCGACATCGGCCTGTGCGGTACTGAAGAAGTGTACTTTGCCACCAGCCACCACCAGGCCGACGGCGGCGTGATGATCACCGCCAGCCATAACCCCAAGGGTTACAACGGCATGAAACTGGTGCGCGAGCAGTCGCGCCCGATCAGCGGCGATACGGGTCTGAACGACATCCGCCAGCGCGTCGAAGCCGGCAGCCTGGGTGAGCCTGCCGCCCAGCCGGGCCAGGTGCGCGAGGTGTTCGACAAGACCGCCTACATCGACCACCTGCTCACCTACGTCAACCTCGACACCCTCAAGCCGCTCAAGGTGCTGGCCGACCCTGGTAACGGCGCTGTCGGCCCGGTGATCGAGCTGCTCAAGGCACGCCTGCCCCTGGACATCACCCTGATCAACGGCGAGCCGGACGGCAACTTCCCCAACGGCATTCCCAACCCGCTGCTGCCGGAAAACCGCGACCTGACCCGTCAGGCCGTGCTCGACACCGGTGCCGACATGGGCATTGCCTTCGACGGCGACTTCGACCGCTGCTTCTTCTTCGACAACCAGGGCCGCTTCATCGAGGGCTACTACGTGGTCGGCCTGCTGGCCGAGATGCTGCTGGCCAAGCACCCTGGCAGCAAGATCATCCACGACCCGCGCCTGACCTGGAACACCATTGAACAGGTGGAAGCAGCCGGCGGCGTGGCCATCCAGAGCAAGACCGGCCATGCCTTCATCAAGGAGCGCATGCGCGCCGAAGACGCCGTATACGGCGGCGAAATGAGCGCCCACCACTACTTCCGCGACTTTGCCTACTGCGATAGCGGCAACATCCCGTGGCTGCTGGTGGCCGAGCTGATGAGCGTGACCGGCAAGACCCTGGCCCAGCTGGTGGACGAGCGTATCGCCAAGTTCCCGTGCAGCGGCGAGATCAACTACGAAGTGGCCGATGTGAAAGGCACCATCGACAAGATCCTGAACCACTACCTGCCGCAAAACCCCAGCGTCGACCGCACCGACGGCATCAGCGTGGCATTCGCCGACTGGCGTTTCAGCCTGCGCGGCTCCAACACCGAGCCCCTGCTGCGCCTGAACGTGGAAAGCCGCGGTGACCATTCATTGATCGAGCATCGCGTCAATGAGATTGCGCGTTTGATCAGGGGCTGAATAGCCAGATGAAGCTGCTGCTCAATACAGAATCCCTAGTCCCGCCACTGACAGGAATCGGCAACTACACCTTTAATCTTCTGGAGCAGTTCCTGACGATGGAAGGGGTGGATGCCGAGTGCTTCCAAGGTGCAAATTTCTCCACCGCTGAGCATGCGTTGATGCGTTGTGCTGCTGACAGTGAGCGCTACGCAACGCCCTCGGTGGGCGCCCCCGGGCAAAGTGTCCCTAAACTACTCGAAGCCCAGGTGCGGAGCATTCTGAAGCGGTGGACGTTCACGTCTAGGGCAAGAGAGATGCTGCTTAATGCTCGCCGCTACGTGCGTGCGGGCGAGCGCCGGAACTACCTTTATCATGAGCCGAACTTCATCCTCAAGCCCCACGCAGGTCCTTGCGTAGCGACTATCCACGATCTTTCCTTCCTACATTACCCGCAGTTCCATCCGCGTAAACGGGTGGAGTGGCTGACCTCTAAATTGCCTGAGACGCTCAAGCGCGCCGATTACCTGATTACCGACTCAAATGTGATTCGAGACGAGCTGATGGGTGACTTCGGCATACAAGGTAACAAGATCCGAACGGTGTATCTGGGAGCATCCGAGGCTTACCGGCCGAGAACAGCGGATCTCACCCAGGCGACCTTGCAGCGTTATGGTCTGCACCACGGCCGCTATGTACTGTTTGTGGGAACACTCGAGCCACGCAAGGGTGTAGACACGCTGGTAGAGGCCTGGTGTGGGCTGCCCAATGCCATTCGTGCCGAGTACCCACTGGTACTTGCTGGTGCACCTGGGTGGCACAATCAGGCGCTTGGCAATCGTATCAAAGCGCTTGAGGCAAGCCATGGTGTGCGCCAGCTGTCGTTTGTACCTAGCTCAGATTTGCCAGCGCTCTATGCAGGTACGGCAGTCTTTGCCTATCCCTCAGTGTATGAAGGCTTTGGCTTGCCAGTCTTGGAAGCGATGCAAAGTGGGGTGCCGGTGATATGTACTGCAGGTACCTCAATGGCAGAGTTCACCGCAGGAAGTGCTCTGCTGGTGCAGGCGGGTGCTGTCGAGCAGATGAGTGAAAAGCTGAACCATCTCTTGAGCAACCCCCTTGACCGCGCCACCTTGGCTGAGAGCGGCCTGCGACGAGCTGCCGATTTTTCCTGGAGGCGCTGCGCCTCGGAGACGTTGGAGGTCTACCGTGCGGTTGGATCTTGACCGACAAGCAAAGACCACATTGTTTTTCTATTGGGTAGGGCATTACCCACGGGCTTTTGGAGCCTTATTGACAGGAAACCTTATGACTACTGTGAGCCAAGTAATATGAAAACGCCGCTGTTTTTGGTGAGAGACGTTCTGCGCTACCGAGGGTTAATATTCGCGATCACGCTGCGTGAAATCAAGAGTCGTTACGCAGGCTCCACATTCGGCGCGTTATGGTTGGTCGTCCCGCCGATATTCATGGTCTTCATCTATACCGTGATCTTTTCGCGTTTGATGCAAGCCCGTATGCCTGGGATTGAACATCAATACGCCTACAGTATTTATCTCTGCGCCGGCTTGATTACGTGGAACTTGCTGCTGGAGCTGGTTCAGCGAGGCAAGGGCGTGTTCCTTGAACATGCGAACTTGATCAAGAAGTCCAGCTTTCCCAAGTTCATTCTCTTCATTCCCGTGATTGCCACGGCAGCCCTCAACAGCTTCATACTGTTGGTTCTGGTCGTCTTGTTCATGCTGTTTTCTGGCTTCCCGATCATGTCCACCGCCTGGGTGTTGCTTGCCGTGCTGGCGACTACCGTTTTGCTGGGGATTGCCGTAGGGGCTTTACTAGCGACACTGAATGTATTCTTCCGGGATATCGGCCAACTGAGTGACGTCTTTTTTCAGGCGTTGTTCTGGGCAACGCCAATCGTGTATCCCTTGAGTATCCTGTCGGAACATACCCAGTCTGTGCTCTCGTGGAACCCGGTGTTTCCGACGGTGCTCACCGCTCAGAAAGCCTTGCTGGGCGAACCTGTAGGCTTGGCCCAGCTGGGCTACCCGTTCGTCTTCGCCGTCATTGTCCTTGTCCTTGCTGTTGTCTTGTATCAGCGCAGCTACAACGACCTCCTGGATCAGATCTGATATGACAATTCAAGTAAGCAATGTAGGCAAGGCCTACCCGAAACTCAAAGGCCGCTGGCACGCGCTTGGTACGTGGTTGGGCTTTTGTAAGCGTGACCAGAACTGGATCATCCGGAACGTCAGCTTCAATGTAGGTCAAGGCGAGTCAGTAGGCATTATCGGCGTTAACGGTGCTGGCAAAAGTACGCTGCTCAAGATGATCACCGGCACCGCCATGCCCACTGAGGGTTCGATCTCAACCACCGGACGCATCGCGGCGCTGTTGGAGCTGGGCATGGGTTTTCACCCAGAGTTCACTGGCCGTCAGAACGTGGCACTAGCCGGGCGTATGCAGGGGCTCGAGCGCGCAGAAATTGTCGCACTTATGCCAGAGATCGAAGCGTTCGCTGAAATTGGGCACTACTTTGACATGCCCGTGCGCACCTATTCTTCAGGGATGTTCGTGCGTCTTGCGTTCAGCGTGGCAACGGCAGTTCGCCCAGAGGTGCTGATCGTTGACGAAGCACTGGCGGTTGGCGATGCGTACTTCCAGCACAAATCGTTCGCGCGTATTCGTGAGTTCAGAGAACAGGGAACAACGTTGCTTTTCGTGTCCCATGATCCGGGTGCTATCAAGAGCTTGTGCGATCGCGCCATCTTGTTGGGTGACCACAAGATGCTCATGGACGGACGCCCTGATGAAGTGCTCGACTATTACAATGCACTCATCGCGCGCAAGGAAGAAGGCTCCTTGCAGGCGCAGGCGGTCAATGCACCTTATGCGGGGCGTTCAGGTAACGGGAAAGCACGAATTGAGGAGCTAACGCTCAGCAGTGATGGCCGTGCTGCAACCATGCTGGATGTAGGCGCGCCTCTGACATTGGCCCTCAAGATCCGGGCAAACGAGCCCATCTACGATCTGTCCTTGGGTTTCATGTTCAAAGACCGTACAGGCTATGACATCTTCGGTACCAATACCTGGCTACGGGGAGAGCTGCGAGACCTGGGTGTCGAGGCTGGCATAGAGCAGACCGTGACCGTCACAATTCCTGCCTTCAATGTAGGGCCGGGCAGCTATAGCCTGACCTTAGCGCTGCATGGCGGTGCCGACCACATCGAGGACAACTTTGACTGGTGGGACAAGGCGGTTGTGTTCAACGTCATTGGAAACAGCAGCTACAAGCACTTTGCGGGCGTCTGCGCCCTTCAAGCAGAATTCAAGCTCGACTAGGGTGCAGCATACCGTGCAGCGCGTTTTTAAATCAGCGACGGTTTGCAGCTGTTATTGGCCTATGGGGGCTTGCTCGACGCTGGCAAGACGACCTGCGTAGAATGACCACCCATGGTGTTCCCGTAGCGTACTCATCAAGTGCCATACGCTGGCCACTCAACCAGTTTTGAACCCAAATAATGACTATCGATCTCAAAAAACTGCAAAAGACCATTGAAGCTGAGGTGAACCTTAGGGAGTACGAGCGGGTAACCGCTAGCGCCGAGGCCGCACAGCGCCCCAGTGACGTGCCCAACGATCTGGTGCATACGTTCGAACTGCTTGACCTGGAAGGCTTCCTCCCGCCCAGGCATGAAGCACCCGCGCCAGCCGAAGCGGTGGCTGCATCTGTACCCGACGATGCACCACCTGCTCAAACACCACCGCCTAGTCTGTATCGCCGCCTGAGGCAGTTGCCGGTGGTCGGTCGCTTGCTCAGCCATCCACGGATCATGAACTTCCTCACCCGCGCACGGCAGCGGCCAGGCGGCGCCACCCTCAAAAATGTGTCGCTCACCCTGGCCCATGCTGGTGCCGTGCGGATACCAGGTGCACTGCGCTTGCGGCAGCAGCTTGCTGTCTTGGGCGAGTTGCCCCAACGGTTGAGCGCATTGGAGTGGCATATTGCTGACGGTCAGGCACGCCTGCGCAATATTGGCGTACAGGTTCAGAACCAGACCAACCAGAGCCTGTACACCCATGGCCTGGCCATCCAGCAGAACGAGCAGTACCTGATCGAACGCATGCGCCGCTTGGAGCACGTGCTCCGTGAGCAGGCGCTGACCATTGCGGGGCTCCAGGCGGCGCGTCCCGCTGTTGAGCGAGCGGTAGGAACCGTCCAGGCACCTATAGAGGACACCGGCATGCCGGCCGATCTCTACCTGGAGTTTGAAGCAAGCTTCCGCGGGTCGCCCGAGCTGGTGCGCGAACGCCTGAAGCGCAATCTCGATTACTTCCAATTTGACCCGGAACAACCTTCGCTGCCAGTACTGGACTTGGGTTGCGGTCGTGGCGAGTGGTTGCAACTGCTCAAGGAGGAGGGCATTCGAGCTATTGGGGTCGACTCCAACACTGCCATGATCGAGAGTTGCAAGCAGGCGGGGCTTGAAGTTCACATGGGTGATGCGCTGCAGTATCTAGCCGCTCTCCCTGCCAATAGCCTCGGGGGCTTGACTGCCTTCCATATCATTGAACACCTACCTTTGGGCGTGTTGGTACGGCTGATCGATGAAGCGCGTCGTGTGGTATGCCCAGGCGGCGTGGTGATTTTTGAGACACCCAACCCTGAAAACCTGATCACAGGCGCCTGCAACTTCTACGTCGACCCCACGCACCGCAATCCGTTGCCACCGGCATTGGTCGCCTTCCTGCTTAAAGCACGAGGTTTTGAGCGCGTCGAGATCGATCCAAGGCATCCGGGGGACCCGTCGCTTTTACTGCAAGGTACCGATGAGGCGATCAACGTCCCCTTGAACCGCTTGCTTTTCGGCCCGCAAGACTACGCTGCCATTGGTTATGCGCCCTGAACAGGTTGAGTTGATTC
Organism: Pseudomonas sp. DE0010; assembly: GCF_007680745.1. NCBI lineage: Bacteria > Pseudomonadati > Pseudomonadota > Gammaproteobacteria > Pseudomonadales > Pseudomonadaceae > Pseudomonas > Pseudomonas sp. DE0010. The sequence continues at coordinate 32,564 of NZ_VEJQ01000026.1, forward strand.
CATGCATTTGATTATCTGCAATGAGCGCCTGCTTTTTCGGTTTGGCGTTGATCGAGTATTGCTGTTGTTGGCGCAAGGCCTCAAGGCAGCGGGATGGGACATAACATTCATCGCGCACCGTGCTAACCACGATGTACTGCGCCGCATCACCGACCGTGTTCACACACCGCCGGAACACCTGGGCGCCTATACCGAACTCGATTTCATTACATCCCAATGGCTGCAAGACCACCGAAAGCTGTTTGTACCCGTAGGTACAGACCCATCGGGTACAGTAGCGCTGATCGGCGGCTGGCCGTTCTATTCGTCCATCGCGGTGTTCCGGCAATGGGGCGTGCCAACCGTAGCACTTGACTGCGGCGGTGTTCCCTACGAAGACATGCAAGGGCCAGCGCGACATGTTCAGGAGCGTTTGCGTGCCCAGCGTCGCGAATACCTTCCTGAAGCTCAGGTCGTCACGCCTATCAGCCACTTCATAGCCCGCAGCCAGAGTTTGCCCGATGCCGGGCCTGATGTAGAAATTGCCATGATTCACCTCGGTGCTGACCACCTGAACGGCGGCGTCGACCAAGGGCTTTGGCAGCATGGTCATCAGTTGCACGGCGATTCAGCGGCAGAGCGTGTGGCCGACGGGCCCACGATCATTAACTTGGGCCGGTGGGAAACGGGCAACTACAAAAACAGCGAAGGGCTCTATCCTATAGCCCGGCGGATTATCGTCGAGCACCCCAATGCGCGCATCTGCGTCCTGGCCACTGCCGACGAATTGAATTTGCCTGCGGATTTAGTGGGCCACATAGTCCCTCTAGGCCACCCAAGCGATAGCGAACTCAACGCGTTGATGGCCAGCGCACAGTTGGGCCTGAGTGTATCCCGATGGGAAGGCTTCAATCTCCCGCTTGCGGAAATGCAGCAATTACGCAAACCCGTACTCGTGCTGAATATCGGTGCCCATCCCGAAGTCGTGGCTGATCGAAATCAGCTTTGCACCGATGAGCAGGAAATGAGCGACAAGGCACTGCGTGTGCTTGCGGGTGAATTATTGGCAGATGCTCAGTGGCAGGCCAATCTCGATACCTTCCAGCAGACCTTTACCTGGAAGCGCACCATCAAGGCTTATGCCGACCTCCTTGCAACCCTGAAGCCAGTAAGAGAGCTTCCGGCGCCCAAGCTGATCATCGATACCAGTGCATGCCTGCGCGACACCGCCAATACTGGGGTCGCCCGAGTTGTGCGAAGCCTAACCCGCAAACTGCAGGATCTAGGCGAACCGCTATTCGTTACGTGGGATGAAACGCTGCGCGATTATGTACTGCCCACCGAAGGCGAGTACCAGAACCTGGCGTTGTACGGCGGGCCTCAACCTCACCCGGAGCATTACGTTTTGCCACGGTCCACGCAGAGCCGCCGGCAAACCCTTTCCAGTCTGGGCGCGCGAGCACTAAGCGGTGGCTGGTTGCTGCAAAGCGAGATTGTCTTTGAACGACAGGGGCCGGCGCGCCGTGCTGCTGCACGACAACTTGGGTTGAACGTTGCCGCGATTTTCTACGACGCTATCCCGGTTACGCACCCTGAATGGGTTGCCGATATTGTCATCCGTGACAATCATGCAGCCTACATGCGTGGTCTGGCAGAGGTAGATCGAGTACTACCGATCTCGCCGGATGCAGGCAAGCAACTGCAAGCTTTCTGGGCCCTTGAAGAAATCACGCCGCATGCTCACGTCAAGACTTGCTGGATTCCTGGGGAGTTGACCGCATCGGCCCGCGCTACAACGCCGGCTGATGCTCCGCGCTCCGGTGAAGCTCTGCGTATTCTCTGCGTATCGACTCTCGAACCCCGCAAGAATCATAAAGTGCTTCTTGAGGCAGTCTCACGTCTGGCCCGCGACTACCCTCAACTGGACTGGCAACTGGACCTGATCGGTAATCGTTATGCTGGCGCCGACTACATCGTTGACAGTGTTCGGGCAGCCAGCGCAATGGACCCGCGTATCGTCTGGCATGGTGTAGTCGATGATGCCACGCTCAATGACTATTACGCCAAAGCTCATGTCAGTGTGTATGCCTCGCTTGTTGAAGGCTACGGCATGCCTATCGTCGAGTCGCTGTGGCATGCCCGTCCCTGCATCTGCCATAACGGCGGTGTAATGGCCGAACTGGCAGCCGAAGGTGGTTGCCGCACGGTGGACATGAAAGACCCCGATGCCCTGGCTGCGCAAATTTACGCACTTGCCAATGAACCGCAGGCCTACCTGCAGCTTGCCAGCGAAGCCGTCAGCAGGCCGATTCTTACCTGGCGCAGCTACGCACGGGCGCTGTTGCGCCAACTGGCCGGCCATTCGTCGCGTTCGTTCGCCAAGCCTTTGCCGCGTCAGTGGCAACATCTGCTGATCAATCCCAAACTGCAGCTGGTGGATGATCCAGGTCAACTGGCCCTGGCCTGTCTGTTGCGCCACCAGCAACCACAATGTGCGCTGCTGCTGGGTGAGCATGCCCCATGGGTAGCCGAGCTCATCGGGGATCAGGCTCTGCGTACGTGGCAAGTGGTGGATGATGCGTCCACAGGCGATATCGTTCGCAATGGCGCAGTAAGTCGAATCGATGCTCCTGTAAACGTCGTCCTTCCGTTGTTGAGCAGTGAACTGCAGGACAACGAGATCGCTGTCGACCTGGTCGTCTTATCGGCAGAGCACGCGAATTGCGACGTATCTATCCAAAGCTTGGCCCCTTTGCTATCCGGGCAAACCACAGGCCTTCTGCTGCTAGCAGGTGCAGTCACAAGCGAGCAGGTGCAAAAAATTGGCCTGCCTTCGGAACCTGCTCTTCATCTGCCGGGCTTTAACGCCTACCAGTACCCGCTGTCGGTACAAGGGTCTGAGCAATGAAGATCCTCGTCATCTCCAATTTTTTCCCGCCGCATGTTATCGGAGGGGCTGAAATTATTGCCCACCATCAAGCCAGAGCGCTGTGCGCGCGTGGGCATGAGGTGAGGGTGCTGGCGGGGGACAACAGTCGCGGGTTGCCAGGCTATCCAATCGAAGAGGAAGTGTTCGATGGCATGCCGGTGACACGCGTGTCGTTGACCTACCTTGACTTCGCGCCGACCGGTAACAACGTCGCACACCCTGGAGTGGAGCGCATTTTCCGACAGCTCGTGGACAAATGGCAGCCTGATGTAATTCATGCGCACCACATGGCTGGCCTGTCGTTGGGTATCCTGCAATTGGCCCGGGCACGCGGCATCCGCATTGCATTGACCCTGCACGATCACTGGGGCTTCTGCATGAACAGCACCCGGATCACCACACAGGACGTGCTTTGCCACGACAGCACCCAATGCCACAAATGCCATTCGCACATCTACAACGGTGCGTTGCGCCTGCCACAGCGTATGCGTCAGGACTACCTGCGCTGGCAGTTGGATGCAGTCGACCATTTCATTTCGCCAAGCCGCTACCTTGCAGACACCTACATTGCCAATGGCCTGCCTGCTGAGCGCATGAACGTGATTGCCAATGGCATTGAACTCGAACGCTTCAGCACGACTTCACCACCCGCCCCAGGCAAGAAGCTTAACGTGCTTTTTACTGGGTACATGGGTGGCCACAAAGGCGTACCCACTCTGCTCGAAGCGCTGGCACTGCTGCCGGCAGAGCGCGTACACGTCGATATGGTTGGCGATGGGCACATGCTTGAGGCATACAAGGCACAGTTAAGTGCCAAGGCGCCAGGTGTATCAGCCAAATTCTGGGGGCGTCTGCCTAACAGTCGAATTGCCGAGCGGTTTGCCCAGGCACATGTATTCGTACTGCCTTCGGTGTGCCCTGAAAACCAGCCAGTGACCATTACCGAAGCCATGGCTTGCGGGTTGGCAGTGGTAGGCTCGCGCATCGGTGGCATACCCGAGCTGGTGGACGAGGGGGTATCCGGGCAACTGTTCGAGCATGGCAATGCACAGGCTCTGGCAGATTGCTTGCGCCGCTACATCGACCACCCTGAAATGCTGGTCGCGCATGGAGAAGCCGGGCGTAAACGCATTCAGGCATTCGCCTTCGACTTGCAGATCGACCGTATCGAGGCATTACTGCAGGGCCCTGGTGCCAAGCGTTCCGATACGCCACAACTGATCGCCTGCCACGGCGCCCCGTCCGCCAGCACGTTCAACACCGTGCTCCAGGCACTGTGCCCAGTGCCTGCCAACCGGCCGCAACCCGCCAGCCAGCCATGCTGCATCCCAGCCAACTGGATTAGCCCTGAGCAAGCGGATGTACTCTGGGTTGCAGGACCGACCGAGCAAGACCCAGATGCTGCGATGAAACTGATCGAGGCTTATCGCGCTTTAGGTAAACAGGTGGTGGTCGATGAGCGGCATCTGTTGGTTGCGCGTAACACCGAGTCGGCTTTGTTGGTGCGCGGTGGGGCGCAAGTGGCCCTTGGGTTGGAATACCTGCTGGACTATGCAGCCAAACCAGCCGCTGACAACGTCATCATCCAGGCTTAGTCCTGAGCTGAACAGGCTTGCCAGCCTGCTCAGCTCAAGCCTTCAGCGACCCAGCAGTTGCGCCAACCCCACGTCAAGTGGGGTTACTTGGCAGACGTCAAAAAGCTCGATCAAGCGCTGATTGTCTGCTCGCGAATGGCGTATGTCGCCAGCTCGAGGCGGCTGGTAGGAGATGTCGGGCAAGCCATCCAGCACCCTGTTCAGCGAATCCAGGATATGGTTTAACGACGTAGCCTGGTTCAAGCCCACATTAATGGCCTCATCGACCACAGCCGACGTTTCCAAGCCCTGCACAAGCAGCTGCACCAAGTCGCTGACAAAGAAAAAGTCCCGGGTTTGCTCACCATCCCCGAACACTGTAATCGGCAGCCCTTTCTGGGCGCGCTCGGCAAAAATGCTGATGACACCTGAATAGGGTGACGATGGGTCTTGACGCGGGCCATAGATGTTGAAGAAGCGGAACACAATCGGCAACAAGCCGTGCTCGCGGCGATAGAAGTCAAAATAGTATTCGCTGGCCAATTTATCTGACGCATACGGCGTCAGCGGTGCTTTGGCTGTGCATTCCCGGATTGCCGCGCCGGCGCCGTTGTTGCCATAGACAGCGGCGCTGGAAGCGAATACTACGCGTTTTACACCAGCCAAACGCATGGCCTCGCATACGTTAAGCGTGCCGACAAAGTTGCTTTGGTGTGTGCGCACAGGGTCTTCGACGGAGGCTTGCACGGAGGCGACTGCCGCCAGATGAACTACAGCCCCACAGCCCTGCATGGCCTGGTGAACCAGACTGGGGTCTGCCACGTCACCTTCCAACAGCTCAAGATTAGGGTGAGACAGCTGAAGATTACTGCGCTTGCCCGTCGAAAGGTCATCAAGCACTCGCACTGCATAGCCTTTGGCGAGCAAGGTATCAGTCAAGTGAGAGCCAATGAAGCCGGCGCCACCCGTTACCAGTATGGGCGCCGTGGGCTTAGGAATTGTAGGCATGTCGAGTTCCGAGATGAATGATCAAAAAGCGTGACAGAGGCGATGCATGATACGCACAGGTGCAGAAGTGGGAAATCGCAGAATCATACGGTGCGTCTGGCAGGAAGATAGTCAACGGTATGTTTGTTCAGTGAAATTGGCGGTTCAGCATGCTCACTGGTAAAAGTCGAACGTCATATTGACGAGGGCACGCAGCGTAAAATTGGCCTCAGACCTGCCACTGAATAGAGGCCTGGTCTGCGCATGGCCCAGGCATGGATCGCAGATCGCTATGGCTTAGCCGCACACGTCAGTATCGTGTTGAATGCGTAACTGGTACACGTGCATACGATCTGCGATCACAGGTGTTTTGCTCAGTCTGCCATGCCGGCTTCTGCGTCATCCATCAAGGTTTTGGCTAGCGCGTTTAAATAATAGGCCGCCCATAGCAGCTTGGGATTTTCATCCATCAAACCACTTATGGTCAGCTCCTGTGCGTAACCCATCAGCTCACAGGCCTGAGTGCGGGCGTGCTCGCACGGTATGCCGGGTTCGATACAGAACAGTGGCTCGGTTTGCTGTTTGCCTTGATAGAACTTGGTTTTGCCGGCGGTGACGCCGGTGTGGTGTGCGGTCATTGGTTGATCTCCCTGATTGTTGGCTGCCAATGCTGCAGTGTGGGCGACCATTGCTTGGCAATGGTCTGCCTGGCGCAGCGCCAGCTGGCTTCAATGCATTGCTCGAGGTTCTTTCGGCTTTTGCACGTGCACAAGCGCTGACTCCAGCAATGCCCGCAGCGTCTCGAGTTCGTGCAGAGACGTCATGATCAGGATCGATGTCGGCGATTTGGGCTGTAGCAGCAAGGCCTGATGGGCGACGGTTGCGGCGCATAGCGCGTGGTCCGAAGCTTGGATCAGGGTGTCTTCAAGGGAGTGGATGTGGTGCGGTGGGTCGGGGACGATCTTAAGCATCGCGTATGTCCTTTGATCTGTGCGGCCGCCTCTTGCTGTCAAACAAGTGGGTGGCAGCTGTACGTGGGTTGACAGACCGGCGGACATAGCAAGTTCCGGCGCACGCAAGCGTGCCCGCACGTACAGCCGCCATAAAGGACGAGCTGATCTCTATGTACCGTGACGGCCTGTCAAAGCCGTGTCGTTGATAGCTAACGACAGGGCGAGACTAGGTCGCTTCCAGACTGGCCGCAACGGGAAATAGGGAGGAAGAGTATCTTTGGGAAATGGACTACAGGGAAGGGGCAGATTCTGATCTTTTTGCTTTCTGAACCTAAGCCTGCGGGCTCAAAAGCAGACTCAGTCGTTTACCGAGAAAACCGGTGAGGCCTCGATGATTAAAGCGGCTGAAGTCACTTATAAGCGTTTCTTGCTAGGGCTAGCCCAGGTGCTAGGCAATCAGAACTGCTTAGACTGCAATTGCTGACAAGGCCAAGCCTCAAGCGGCTTGGCCCCGTCGCAGAATTACTCGAACACTTCAGCGTTAGCCAACGCCACGCCGAGTTGATCCTTACCAGACAAGCTAGGGCTGAAATCAATCGGCCACTCGATACCAATTTCCGGATCATCCCACGCGATGCAACGCTCACTGGCAGGCGAGTAGAAATCTGTAGTCTTGTACAGGAATTCAGCGGTTTCACTCAGGGTGACAAACCCGTGTGCGAACCCTGGCGGCACCCACAGCTGATTCTTGTTTTCCGCAGAAAGGACCGCACCGACCCATTTGCCGAAAGTAGGGGAGGAGCGACGGATATCAACGGCTACGTCAAAGACCTCGCCTTGTACCACACGTACCAGTTTGCCCTGGGCATGGGGCGCGAGCTGGTAATGCAAGCCGCGAAGCACTCCCTTGACCGATTTCGAATGGTTGTCTTGAACGAAGTCAGGCTGTAGTCCGGTGACTTCCTTGAAGACGTTAGCGTTGAAGCTCTCATAGAAGAAGCCACGCTCGTCGCCGAACACCTTCGGGATAAACAGGAAGACTTCCGGAATTGCCAAGGATGTAGCGTGCATCAGAACACCTTCTCGTTAAGCAGATTACGTAGGTATTGGCCGTAACCGTTCTTGAGCAGAGGCTGAGCCAGGCGCTCGAGTTGTTCAGCGTTGATCCAGCCAGCGCGGAAGCAAATTTCTTCTGGACACGCAACTTTCAAGCCCTGACGGCGCTCCATGGTCGCGATGTACTGACTTGCATCGAGCAGGCTGTCGTGGGTGCCTGTGTCGAGCCATGCGTAACCGCGACCCATGATTTCTACATGCAGTTGCTCTTGTTGCAGATAGAGATTATTGAGGTCAGTGATCTCCAGCTCGCCGCGGGGGGAGGGCTTCAAGCTTCGGGCCATATCGACAACCTGGTTGTCGTAGAAATATAGACCGGTGACAGCATAATTAGACTTGGGTTGCTTCGGCTTCTCTTCGAGCGACAGGACCCGCCCTGTTTCAGTGAATTCAGCTACGCCGTACCGCTCGGGATCGTGGACGTGGTAGGCAAAGACCGATGCACCTGCATTGCGCTGGCCTGCATTGAGCAAGAGGGATTGGAAGTCGTGACCATAGAAAATGTTGTCGCCGAGAACTAGAGCTGAGCTGTCGCTACCAATGAAGTGTTCACCGATTGTGAAGGCTTGCGCTAAGCCGTCGGGGCTCGGCTGTACTGCATACGACAGATTAAGACCCCATTGACCCCCATCTCCCAGTAGCTGCTCGAAGCGCGGAGTATCTTGAGGTGTTGAAATGATCAAAATGTCCCGAATTCCTGCAAGCAGAAGGGTACTCAGGGGGTAGTAGATCATCGGTTTGTCATAAACCGGCAGCAGTTGCTTCGATACTGAGAGCGTAGCGGGATGCAGGCGTGTACCCGAACCGCCAGCAAGAATGATTCCTTTACGAGCCATGAGAGTCCCTATTGCTGGATTTCGTCCAGCATACGTTGCACGCCTTGCTCCCAAAGCGGCATTTTGAGATTGAACGTGTTTTCCAGCTTGCCCACCGCCAGACGGGAGTTGCGTGGGCGTGGAGCAGGTACAGGGTAAGCTGCTGTGCTGATAGGAGCAATTTGATCAGCGGTCACCTTTAACGTAATGCCACTGCGTTGAGCGTGCGCCAGTACAAACTGGGCAAACCCATACCAACTGGTTTCGCCAGATGCAGCTAAGTGATAGATCCCGTGCAACTGGCTATTGTCTCGCTCAGCAGCGATTCGTTGCAGTATAAGTGCGGTGACATCAGCGATTAGTTCCGCACCCGTAGGAGCTCCAATTTGGTCGGCGACTACGCTCAACGTGTCACGCTCTGCAGCCAAACGCAGCATGGTCTTGGCAAAGTTGTGACCGCGTGCAGCATAAACCCAGCTAGTCCGTAGCACGATGGCCATTGCGCCACTAGATAGTATGCCCTGCTCCCCTTCCAGCTTCGTGCGGCCATAGACCGAGAGTGGACCGGTAGGGGCTGCTTCCTGCCAGCGGTGCTCACCACTGCCGTCAAATACGTAATCGGTTGAGTAGTGAATCAGCCAAGCACCTACCGCTTTGGCTTCCTGCGCCAGTAAGGAAGGCGCTTCGGCATTGATTAGCGCGGCCGATATTTGGTCGCTCTCAGCTTTGTCCACTCCGGTGTAGGCAGCAGCATTGACGATCACATTTGGCTTGACATGGCGGACTGTGGCGGCCAACCCATCCAGATTGGACAAATCGCCACACAAGCCATTGGCTCCGTGACGATCAAGAGCAATGACCTCGCCAAGCGGCGCCAATGCTCGCTGTAGCTCCCAGCCGACTTGTCCATTTTTACCCAGCAGCAAGATTTTCACCTTTTCTCCGCCCCATATTGCTCGGCAACCCATTCGCGGTAGCTGCCGTCCATGACACCTTTGACCCACTCCTGGTTAGCCAAGTACCAAGCGACAGTCTTGCGAATACCGGTCTCGAACGTTTCTGCAGGTTTCCAGCCGAGTTCACGCTCGATCTTGCGCGCGTCAATGGCGTAGCGACGGTCGTGACCTGGACGGTCGGCCACGTGGGCAATTAGTTCTTCATAATACTTGACAGGCTTGCCAGTCTTCTGGTTGATGACATGGCGCGATGCTGCAGGCGCCATCTCGTTGAGCAGAGCACAAACCGTCCTCACTATGTCGATGTTTGCCTTCTCGTTCCAGCCGCCAATGTTGTATGTCTCGCCCGTGGCACCAGCTTCGAGCACGCGCCGAATGCCTGAGCAGTGGTCTTCAACATACAACCAATCGCGGATTTGCTGACCGTCACCGTAAACTGGCAGCGCTTTGCCAGCCAGTGCGTTGACAATCATCAAAGGGATCAGCTTTTCAGGGAAATGGAAGGGTCCGTAATTGTTGGAGCAGTTGGTGGTGAGAACGGGCATGCCGTAAGTGTGGAAGTACGAGCGTACCAAGTGGTCACTGGCTGCCTTACTGGCCGAATAGGGACTATTAGGCGCGTAGGGCGTGGTTTCTGTAAAGGCTGGGTCGGCAGGCGCCAAAGTGCCGTAGACCTCGTCAGTGGAAACATGTAGAAAGCGGAAAGCTTCTTTCTCTGCGCCCTCCAGGTCATTCCAGTGGGCTCTGGCCGCCTCCAGTAAACGAAAGGTTCCCATCACGTTGGTCTGGACGAATGCTTCAGGGCCGGTAATGGACCGATCCACATGAGATTCAGCCGCAAAGTGAACTACGGCGCGTGGCCGATGCTCTGCAAACAGCTCGGCCAACACGGCTGCATCGCAGATGTTGCCATTGACGAAGCGATGCTGCGCATTCCCGTCCAGAGATTGCAAATTCGCTAGGTTGCCCGCATAGGTAAGGGCATCAAGGTTGAGGACAGGTTCGGCGTGTTGGGCGCACCACTGCAGAACGAAATTTGAGCCGATGAAACCGGCCCCACCTGTTACAAAGATCATAATTGGGCTCTGATTGGACAAAATGTGTTGTCGTAGACACACGACATTGAGAAACTTCGCCTCAGCGACGCGAGGCGAGCTGCTAGCGCTCAGGATTAGACCACCGTGATGTCGAAAAATACACTATTGGGTGTGCCTAATGCTCTCATCCGTCAGGAGATGCTCATTGAGCCGAACCACCAGGAACCAGAGAAGTCTGATTGGGCGCCCTGTACGAAGCATATCGGCTGAATGCGGCTCATCCTGGAGGCGTCGTGATTTACCAAGCTATGGGCAGCACGGTAATAGGTGTAGGCCATTACAGCTGGTCGTTGGATAGACAGAGAGGTCACCCTGGCTGCTTCACGGGCAAGGCCGTTGATACGATAGTCGAAAATTTTATGCCAGTGAAGCTGAAATGCTGATTCGGGTGGAGTCTTCGAAGCAAAAAGTTCAATATTTTTGCGCATAGGGGATAAAAATCATCCAACTGCGTTTTAGTGTCTGACATCCCTGATTCTTTATAGGAAAGTGAGAAATGTCTGTTACGGAAGGCGTGCCAAATATGAGTCTTAAGCAAGGTGCGCGCGCTGAGGGTAGCCCAGTCGCCGCCCCCCCCAAAAGATCTGGTTCAAGACGCTTCTTGCTGGATGTTACCTACTATCGGCGCCGATACGCTGACCTATCTTCCCTGACGGATGAAGCGCTAGAGCACCATTGGCATGCTTTTGGTTATCAAGAGGGCCGTTATGCCTCCGCTTCGCATGAGGCTGGCGACGCTGAGCTCGTCGCAGAGGCGGTTAACGATGACGACGAAAGCAGCGTGCCAGCCAAACCTGATTCGGCTTTGGTCGATCTTGATTTCTATCTGACTTTTTATCCTGACCTTGTAGCCGGCGGCCTAAGCAATCAAGCTGTAGCAGAGCTACATTTTCAGCGCTACGGAAGAGCAGAAGGGCGTCATCCTAATCTGGAAGCATGGGCCGCGAAGCATGAACTTCCCTCGCAGCTGCTACCAAGCAGTTTCAGCCTTTCAGCAGTTGTCGAGCGAAGCGCGCGACGAGGGATCGAGCTTGACCCTCAACGGATTATGAACATTTTCCTGGGGCAGGAAGTGATCCCAATTGATTTAGCGGAAACGCCTAATAAAAATCAGGCGATCTATGTCAAGCTCGGTGAGCATTATCTCTCACGCCAGAAGGTGCAGGAAGGACGAATCCTGCTTGAAGCTGCGTTGAGTATTGCACCAGATGCATCTGCATTCAATCGGTTGGGCAATAGCTACATGGAGGACGGGCATTTTAGTATTGCTTTACAATACTTCAACGCGGCCGCACAACTTTCTAATCCGCCTATATGGACAGCGTTCAATCGAGCGCATTGTTTGGCTAAACTGCACCAACTGGATGAAGCCATACAAGTTTTGTCTGCTGGAATTGCCGAGAATCCTAATCATCGTCCCCAATTAGACGAATTGGAACGACTTGCAGAGCAGAAATGGCGTGAAATTCATGCAAGGCTAATGACCCAAGTTGACATGCTCGATCGTCAGCGTTTGATTGATACCGCTGTCTCCTACGCGGTTCAGCTCTATAACGCTTACTTGCCGGTATACGGCGACTTTTCAAAAAATGCTATAGATGATCTTTCGGAGCTGCCGCCGTTAAACTCTCTCAACACTGACAGGGTACTGATTGTTGGTGATTTTCATATAGCGCAATGCGTTCGCTATCGCATCGAGCAGAAAATAGAACAGCTTGAGGCAGTTGGAAAGAAAGTAACAGCGATAAGCTGGACTGAGCTCGAAAAAAATCAAAATGCACTCGCATTCCATGATGTTGTGATTTTTTATCGTGTGCCAGCGGTAGTTCAGGTGATCAGGGCAATTGCCCAAGTGAACGCGACAGGCAAACTCAGTCTGTACGAAATTGACGATCTTTTGTTCGTGCCTGAATACCCTCCGTCTATAGATAGCTACGGAGGCTACGTTTCTCTTACAACTCACCGTGAGCTGACGCGCGGCATGGCGCTGTTTAACGCTGCTGCACGACTTTGTCGTCAGGGGATTGCGTCCACAGAACCACTGCGCGAGGAACTGGCCAAATTGGTCAGGGAAAACAAGTGTTGGTTGCATCGAAATGGCCTGGACAAACTAAATAAGATTCGGACAACCGATAAGTCTCACAAGAAGACCATCGATATATTCTATGGAAGTGGTACTCAAGCGCATAACACAGACTTCGTAGAACTAGCACTGCCCGCCATTGAGCGCGTGCTCAGCGAAACGCCGCAGGCGCGTTTGGTGGTGGTAGGTTACCTACGCTTGCCAGAGACATTCACCAGGAACTATGCCGCTCAGTTCACACAGCTGCCAGCGATGGGAAGTATTCAAGGCTACTGGTCACTGCTGGAACAGGCTGATATCAATATTGCCGTGCTGCACGATGATAAGGTTAATGCGTGTAAAAGTGAGCTGAAATGGTTCGAGGCAGCTTGTTTCGCTATTCCGTCAGTCTTAAGCAGTACCGCGAATTATCGCGACGTTATCAAAGATAGAGTTGACGGATTTTTGTCTGCTACCGCAGAAGAATGGTATGCGGCGCTAAAACAGCTGGTCGACAGCAAAGCTCTTCGGCAGCAGGTGGGCATGGCTGCTCAAAAAAGAGTGACGACAGATTATAGTTTGCATTCGCTTGGTGATGGGCTGGCATCGACGCTGGACAATATTGCGTCAAATCTAGAGAAAGGCAAACGCAAGCAAAAGCTCGCGCTAGTGAATGTTTTTTTCCCTCCCCAATCGATTGGCGGAGCAACTCGAGTTGTAGCTGATAATTTCTCCGAATTTAGGAAAACTTATTCCGAGAACTTGGATATTTGTGTATTCACTGCAGATGTGGAGTGTAAGCAGCCGCACCAAATGACGGTCTACACTCATGAAGGCAGCCGGGTATATCGGGCGACAACCCTGTGGCGTGAGCACATGGATTGGCACCCTAAAGACCCAGACATGTATCGTCTATTTCAAGAATTCTTAGAGCTTGAGAAGCCTGATTTGATACATTTCCACTGTGTCCAGCGGCTGACGTCCTCAATAGTTGAAGCGGCTCTAGACTCAAAAGTCCCTTACATAGTAACTATTCATGACGCCTGGTGGATTTCGGACTTCCAGTTCTTGGTTGATCATAATTCGAAGGTTTATCCAGAAGGGCATCCGGATCCGTACCAGGTCATCGACATGCCGACAAATATTAAACTAGATGACTCAATCGCACGACGTCGTGATTTGAAGGATTTGTTACATAGCGCTTCCAGAGTATTAACTGTATCAAACGGCTTTGCTGAAATATACCGTAATAATGGTATCCGGCAAATTGAGGTTGTAGCCAATGGCGTGTCTAGTGATATTAACTGGCAGCCAAAAGATACCTCTTTCACACAGCGAGTAGTTTGCGGGCATATCGGCGGAATGTCTGAGCACAAGGGCTATTACTTGCTCAAGGAAGCGATCCTTGCGTCTCAACCGGAAAATATAGAGCTCCTCATTGTCGATCACTCTAAAGAAGAAGGCTATGAGCATCATTCGCTATGGGGTAAGGTCCCTGTCACGTTCGTTGGTAGAGTAAGTCAAACGGGTATTGTTGATCTCTACACTAAAATAGATGTTCTCTTTGCTCCGTCAACGTGGCCTGAAAGCTTTGGTCTTGTTACGCGCGAAGCCATAGCCAGCGGATGCTGGGTAGTTGCCAGCAATATGGGGGGTATCGGCGAGGATATCATTGAGAATGAGAATGGGTACGTAATTGAGCCTAGTAAGCATATGCTGCAGGCTGTTCTTAAATATATCGATCAGCATGTCACCAAGCATAAGCTTCCGTCTATTTCAGCTGTAAGCAGAACCTCTGCGAGTCAAGCCTCAGATCTAAGTGTCATTTATCAGGCTCTGGCATCTGAGCAGGTTGCGTGCCAAGATTCATAGAGCCCAATTTTATGGCTCGTATTTTAAATGCCTGCATCCACACTTTCTGATGGCATGAGAGTGTCGAGCATTGAAAACAAAGGTGAATTGATGTCATCTATAACATTCGAGTATGGCGCTCATGAAGTCACACTAAAAGTTGAGTCAATCGAGGGCGCAGTTGTTAGCTTCGATAGAGGGGGCACTTGGGTTGATCCAGCGCTAATAGTTAGTGGGGTGCACATTTTTCCAGTGGTTGATAATTTCTCGCTTGTTACAGATAGCGCTTTAGTCAAATGTGCTAAAGGTAATGTTACAACCGTTCAACCCCCCTTGGAATTCGACGTAGAGCGTTCGCACGATATTCACTATCTTAATAAGATGGTGTTCAATTTTCGCACTCGCATTTCCGATAAAACTATTTTTTATCACTATCTGCGATCGCTTTTGCTATCAATGGATCGGACTAGCAAATTCTACCTAGGCGTATTGTCAGTGTTGGCTTTCCGAGTTGGAGAGGATCCTGTGAGCCGTTCACACGTCGGTCGTGAGCTAGTTCGCATTCGCGAAGGTTTGATTGCTCAGAAGCCTGCGAACGCTTTAGATCCGGTTACTTTACGTTGGTGGATCTCATCAGGTACGAACATTGTGCCATTGGCAGAGTTTTACCAACTCCGCAGTAGTGGTTTTGAAATTGCTAAAGATATTTACGAAATGCGTGATGATAGTGCTAGAGCACGAATAGTCTACTGGAATACTGCTTCTTCGATGCTGTTGTACGGGTTCTACCTATATGGCGATGGGCATCTCAGTAAAGCCTCTGAAGTTTTCTTTAACACATTTATCCTATGTCAGCGTGGTCTTACAGAAATCTTTTCGACGAGCAATAGAAGTATATTGAGTCAGTATCCAGATTGTAATGCTTTGGTGGAAATTGGCAGAAATGCCTACGCAGCTCACGCAGTGCTTACTGGCGTGGAATTTTCTCCAGGTAGTACCGCCGAGTATCCTGTAGATTTGCAAGGTTATTACATAGACTTTATTGGCGCAGTACGTCGACATGATAAGGCTCTGCCGCCAAAGCTTGGTTATTTTATAGAGCTTAAAGATAGGCTTAATAATGCTAAGGCAATACTGTTTAACAGGTAATCATTGGTATCAATATATTTTATCTGGTCGATAAAAGCTAATAAAAGCTTATAGTGATGCCCATTTTGCTTATGGGCATTACTAACTCATTGAGTCTGGCTGGATCCAGTTTTATCTGCTAAGGTTAATCTTGTTTAGCGGGCAAGGTTCGACTTAGCATTCCTGCATAAAAAATTACTTAATATTTACTTGATGGGATATAGAGTATCCCATATCTAAATTGGGGTAGCAGGATTGAAATTTTCGAGATCCTGAAATTTAGGCGAGACTGGCTGTATAGCGTCCGTAATGTTTATTGCGAATTTTTTGTGTGTTTCGCGTGCCCAGGTAGCTGTAAATGAAGGTTGCCTATATATCTAAATACGTTACCGATACCAATAAATTGAGTGTGCGACTCAAAGCAGTGCTCCCGTAAGGAGTCACTGCTAGGATTTATGCTAGACAGGTTAATCTCTATTAAATTCGACAAGCAAAAACATCATAAGCATGAAATTTTTTCTAATGAGTGAATTTTATTGTCTAGGCACCATTGCTGCCAATTTGAGACTTCTGTCCAATTACTCATAAAAACAAAGTCAATTTCTGCTTCGGAAGCGGCTTTGTAATCGTATTTGCTGTCGCCTAAAAAGAGAGCTGGTCGGATCAGGTTTCCATTTGCGAGTTCGCGTTTAAGAATGGTCTCTTTAATGTCAGGGCTTCCGAATATTCCACCATCGAATAAATCCTGCATATGTCGAAGCGAGAAAATTTCACGCAGCTCTTCTTGATCGCCTCCCGAGACGATCAGCCATCGAGTAGCCTGAGTTTTTTTTCGAAAATCCCGCAAGCCGCTCGCTACATCACAGTTGATTAGGCCGCTTTTCACATGCTCCGCGTAGCTCCTAAGAAGGTCTTCGAGTTTTAATTCTTTGAGGGGCTCTGCCACAATATGCTCAAGGAAATAACTGAATTTTTGATAACGGGATACGCCACCATTCGCTATGTGATACGCAGCGAGTGCATTCGCTGCTTTTTCTCCGTAAGGTAGCGCGGCTTGGTAGAAAGCCTGTGTCTTAACTTTGTTTGAGTCTAATAGCACGCCATCACAATCGAAGACCAAAGTCGCGTACTTTGTTAGATCTACCTCAAAATTTCTCATAACGTAACTAAGCCTTTTTCGAGCAGGCATTCCGCAACTATGAAGTCCTCCGGCCAGTCAATGTCGTGACTTACTAGTTTATCCAGTGGATGTAGATAGGGCCTGCGACCAATCCGGTCGTCCAGTTGGTCATAAATGTTTGCGCTCGCGAGGAACACACCGCTATTTACTTCATGTACTGGCGCAAGAGTTTGCGTTCTTGGCCATTTTTCGACGTCCCTGTCATAATTCACAGGTATATCATTTTGCCAAAGAAACCCATGTATCAAGTTAGTAGTCATCAGCGAGTCAAAGCCAGCGGCCATTTTCTCGTTGTAAACCTCTACAATCTCGTTGTAATGCGTCGCATTAAGAAACGGCGACGTCACATGGGTCCATAAGATATTACCATCACCAATTAACTCAAGAGCATGAGCAACCAGCTGATCAGTGCTGGTCTGGCTTGATGACAAGTCGTCTCGACGTTGATGAAGCTTCAATTTGCTGTTTCGAAGCGACGAAGCGTACTCTAGAATGCTTTCATCATTAGTGCTAAGTACTATTGCATCGATAGCGTCAGATTGCAGTAACTGCTTGAGCTTAATCTCAATCAATCCGAACTGGTGCCCCCCAAACGGCTTGATGTTTTTGTTGGGTACTCGTTCGCTGCCTTTGCGACATGGTAAGAAACAAGTAGTTTTGTTGATTTTCATTTAAGTGGCCCATATATGCTTTGGCAGTCAATATCATATCGAGTAGGGGTCAGGCAGAGAAGCGGAGTACTTGATGCTGTATCTTGATATTGCCGCAGCAGCTTATTGGTATCAGCGTTCCGTGGGTCTTCCCCAGGATAACCATCGAACCCAGCCATGAGGATCCGTTTAGCCTTGCCAGAGCTCGCAGCAGCCATCGCGTAGGCTACCACTAGCGAGGTCGGTATGGTGCAGTATGTACTCTCGAAGGTGAATGTATCAGGCTGCACATTAAGGCCGAAGTCGAGAACATTTTTGCTAGCTAGGGCGCTTTGGACATTAGCCGGGAGCATGGAGTATGGCGTGATGAGGGGTTGTGGTAGACCAATATGGGCATCACAGTCTGCAAGCAGACGGACGGGGTGACAAGCCACTCGCACATCGATCAATTCTGCTGCGATAGAGCTCTGAGTGTTGAGTGCCATGACGATTGGATTTGTTTGACGAATGAAGTGCTCCAGTGCCTGCTGATGAGCAGCCACACCTGGTCCTGTACCAAGCAGTAATACGTCTTTGCCTTCAAACAAATCTACAGGTGTCCATCGACCTACAGGCGGACCACTGTAGAAATGCCGAGCAGCATCTAATGTGTGCACGCTGAATTTCTTACCCCCCTCATCACGAAGGTAGTCAATCACGGCTAGGATATCCTCTTCGCCAAAGCGAGAGTCACTCAGCATTTCTTGGATATAGGTAGGATGAATTCCGTATTTGCCGGCTAAATAGTAGTAAGGATTGGTACCCCAGCCATACTTAGCTTGCATGGGTTTAAAATGCTCCCGCAGAAGTGTCATCAGTGGGATCAGGTTGGCTGCCCTGCCGGTACGAGCAGCGATTTCGATCGCAAGTTCTTCGGTCCGGGCGTTACCTGGGCCACGGCCCATACCTGTCACTGTGGAGTCCACCCAAGTCACACCTTCGTCCATCGCACGCAATGTGTTAGAAAGCGCGAGGCCGAGGTTGTCATGGGTGTGAATACCTAGCGCGCCTTGCCATTCACTGCGCAACCACTGGATGATGTGGGCTGCTTCGTCAGGCGACATGCTGCCCATGCTATCAGCGAAATAAAGGACGTCTAAGGGATACTCGTTCGCTACACGGGCTAGCGCCTTGATCTCTCTCTCTGAGCAGTTCGCAATTTGCATCAGGTTGAAACCAACTTCATAGCCCTGTTCCTTAAGCCAGTTTGCTGCAGGTAATGCTTCTGCGAATTCATGAACATGACAGGCTATACGGACTAGATCTACTGGCGATTCGCTTGCAGGGTTGGGAAACATCAACTCCAGCGCTTGCTGCGCGCCATGTTTACCCACTAACTCGCTGCCATTCACCATGACGCCGATAGTCATGGAGGCAGGCAGCTCCAATGTTCGCAAGAATGCATCTGTTGTATAAGCACAAGCGCCGCTAAACGTGCTGTTTTTCAGTGAGCGTAATCCTAATTCGATCGTTTGAATACCGGCAGCCTGCATGGCATTGATGTATTGCACTATAACCGCTTCGGAAAAGTTCCAGTTATTGTAGTAACCACCGTCTCGTAACGTGCAATCCAAATGCTTCATGTCGATGTGTCCCTGTATGGTCATTGATGAGTATGCGACTTGTGAGCGAGATCAGGCGAGCACGCTCCGGTCTGTCGCATGTCAGTTGGCGGTTGTCTAGGTGCGTTATACTCGTGTGCAGGGGGTAACGACAGACCTCCATATGGGCCCGCCAGATAGTCTAGGCTTAAAGCAGGGTGGTAATACGGGTCAGTGTAGCGGGTAGCCCACCTTTCTGTGAATCTTTGCTGCTCTCGTTGTGCGCGCGCTCTCTTCTCCGGCGAAACATCCTTACCCCTACTTGCCGATTCAGCATGAATCAACTGAGCGAAGGCCGTCCAAATATTACGCAGGCCAAATTGTTGTATACGCAAGCACAGGTCAACGTCGTTAAACGCGACTGGGAACGCCCGTTCATCAAGACCTTTGACAGAGTCGAATAGCGTTTTTCGCATCACAAGGCACGCAGCGGTCACTGCACTTTGCTGCTTCGTTATCTGATTAGTCCCTAAATACCCGGCATCATATTGATTCAAGTTGTTACCAGTGTGAGCAGCAAGGCTATTCACACCAACAACAACCCCACCATGCTGCACCATCCTGTTTGGCCAAAGCAGCTTGGCACCGACTGCCCCGATGCCAGGACGTAAAGCATGCGAAACCATCTCCTTAAGCCAATCGCTTTCAATGATTTCGATATCATTGTTTATCAAGCCAATCAGTTCACCGGTAGCAAGTTTTGCGGCGCGATTGTTAATTGTGGAGTAGTTGAAGGGATACGGATGGTCGATAACTTTAACCCCGCGTCTCTTGATATCGGCGATGTAGGCTAGTGTTTGCGGATCGGTGGACTGATTGTCGACAACAATGATTTCGAGGTTTGGATAATCCGTATTATTTAGCAAACCTTCGATGCATGTCTTCAGTAGCTCGTATTGATCCCGTGTAGGCACGATGAGGCTCACGCGGGGTAGTTGTGCTGGTAGGGGCCAGTGGGCTCTGAAAAGGGCTGGATAGTGGGCCACCTGGCTGACCTGGGCGCCGGGCGCCAGCTGTTCGCATAGCCAAACGAGAGCTTGGTACCGCTGAGGGCATGGCTGGGCTTGTTCTGGGCTAGCAGCTGTGTGAGACCCACGGTGGTACAGCACCTGGGGCAGATGGGTAACCCGCGCATTCGAATTTTCCGTAGCCAGTGCAACTCCGGCTGCAAGATCGTGCCAATTTATGGAGCGCTGTACTCCATCGGCGTTGAGCAACGTTACCGCTTGTTTGAGGATGCTGGCGCTGTATATTGCCCCGGGTGAAAATATATCAGCGCCGATGAAGAGGTCTATGTCCCACACCGGTTTCAGCCATGGTACGCTGCGCTCACCTTGTGGGCCATCACGATCACAGTCCGCGTATGCCCAGGCGCTGCCATCGTCAAGCAGAGCGCTAAGCTGCGCCAGCGCCATTGGGGCCAAATGATCACCTGCTGTCACCGGCAAGACTCGATCGCAGCCGCTTTCTAGCAGTTGAGTCAAGGCTGGTAATAGATCATCGGGTGTGCTTGTTACTGTCTTATGAACGTCAGTACGACAGCATCCCAAGCTGCTGAGGTTGATTTGTTCAAGCGCTTCCCCGTCATCGCTTAATACCAGCAGGCCCAGCGCACCTTGAAAATCCGGGGTCGGCTGGGTATCCAAGCGTTGAAATGCTTCGAACCACTGCGGGTAATGCTGCCAACTAGCGCTGTTGGGCAGACGCAAGGTTTGTTCCTTGGCAATTTGTTTAAGCAGCGCCAGCATCGGACTATCATCTGCCGCATTTAGTTGATGAAGCAGTCCTTCAATTCCCTCTGGCCGGCAGCATAGGCGGATAGGACTACCTGCTAGCGTTTGACCAAAATCGTTTACGATTTCTAGCACATGTAACTTGCCATCCGCCATTTCCCAAGGCAGATCGATAGAAAAGCCGTGCTCGCTCGACCCGCGATAGACCAAAGCTTGGTTGTGTTCGTCACAAGTGACTTTACAAATCACTCGGTCGCCTTCTCGAACCGTCACTTCAACGTGGCGATTAGGTGATTCAGGATCCCAACACCAGCCGGCCACACGGAGGCCTCCGTTATGCCAAACCTGAGACGCAATACCTGCGTTGTCCTCGCTAGGCGTAACAGGCAGCGATAGTTGCCCATTCAACAAGAATGGCTGGTTAGCAATTTGCGCAGTAATCGACCGTGCCTCATCAAGCCAACGTTGCCGGAGTTGTACTGCAAAACCGTGGAACTGGTCACCTGCTGGCGCACTCGGTTCGTATTGGTCAGCCCGCGCGAGCGCCACGCTTGCGCCATCGATGAATATCTCCACAATCGGTCGACGTTCTTGCTGCGTGTTGTCCATCGCCCAGCCGTGCAGCACATCGCCTTGAAGACCGATTATCGTCCCGCTGAAGTGAGGTTGAATTGCAGACACTTCCGGCTGCGGTTGTTCCAAAACATGTTCGGTCATTGGGCCAGGCTCTGGGTGAAAGACAAATTATTAAAATTGGTGACCCGCTTGTCGCTTCTCAGCGGGCTAGGGCGTGTCAACAGGGGCAGGTGCAGTTGGGCTGCAAGGCGAGGCGCTAGCCAATCGCTGCCGGGTTTTTTGACTAGACTCAGCACACCATCACAGCCAGCGGCTCGAGCACGCTCGGCCAGACTGAAGCCTTCCACTTCTGGTAAAGGCTGGACACTTCCAGTGGCCTGTAACTGATTCAGCCAAGGGCTATCGGTGTGCGCAAGCAAACGGATGGGTAGCCCGGCCTGGCTGATGTGACGAGCGGCATCCAGCCAGATAAGGGAAGTTCCCTGGTCGCGCAGGCTGTCACCGATCATCAGCGACTGCGGCGCATGCCTAGGGGCCTCGTTAGCAACCGGGGTTGATTCGACCATTAGCTTGGCGTCCGGCAGCGCGTCGCTGTAGATGGGCTTCAGCGCAGGCCACGGGACCACGACGCTTACAGCCTCCCGGGCAAACCGTTGCCAGTCGTAGTCGGCCTGTTGATCGAGTAAGCGGTCATCACGGCATTGGATGCTATATGGAATATCCAGCATTGCCGGCAGATCACATAAGCCCACCGGGCAACGCGCCAAGTGCTCAAACACGATCGCCTGCAACGGCAGATTACGCAGGCACTCGACCAAGCGGGTGAAATCGTTCGGCAGCTCGAATTCAAGATTCAGCGGTAGAGGGCTCAATGGAGCGGTCAACAGCACCCAGGTGCTGTGGCTGCTCTGGTGATAACTCAAGCTGAAGTCGGCTTCTGGCATCGTGCCATCGTGAATGCGGAGCGTGCGGTCTGCACCCGTTTGCCAGCATGCGTTCCGCTCACTCGCCGGCTTACGCGCCAATTGCTCAAGGCGAGCTTGCTGCAGGGCTTGGCGTGCAGCTTTGATGGGGTCACGCAGGCAAAAGGCTTTATAGCGCGCCGATGCGTCCGGGTAGCGTTTGCGCAGTGTGGCGTTGTTCATCGCCACACGCAGTACCTTCTCGGCCCCGAACGAGATACCCCCCTGGTGCGCCACAAACACGTTGGGCGCGCCTATATGGCGCCAACCGTGACTACGGGCGCGCAGGCACCAGTCGGTTTCTTCACCATAACCGCGGGCCAGGTGCACCTCATCGAGGTAGCCCACCTCGTCGAGTGCCGCCCGCTTGATATACAGGCAAAAGCCGCAGCCCGTCTCGATCTCCACCGGTGGGCTGGCGATTTGGCGGGCCAGTTCATCCAGCTCGGCCTGGGCCTTGGCGCTGGGCATGTCGTGGCAAATCTGGCTGCGTGGGAAGCTCATCAACTCGCCGTTGTTGGTGAACGGCGTCACCGATGCAATGCGTTCATCGCTATAGGCCACTTCACGCAGGCGGTCCAGCCAGGCACCGTGTACGCGGGTATCGGCGTTTAGCCACACTACGTCTTTGTTCGGGCTCAGGGCCATGGCGCGGTTCATCGTGCGGATGAACCCAAGGTTCACTGCGTTGTGTATCAGCGTGATCTTGCCTTTGGCAGCCAGCACTTTAAGCGCCTTGGCCAGCGCCGGGACGGGCGTCTTGTCTTCGATGACCACCAGGCGATGCGCAGTGCGGTTCAATTTGCGGGCGTCCAGCGCGCTGTTGATGCACTCCAGTGTTTCTTCGAGGCCGTTATAAACCGGGATCAGCACATCGACCGGGTTGTTTTCGCCACCACCCGCACTGGCGGGTGGGACAAAGATTGGCATTGCGTAAACCGGGCTGCCGAGTAGGGGGGTGCCATTGGTGAATTGCAGTGTAACCGCAGGCGTAGGGTTGGGCACACTCACCCGTAACCCGCCATGGCTTACTGGCAGGCCTGCTGCGCTGAGCAGCGGATGGCTGACGCTTGCGGTCGCGTTGATGCGCCCGCCATTGGCTTCAATTTGAATAGAGACGGGCACTTGCAGGTTGTGCAGATCGACTGCCCAGCCCTGGATTTCCTTCTGATCAGGCAGATAACGCACAACCCCGACAGTAGCGGGCGCATCGCTTTGTGCGGCAAGCAGCTTCAGCACAACCGCCAGCTCTTTCCCTGTATGGATATCGGGCAGGTGAGCCAGAATCATCCGACGCAAGTCCGCAGGTGTCTCCGAAAGGCTGCGGGCCTCCCACAGGGTCAGGCGCAGGCCAAGGTCATTAGGCTGAAGTTTCCAGGCGTTGGTCAGGTAGCGCGTGGCCAATGACGGTTGGCCTTGCGCCAGCAGGCTACGCCCCACCAGGGCGTGGATATCTGCCCGGTCGGGCAGGGCCTTGGCGGCTTCGGCAAAAAATAAAAAAGCCAGCTTGGGGGTCTGCGGCAAGGCCGCGATGCCTTTCCATACGAGTGCTTCGGCCCGGTACTCGGGAATCTGCAACGCACGTTCGAGTGCAGTTGCCGCCGCGTCGTGCTCGTTGGCCTGACGGTGGCGGTGGAAGATGTCCATGAGCGTTTCTCGCCCATGGTCGAGTTGTCTGGACATAAGCTTGGCTTGGCTACAAAAAATAAAAAGAAGGGCGACTCGAAAGCCGCCCCCTTTGGCATACGCCCGGCCTTGCGGCCGGGTGTACGTTTCGCTACGACAGGGCTAGTTACACCTGGCCGTGCAGTACAACGACGTTGTCGATGTGTGCAACAGCTTCGTTGGAACCAACGATGCCCAGGGCGACGTCTGCTTGCGAAGCACCGGCTTCGATCTGAGCAGCCCAGAAGGCCTTGCCAGCGTCATCGGCGCTGCGGTCCAGCGAGGACTGGTACAGCGAATCGATGAAGTCGGCGTTGGCTTTGGAAGCTGCTTCAGTCGAACCGACGATTGCCTGAGCAACTTCGGCACGGCTGGCGCCGTTGAACAGCTGCGATACCCAGTCCTGCAGGCCAACTTCGTCGGCGTTGCGGCCCAAGGCAGCGGCGTACAGGCTTTCAACGAAGGTGCCGTTGGAGGCATCCAGAGCCTGAGCTTCGGCCGAAACCGAAATTGCAGCAGCTACTTCGGCAAGGGTGCCGCCGTTGGCCAGCAGCGAGGTCCAGCCTTCAGCGCCAGTGTCACCGTCGGTGCCACGGCCCAGCAGGGCCTGGTACAGATCGTTGACGTCAGCAGCGTTGTTGCCACCAGCGAACTCGTTCGAGTTCAGGAAGGTGTTGGCAACGTCGGTCAGCGAAGTACCGTTGTTGACGGCGGCGGTGAAGAACTTGGCGCCATCGACGTCAGCATCACGACCCAGAACACCTTGGTACAGGCGCAGGGCTGCTGCTTCTGCTTCGTTGTGTGCCAGTGCGATGGATTGCTCTTCGCCGTCTTCACCAACGAACTTCAGGAACTCAGCGTCTTTGATTGCGGCAGTTTGGTTGCCGGTCAGGCTGACATTGAAGCTGTTACCAACGGTCAGCTCGTAGTCATCGCGCGAGCCGTTCAGCTGCACAACGTCGAAGCCAGCGCCAGCGTTGACGACATCGTTGGTGCCGCTCAGGATGATGGTGTCATCGCCCGAACCGGTGGTGATGTTGTTGTTGCCGTTGCCAGCAATAACGGTGTTGTTGCCGTTGCCGGTGACGATGGTGTCGTCGCCGTCACCAGCATCGATCAGGGTGTTTTGGTCGCCATTGACGGTGATAACGTCGTTGCCGTTACCGGTAGCAACTACCATCTCGATGCCAGAGGTATCAACAGCAGCTGGTGCAACAGCAGCTGCGAGCAGTTGAACGTCAGCAGCTGGAGCGGCTTGACCTTGCAGGTCAACAACCAGGTTGGCGTCGCTTTGCAGAACATAAGCGCTAACGCCAGCGGCTTCGGCAGCAGCCAGGTCAACAACAACCTGGTCACCTTTGGCGCCTTCGACTTCGCCGAGGACGATGTCAGCTTGGCCCGAAGTTGGCAGTGCAACGGCAGCGCCTTCGATGCCAGCAATGTTTACGGTTTCGACATTGTCCAGGTTCAGCAGGCTGTTGATGGCAGCGATGGTGGATTCGGACAGGTTGGCGCTATCGGCGGTCAGGGTGTCTTGCAGAGCGCTGCTCGACTGAGGGCTATCGTATTGCATGATGTATTCCTGTTACTTCAGGCCATTTGGCCCGCTGCAATAGTATTCTGCTGTGACGCAGAGTTTTCCCACGGAGACTTAAGGCGGGCAGCGTTCATCTTCGTTACGGGTGTTAGGGCGAGGTGCAAGGCCACCAACGGCTCGTTGCCGGTGGGGCCGTGCATCATCTGATTCGCGATCAGGCGTTGTGGTTCCGTATTTTTGAAAACAACAAGGCCAGTCAATTCGTAATGCTTGCGCAGTGGGCCTACCAGGCTAAAACCAACACAGATCAGCGGTAGTCCCTGGCCACGGGCACCGACTGTGGTGCCTGTCGAGACATTGCGGCATGGACCGGAGCCGGCCACCATGCACGTATAAAGAAGGTCGACGCCGACAGGCTTCTCGGCCCAGTCGATGGCGAAGGAATCGATGAACTCATCGGCGCCCGGCTCGCCAACCCAGCCTTCACCAGACACTACCTCACCGCTTTGGCTCAGGTGCGCGGTTAGGGTAATCGGCAGCGGCTTGGTGCTGGCGGCGATGGCTTGCGATGGGTCGGTGCTCGCCACTACTGCGAAGGTACGCATGATGGCAGGGGAGGTGTCGATGCGATCGATGCGCAAATCCACAGGCTCGATCACTTCGTCGAACATGTGGTACTCGGTGATCAGGACGGTGGTGATACCGCCTTTGACCCTGGCGACGATAGTGTCGCCAAGCTTGGTCAGCATGTTTTTGCTGACGCCCTCGGCGGGGAAGAAGTCGATGGAGCCTTTACCCAGCGGCGCTTGTTGCAGCGCGATGCAGACGGGTTTGTCTGCCGGAGGCTGGGAGGCGTACCTGAAAATATACATGCCCGGTTCGAGCAGGGTGACCCGGGAGCTGATTTTCAGGCCGTCCAGGGTTTGCGAAGGCATAGACATGGCGTTGTTAAGCTCCTTTTAAGCAATAACACTGGTAGCTAACGTGCTCAAACCCGTGCATACACTGAACTGCCATTGAAGGCTCCTTGCGAGTGGCGAAGATGCCGCTGGAGGGGAAAGATGTCAACCAAGAAATCTAAAAAAAATTTCATATGTGTGGGGAACTTAGCTATGAGGAACGCGATCTTTCACCGGTTTTCTATCATAACTGAGTAGCGGAGTAGGATTTTGTAAGCTTCGAAAAATTCCATGAAAATCATAGGCTTAAGATTTTTAGGCGATCGCATATTTGATTATGCTGGTTTTCTGGCGTCTACTTTTCGTCGCTGCTAAGGCCCGCTGCCGTTGGTCACTATGACCGCTTAGGCGAGTGACTGTTTCAAATCCTGCGTCAACTTTTCATGAATTCTTGCAGTTCGTCGCTGAACGAAGCGGTTCAAAGAGCAATCTGACACGCTGCCCTCTTTGGTGGGTGTTACACTGCCCGCCGCTTTCGCCACTCTTCAGTACGGACACCATGAGTTATCAATCCGAAAACAATCTGCAAGCCGCCCTCAGAGCCTGCAAAAGCAGCTTCCTTTCGGTCGGCTTCTTCAGTTTCTTCGTTAACGCGCTGATGCTGGTACCTACCTTCTTTATGATCCAGGTGTCAGGGCGCGTTGTACCGTCTAGCAGCTCATCGACGCTGCTTATGCTGACGTTAATCATGACGGTGCTTGTGGCAACCATGGGGGCACTGGAGTGGGTGCGCTCTCGCATAATGGTCCGCATCAGTAATCGTCTCGACGTGATGCTTAGTCGTGATGTGTACCGAGCGAGCTTCAAACGTGCGCTCACTAGCGGTGGATCGGATGCCACGGCTCAGTCGCTGAGCGATCTGACGTCCCTTCGGCAATTCTTAACTGGTCCTGGACTGTTTGCTTTCTTCGATGCCCCCTGGTTCCCGATCTATACCATCGTGATGTTCTTTTTTCACCCATGGTTCGGTTGGATGACATTAGGGTGCGGTGCGGTGCTGACCGTTCTTGCGGTAGTCAATCACCGAGTGACCGGTAAAGCGCTGTCCAGCGCCAACAAGCAAAACGTGGCCTCCAATGTAGTAACCACCAAAACTCTGCGCAACGCTGAAGTCATCGAATCAATGGGTATGCTCGAAACGTTGATGAACCGTTGGGCCAAGCGGCAGCGCAACATCATGAAGCTCCAGTCTGACGCGAGCGACAAAGGCGGTATTGTCAGTTCGACTTCGAAGACGTTCCGCATTTGGTCTCAATCCATCATGCTGGCGATCGGTGCCTATCTAGTGATTACACACGAAATCAACCCCGGCCTTTTGATGGCAGGTTCCCTGCTGCTAGGCCGCGCGCTGTCCCCCATCGACCAGATGATCGGCAGCTGGAAAGGCTTCGTCGCCGCCAAAGTCCAATACGACCGCCTCGGCAAAGTCATGGACGACCTGAAAAACGAACCTGAGCGCATGCCGCTTCCGGCTCCAGAAGGTCACATCCAGGTCGAGAACCTTATTGTCGCCCCGCCTGGCGCGAAGGCCCCGGTCATTCGCAGCATCAGCTTCGTGGCCCCGGCTGGCTCCATTGTCGGCATTGTCGGCCCAAGTGCCGCCGGTAAATCCACGCTCGTGCGCGCCCTGATGGGTATCTGGCCCCCTCAGCATGGCGTGGTCCGCCTCGACGGCGCCGATATCGCCAGCTGGGACAAGCAGGCCCTGGGCCCATACGTCGGCTACCTGCCGCAAGACATCGAGCTGTTTGAAGGCAGCATCAGCGAGAACATCGCCCGCTTCGACAAGATCGACCCGGAAAAGGTAGTGGAAGCCGCCCAGATGGCCGGCGTGCACGAGATGATCCTCATGCTGCCCGATGGCTACGACACGGTAATCGGCAGCGACGGCGTGAACCTGTCCGGCGGTCAGCGTCAGCGTATTGGTCTGGCCCGTGCCATTTATGGCAACCCGCGCCTGGTGGTGCTCGACGAGCCAAACTCCAACCTCGACGATGTGGGTGAGCGCGCCTTGGGCGTGGCCCTGCAAAAGCTCAAGGCAACCGGTGCCACAGTCTTTATCGTCTCGCACCGCCCTAACATCCTGACCCGCCTGGACCGCATTCTGGTCATGTCGGGCGGTACCATTTCGCTGTACGGCGAGCGTGACCGCGTTATCGCCGAGCTGGCAGCGCAACAGGCTAAAGGCCAACAGCGGGTCGCTCAGCCCGCGCCTGGCCAGCCACCGGCCGCGCCGCCTGCTGCACCCAATGCCACGCCACCGGCCACCCCGCCCGCTGCAACCAATGTCGCGCCGCCCGCAGCCCCCGCTGCCGCGCCTGCCACCACCACCAGCACCGGCGTGTGAAAGGATTTCTAGATGAGCAGTAAAGCGATCACTACCTTCGATCACAATTTCGACGACATGCCCACGTCCGACCGCGGCATTCGCCGCATCGGCCTGACTATCGTCTTCGTTACATTCGGCATTTTCGGCAGCTGGGCGGCCTTCGCTCCGCTCAGCAACGCTGTGCACGGTTCCGGTGTGGTCACCGTGCAGAACTACCGCAAGACCGTGCAGCACCTTGAGGGCGGCATCGTCAAGGAACTGCTGGCCCGTGACGGCGACTTGGTCAAGAAGGGCGACCCGCTGATTGTGCTGGATGAATCCCAGCTCAGCGCTGAATACGAGTCCACCCGCAACCAGCTGATCGTGGCGCGCTATAAAGAAGCACGCTTGCGGGCAGAGCGCGACGGCCTGAACGAAATCCCACCGGTGAAAATGGACGGGACCGATTCGGTCCGTGCTCAGGAAGCCATGGCGGGTGAGTTGCAGGTGTTCAACGCGCGGCGCAACTCGTTGCAGGGTGAAATCTCGGTCAACCGCGAGCGCATCCAGCAGATGAAGCAGCAGATCGCTGGTTTGAACGACATGATCGGGACCAAGAGTGGGCTTGAGAAGTCGTACACCGGTGAAATCAAGCAGCTAAAAGAGTTGCTGGCCGAGGGCTTCGTGGATAACCAGCGCCTGCTTGAGCAGGAACGAAAGCTGAACATGCTTAAGACCGATGTCGCAGATCACCGATCAAGCATCAATCAGACGAATCTGCAAATTGGTGAGGCAGAACTTCAGATCGTTCAGTTGAAAAAGAAATTCGACTCGGACGTTGCTAATGAGCTTTCCGACGTACAAGCACAAGTATTCGACTTTCAAGAAAAAGAAGCCGCGCTGCGCGACCGCCTGTTGCGCGTAGTGATTCGTGCACCTGAAAGCGGCATGGTTCTAGACATGAAGGTACACACCATCGGAGGTGTCATTAGTGCGGCGACGCCTATTCTGGACATCGTCCCTGCACAATCAGAGTTAGTAGTCGAGGCCAAGGTTGCGACGCGTGATATTGATCGCCTCGAGATGGGTAAAACTGCCGATATTCGATTCCCTGCATTCAACCAGGCGACTACGCCGGTCATTGAAGGCAAGCTGGTCCGCATTTCAGCGGACAGCCTGACCGATGAGCGCAGTGGCGACACCTACTACCTGGTGCGTGTGCAGGTAACTGAGGATGGCATGAAGAAGCTGGGTAACCGCAAACTGCACCCTGGCATGCCAGCCGAAGTGCTGATCAACGCCGGCGACCGCACCATGCTGCAATACCTGCTCAAACCGGCCCGCAACATGTTCGCCGAATCGCTGATCGAGGAATGATTGTGCTGCGTTTGCTACCTGGAATGCTGTTATGCGTGGCCGCCTGCCAGGCGCTGGCCGTCGAAGGCAATGAGGCTGTTGAGAAACAGCCTAAAGGCGTTTCAGCCTCTACCTATGCGCTGGATCTCGCTGGGTTATACCGCGAAGCCAGGCTGGAGGACCCCCGGGTGCTTGCAGCTTACGCTCGTGCACGCACTGCTGTGGCCCAGGAGCGCGAAGCCTTAGGTGGCTTATTGCCACAGGTATCGGCCAATGCCAATACAAGTCGAGTACTTCGCAAGAATGAAGTAGACCGTAATATCTATAACAACGAAAGCTATTCGTTGAGCTTGACCCAGTACCTGTACAACAAGCCGGCCTGGGAGCGGTACCAGAAGTCCAAGAGCGTCAAGGACCAGAAGGGCCAGCAGGCCGAGGACACCCTGGCCGAGGCCACGGTCGACCTCGCCAAGCGCTACTTCGTGGCCCTGGCCGCCGACGACGAACTGGCGCTGGTGCAGGCCGAACGCCGCGCCACGCAGAAGAACCTGGACCGCGTCACCAGCATGTTCGACCGGCAGATGGCCAAGATCACCGACAAGCTGGACATGCAGGCGCGCGTCGACTTCCTGGCCGCCCAGGAAGTGGAAGCCCGCAACCAGGTGCAGGTCAGCCGTGAGGCATTGGCCGAGATCGTCGGCCGGCCGATCACCGAGCCCTTGAGCCGGGTGCGTAACGATGTGGCCCTGCAGGCGCCCTCGCGGCCTTTGCAGGAATGGGTCACGCAGGCAGTAGAGGCTAACCCGGCGCTGAAGGCTTCCAAAAGTGGTGCTGAAGCGGCCGTGGCGGCCGTGCGCGAAGGGAAGGGCGAGCACTACCCGCAGCTGTCCCTGAGCCTGAGCGCTCAGCAAAGTGACCAGGGTTACGACAACACCCAAGCCCCTCGCAGCGACAGTTATGTTGCCACTTTGGGCGTAAAGATCCCGATCTATAGTGGTGGCTCCACCTCGGCGCGGGTGCGCGGACTATATGACGAGCAACTGGCTGCCGAAGAGCAGCTTGAAGGCGTTCGCCGTCAAGTAGTGAAGGAAACCACCACCGCCTTCCTCACTGCCCAGGCTGCGGTTGAGAAGATCCGCGCCAACCGCAATGCGCTGTCCTCGGCCCAACAGTCCAGCGTGGCTGCGCAGAAAGCGTTCAGTTATGGGGTGGTCAATGCGGTCGATGTACTGACCAGCGTGCAGAACGAGTTCAAGGCGCGTCGTGATTTGCTCAAGACTCAGTACGACTTCATCACCAATCTGTTCCTGCTCAACCGCTGGGCGGGTCAGCTCAACCAGGACAGTGTGGACAACGTGAATGTGTGGCTGAGCCCCGTGCCTGAGCCGACCTTGCCGGGCGGTGACGTGGCGCGGCTGGATGCGCGTCGCTGATTGGGTGTGGGGTGTAGCCTGGGCGGTTGAAAGGCGTCGCTGCGCAGACGCCTGATACTGTTCCTAAGAGCCTTCCGCGTTCCCCGTGTGGGAGCGGCCTTGCGCCGCGATGGGGCGCGCAGCGGCCCCGGCACTATCAACTGCGAAGCTGGAATCCTAGGGCCGCTTCGCAGCCCATCGCGGCGCAAGGCCGCTCCCACACGGGCTAGGGCCAGCCTTCAGAACTCAGCCAAAATCAGACCATTCCTACAGGCCAATCACTGGCCATTCTCCCCCCTGGAACTTATTCTCCCGCGCCGGTTCCTAACCCCTTCAATAAAGCCTGACCGGCAGCTGGCCGCGCGCCAGTACTTTGTGAGTCGAGTACTCCCCCCGACCTATGTATACTGCCGCATGCAAGCGAGTACGCGCGGCTCGGAGCTGCCGCGTCAAGCCCCAATAATCACACATGCCCGCACGGCACTATCGGAGTTGGTTAAGTCGCATGAAAGCAATCGTTACTGGGATCACTGGTCAAGACGGCGCCTACCTGGCGGAACTGCTGCTGGAGAAGGGCTATACGGTCTACGGCACCTACCGTCGTACCAGCTCGGTTAACTTCTGGCGCATCGAGGAGTTGGGTATCCACACCAACCCTAACCTGCACTTGGTCGAATACGACCTCACTGACCTGTCGGCCAGCATCCGCCTGCTGCAAACCACCGAAGCCACCGAGGTGTACAACCTTGCCGCCCAAAGCTTCGTGGGTGTGTCCTTCGAGCAGCCTTTGACCACAGCCGAAATCACCGGCCTGGGCGCTGTCAACCTGCTCGAAGCCATCCGCATCGTCAACCCGAAGGTACGCTTCTACCAGGCCTCCACCTCCGAAATGTTCGGCAAGGTGCAGGAAATCCCTCAGGTCGAAACCACCCCGTTCTACCCGCGTAGCCCCTACGGTGTGGCCAAGCTGTACGCCCACT
Organism: Pseudomonas sp. DE0010; assembly: GCF_007680745.1. Lineage (NCBI taxonomy): Bacteria > Pseudomonadati > Pseudomonadota > Gammaproteobacteria > Pseudomonadales > Pseudomonadaceae > Pseudomonas > Pseudomonas sp. DE0010. The sequence continues at coordinate 64,969 of NZ_VEJQ01000026.1, forward strand.
GGATGACCATCAACTACCGCGAGTCGTACAACATCTTCGCCACCAGCGGCATCCTGTTCAACCACGAGTCGCCCCTGCGCGGCCGTGAGTTCGTGACCCGCAAGATCACCGACTCGGTCGCCAAGATCAAGCTGGGCCTGCTGGACAAGCTGGAGCTGGGCAACCTCGACGCCAAGCGCGACTGGGGCTTTGCCAAGGAATACGTCGAAGGCATGTGGCGGATGCTGCAGGCTGACGAGCCGGACACCTTCGTGCTGGCCACCAACCGCACCGAAACCGTGCGTGACTTCGTCACCATGGCCTTCAAGGCCGCTGGCATCGAAATCAACTGGAGCGGTAAGGAAGAAGCCGAGCAAGGCACCTGCGCTGCAACCGGCAAGGTCCTGGTCGTCATCAACCCGAAATTCTACCGCCCAGCCGAAGTCGAGCTGCTCATCGGCAACCCGGCCAAGGCCAAGCAGGTACTGGGCTGGGAGCCAAAAACCAGCCTCGAAGAGCTGTGCCGCATGATGGTCGAAGCCGACCTGCGTCGTAACGAAAAAGGGTTCTCGTTCTGATGCAAATGGCCAGCAAACGCGCACTCGTCACCGGGATCAATGGTTTCACAGGTCGCTACATGGCGGCAGAATTGCGGGCCAATGGTTATGAAGTGATCGGTACCGGGAGCCAGCCCTCGGCGGCGCCCGACTACCATCAGGTCGACCTGGCCGATGGGCCGGGCCTGCGTGCGTTGCTGGCCGAACTGCAGCCGGATGTGATCGTGCATCTGGCTGCCATTGCGTTTGTCGGGCACGGTGCTGCCGATGCCTTCTATCAGGTCAACCTGATCGGCACGCGCAACCTGCTCGAAGCCATTGCGGCCTGCGGCAAGGCGCCCGAGTGCGTGCTCATTGCCAGCAGCGCCAATGTCTACGGCAATGTTTCCGAAGGGATGCTGGACGAGCACACCCCGCCTGCACCTGCCAACGACTACGCCGTCAGCAAGCTGGCGATGGAGTACATGGCAAGGCTGTGGTGCGACCGGCTGCCGATCGTCATTACGCGTCCGTTCAACTACACAGGTGTTGGGCAGGCCGAGAACTTCCTGCTGCCCAAGATCGTTTCGCACTTCCAGCGCAAGGCCCCAGCCATTGAGCTGGGCAACCTGGATGTGTGGCGTGACTTCAGCGACGTGCGCGCCGTGGTGCGTGCCTACCGCGGCCTGATCGAGGCGCGGGCAGTGGGCCAGACCGTGAACGTGAGTTCCGGCATCACCCATTCGCTGCGCGAAGTCATCGCTAAATGCTCGGCCATCACCGGGCACACGCTTGAGGTGCAGGTAAACCCCGCGTTCGTGCGCGCCAACGAGGTCAAGACCTTGTGCGGCGACAACGCCCGCTTGCGGGCATTGGTGCCAGGCTGGCACACGCCTGAACTGGATGAAACGCTGGGTTGGATGCTTGCCGGTCAATGAAGGTCATTCTTTCCGTCGAATCGGTCCGCTTCCCGCTGACCGGTATCGGGCGTTACACCTACGAGCTGGCCTCGCGGCTGCAGCACTGCGATGACATCGACGACCTGCGGCTGTTTGCCGGGCGCAGCTTCGTGCCAGAGCTTCTCAAGCCTGCAGACCAGTCCGATGCCGTGCATGGGCTCAAGCGTTTCGTCCAGAAAAACGCCTTGGCCGTCGAAGCCTACCGGCGCTTGATGCCGTTTCTGCGTAAGCGTGCACTGCGTGGTCATGATGACTTCATCTACCACAGCACCAACTTTTACCTGCCGCCCTTCGCAGGCCGGAGCGTCGCCACGTTCCACGACTTGTCGCCGTTCACCTGGGCCCATTGCCATACCCCGCAGATCGCCCGGTATTTGCAAAAGGAGCTCATGCTGACGCTTGAGCGGGCCGATGCGCTGATCACGGTGTCCCATTACATTCGCCAGGAGCTGGCGGATTACTTCAACTGGCCGCTGGAGCGCATTCATGCGGTTCCCCTGGCCAGCTCGCCGCAGTTCCACCCCCGCAGCCCGCAGGCGCTCACACAAACGCTGGCGCGTCATGGTCTGGAACCTGGCGGCTACAGCCTGTTCGTGGGCACCATCGAGCCGCGCAAGAACATCGAGAACCTGCTCGACGCTTATGGTCGCCTACCGCTTGCCCTGCGCCAACGCTGGCCGCTGATCCTCACCGGCTACCAAGGCTGGCGCAGCGAGGCCATCCACGCCCGCATCGCCCAGGCGCAGCAGCAGGGCTGGGCCCGCTACCTGGGCTTCGCCCCCAGCGAAGACTTGCCGTTGCTGTTCGCCGGCGCCCGCCTGTTCACCTTCCCGTCGCACTACGAAGGCTTTGGCCTGCCCGTGCTCGAAGCCATGAGCTCCGGCGTGCCGGTGGTGTGCTCCAACAGCTCTTCGCTGCCGGAAGTCGCTGGCAATGCAGCGCTCATGTGCGCGCCCGACGACGTGGACGGCCTGACCGCACTGCTGCAACGCGGCCTGGAAGACGAAGCCTGGCGCGCCTCGGCCATCGCCCAGGGCTTGCAGCATGCCGGTGGTTTCTCGTGGGAGCGGTGTGCCCAAGGCACCCTTGGGGTGTATCAAGCGGTCAAGCAACGATGATCAAGGTCCTGCATTTTTTCAAAACCTATTACCCCGATTCCATGGGCGGTATCGAGCAGGTGATCTTCCAGATCGCCGAAGGCACCCAGGCCCACGGTATCGAGCCCGAGGTGCTGTACCTGAGTTCACGCGGCGCTGCCCGCAACGAGCCGGTGGCCAACCACCTCACGCACCGCGCCAAGCTCGACCTGCATGTCGCCTCCACCGGCTTTTCGCTGTCGGCGTTCAAGGACTTTGCCGAACTGGCCCGCAAGGCCGATATCGTGCATTTCCACTTCCCCTGGCCGTACATGGACCTGGTGCACTTCGCTACCCGGCTGAACAAGCCGACCGTGGTCAGCTACCACTCCGACATCGTCAAGCAGAAGTGGCTGCTCAAGCTGTATCAGCCGCTGATGAACCGCTTTTTCTCCAGCGTCGACCGGATAGTGGCGTCCTCGCCCAACTATGCGGCGCACAGCCCGGTATTGACCCAGTTCAAGGACAAGGTGTCGATCATCCCGTATGGTCTGGACCGGTCCACCTACCCCAAGGCCAGCGCCGAAAAGCTGGCGTACTGGCGGCAACGGTTAGGCGAGCGGTTTTTCCTGTTCGTCGGGGCGCTGCGTTATTACAAGGGGCTGGACTACCTGCTGGAGGCCGCACGCATCAGCGGCTTGCCCGTGGTCATCATGGGCGGCGGTTTTCTGGAGCAGCAGCTGCGCCAACAGGCCAGCGACGCGGGCCTGAGCCAGGTGCAGTTCCTGGGTGGCTTGCCAGACGAAGACAAGGTGGCACTGCTGGAACTGTGCTATGCCTTTACCTTCCCGTCGCACCTGCGCTCGGAGTCCTTCGGCATCTCGCTGCTGGAAGCGGCCATGTACGGTAAGCCGCTGATCTCCTGCGAAATGGGCTCCGGTACCACCTTCATCAACCTGGCCGACCAGACCGGGCTGGTGGTACCGCCGCGCGATGCACCGGCACTGGCCCAGGCCATGCAGCGGCTGTGGGAAGACCCGGCCCAGGCCCAGGCCATGGGTGCCGCCGCCCAGCAGCGCTTCGAGCACGTCTTTACCGCATCGGCCATGGCCAATGCCTACGCCGAGCTTTATCGCAGCCTCTTGTAGCCCGGTCAGCCAGGCACAACAGGGGCGAAGATCGCCGCATGCCGGCCTTGCCGGCGTGAACCGAGAACGGATTTCATGGAACGACGCACGCTATTGATCACTGGGGCCTCGGGCTTTGTTGGCAGCGCCCTGTGCCAGCGCCTGGCGACGGTCGAAGGCCTTACGCCCCGCGCCGCCTTGCGCCGCGGCAGCCCATTGCCTTTGGCAGGCATTGACGCGGTCACCGTTGCGGACCTTGGCGCCGATACTGACTGGCAAGCGGCCCTTATCGATGTAGACGTCGTGGTGCACGCGGCGGCGCGCGTGCACGTGATGAAGGAAACTGCCACCGACAGCCTGGCCGAATTTCGCCGTGTGAACGTGCAGGGTACGCTCAACCTGGCCCGCCAGGCGGCGGCTGCGGGCGTGCGCCGTTTCATTTTCATCAGCTCGGTCAAGGTCAATGGCGAAACCAGCCAGCCGGGCCGGCCCCTGCGTGCCGACGATACCCCCGCGCCCCAGGACGCCTATGGCGTTTCAAAGCATGAGGCCGAGCAGGGGTTGCAAGCGGTAGCCGCCGAAACGGGCATGGAAGTCGTCGTCATCCGCCCGGTGCTGGTCTACGGGCCAGGCGTCAAGGCCAACTTCCTCAGCATGATGCGCTGGCTGGAGCGCGGCGTGCCCCTGCCGCTGGGGGCGGTACACAACCGTCGCAGCCTGGTCTCGCTGGGTAACCTGGTCGACTTGATCATCACCTGCGTGGATCATCCTGCGGCCGCGGGCCAGACGTTCCTGGCCAGCGACGGTGAGGATGTATCACTCAGCGAGTTGCTGCGGGCCCTTGGCCATGCGTTGGGCCGTCCAGCCCGCCTAGTGCCGGTGCCAGCCGCGCTGTTGCAAATGGGCGCCGCGCTGCTGGGGCGCCGTGACCTGGCCCAGCGCCTGCTGGGCTCGCTGCAAGTGGACATCACCAAGAACCACCAGCTGCTGGGCTGGCGACCGCCCTACACGCTGGAGCAAGGCCTGGCCGCCACCGCCCGCGCCTTCAAGGAGAACCACCGCCCATGACCGCCATCCTCATCGTGGCAGGCATCGCCACCTGGCTGATGACGGCCGCACTGCGCCGCTACGCGTTGTCGCGCAGCCTGCTGGACATCCCTAATGCCCGCAGCTCGCACACCTTGCCCACGCCCCGTGGCGGCGGGGTGGCCTTCGTCGTGGCCTTCATGGCCGGCGTGCTGGTGCTGGGCTGGGCAGGGTATGTGGCGCCGTCGGTGCTGGTGGGCATCCTCGGGGCAGGGGGCCTGGTGGCCGTGATCGGGTTCATGGACGACCACGGCCACATCGCGGCGCGCTGGCGCCTGCTGGGGCACTTTGCCGCAGCCGCCTGGGGGCTGGCCTGGCTGGGCGGCCTGCCACCCATCAGCGTGTTCGGCTGGCCGTTGCATGCCCTGTGGCTAGCCGCGCCGCTGGGGCTGCTGTACTTGGTCTGGCTGCTGAACCTCTACAACTTCATGGACGGCATCGATGGCATTGCCAGCATCGAAGCCATTTGTGTGTGCCTGGGCGGCACCGTGCTGTTCTGGCTGGCGGGTGCGCCGGGTGCTGCGTGGCTGCCGCTGCTGCTGGCCGCCACCGTCACCGGTTTCCTGATCTGGAACTTCCCGCCGGCGCGCATCTTCATGGGCGATGCCGGCAGCGGTTTTCTCGGCATCGTACTGGGTTTGCTGGCAATCGTGGCAGGTTGGATAGATCCGCTACTCTTCTGGGGGTGGTTAATACTTCTGGGTGTGTTCGTGGTGGACGCTACCTTCACCTTGGCGCGCCGTTTGCTACGCGGTGAAAGGGTCTACGAAGCACACCGCAGCCATGCCTACCAGCACGCCTCGCGGCGCCACGGCCGTCACCGGCCGGTGAGCCTGGCGGTGGCGGCCATCAACCTGGGCTGGCTGCTGCCCGTCGCGTTGGTCGTGGTGGTGCTCAAACTGGATGGGGCAACCGGAACCTTGGTGGCCTATGCCCCTCTGATACTGTTGGCAATTGCCTACCGGGCAGGGGAGAAGGAATAGCATGCTCCAGCAAGGCAGGCGCAATCAGGGTTGTACAGGGCTGTATGTTCGGCAGTCGCTCTGGTCATTTTCACAATTTGGCGTAGCCATGAGGAAAACCGGATGAGCAACGCAAAGAACGACAGGCTACGGCAATTTCTGGTCACCCTGTCACGCCGGCAGAAACGCCTTATCCAGGTTTGCACGGACATTGTCCTCATCTGGTTCGCCCTGTGGCTGTCGTTCATCGTGCGGCTGGGCGTGGAGGAAATGTACAACCCCATCGTCGAGCACACCTGGCTGTTCATGGCCGCGCCGTGCGTGGCCATCCCCTTGTTCATCCGCTTTGGCATGTACCGGGCGGTGATGCGCTATTTCGGCAACGATGCGCTGGTGGCGATCATCAAGGCGGTGACCCTGTCTTCGTTGATTCTGGCGGTGGTGGTGTACTGGTACAGCAACCACGAGGTGGTGGTGCCGCGCTCGATCATCTTCAACTACTGGTGGTTGAGCATGGTGATCATCGGCGGCTTGCGCCTGATCATGCGCCAGTATTTTCTGGGCGACTGGTTCACCGGCGCCCATCAGATCCCTTTCGCCAACCGCGACGACGGGCAAATCAAGGTAGCCATCTATGGCGCAGGTACCGCCGGCAACCAGTTGCTGGCGGCGCTGCGCATGGGCCGGGTGATGCGCCCGGTGGCCTTCCTCGACGATGACGGCGACCTGGCCAACCGGGTCATTTCCGGGCTGCAGGTGTACAAGCCCAAGCACTTGCAGCAGATGCTCAAGGAAACCGGCGCCCAGGAGGTGTTGCTGGCACTGCCGTCAGCCACCCGCGCGCGGCGCCGGGAAATTCTCGCCCTGCTCGAACCGTACCCGCTGCACGTGCGAAGCGTGCCGGCCTTTGCCGACCTGGCCACTGGCCGGGTGAAGGTGGACGATATCCAGGACGTGGACATTGCCGACTTGCTGGGCCGCGACCCGGTGCCCGCGCAGGAAGGCTTGCTGGAGCGCTGCATTCACAAGCAGGTGGTGCTGGTGACCGGTGCCGGTGGCTCCATTGGCGCCGAGCTGTGCCGGCAGATCATCGGCCTTGGGCCCAAGACCTTGCTGCTGCTGGACCATGCCGAGTTCAACCTCTACAGCATCCTCAGCGAGCTGGAGCAGCGCGTGGCCCGGGAGTCGCTGTCGGTGCAGCTGCTGCCGATCCTGGGCTCGGTGCGCAACCAGCAGCACCTGGCCGATGTGATGAGCACCTGGCGTGTGGATACCGTCTACCATGCCGCCGCTTACAAACATGTGCCAATGGTCGAGCACAACATCGCCGAAGGCATTCTCAACAATGTCTACGGCACTCTGTGCACGGCCCAGGCGGCGTTGCAGACCGGGGTGGCCAACTTCGTGCTGATCTCCACCGACAAGGCCGTGCGCCCGACCAATGTGATGGGCAGCACCAAGCGTTTGTCCGAGTTGATCCTGCAGGCGCTCAGCCGAGAAGCGGCGCCGGTGCTGTATGGCGATTGCAACAAGATCGCGCGGGTGAACAAGACCCGCTTCACCATGGTGCGTTTCGGCAATGTGCTGGGCTCGTCCGGTTCGGTAATCCCGCTGTTCCACCAGCAGATCAAGACAGGTGGCCCGCTGACGGTTACCCATCCGAAGATCACGCGTTACTTCATGACCATCCCGGAGGCGGCGCAACTGGTAGTGCAGGCCGGGGCCATGGGGCAGGGTGGGGATGTGTTCGTGCTGGACATGGGCGAGCCAGTGCGCATTGTCGAGCTGGCGGAGAAGATGATTCACCTCTCGGGCTTGAGCGTGCGCAGCTCCTCCAACCCTCAGGGCGACATCGCCATCGAATTCACGGGGTTGCGGCCGGGTGAGAAGTTGTACGAGGAGCTGCTGATCGGCGACGACGTATCGCCCACCGCGCACCCGATGATCATGGCGGCCAATGAGGACTACCTGGCGTGGGAGCGGTTGCGCGAAGGGCTGACGCTGTTGTTGGCGGCGGTGGCCGAAGACGACTTCACCCGCGTGCGGCAGTTGCTGCGCGAGATGGTGAACGGCTATTCGCCCCAGGGCGATATCGTGGACTGGGTTTACCTGCAGCGCCGCCAGGGGCCGGTGGAGCGGTAAGTGCTTGGCCTGCCTATCGGGTTTGGCGCTCGAGCGGGTGGTCGTGCCTTTGCAGCCATCGCTATTGATGTGCGGACTGATACCTTGGGGCCGCTGCGCGGCCCATCGCGGCGCGAGGCCGCTCCCACAGATGCGAGTAGGCCTGTGCTTCACGCCGTGTTATCGCCTGCCTAGCACCGCATTTGAAGGCTAACACCTCCCCGGGTGGGAGCGGCCTAGCGCCGCGATGGGCCGCAAAGCGGCCCCAAGATCTAAGGCGCGCCCACCATCTCTGCGACTCCCACAGGTGAGAGTA
>NZ_VEJQ01000270.1:0-244 GCF_007680745.1 Pseudomonas sp. DE0010
GGTGGATCGCGGCCCGGGCATGCACGACGTCGCCCGCTGCCTGAGCGATCACTACAGCACGGCCGCGACGCTGGGCGCCGGCCTGGGGGCGGTTCGCCGGCAGGCCGAAGTGTTCGGCATCCATTCGCGACCGGGTCAGGGCACCGTGGTGCTGGCGCGCTTCCATCGGGCCGGGACGCCCGGCAGCCGGTTGCAGCATGGCGCCCTGTGCACGCCGCACCCCGAGGAGCAGCTCTGCGGCGAC
>NZ_VEJQ01000271.1:0-243 GCF_007680745.1 Pseudomonas sp. DE0010
CCAAGGCCGCGCTGTACACCTGGGCCGCGACCGTCGCCACCCGTGATGTGGAAGCCATCCTCGCCCTCTATGCGCCGGACGCCATCCTGGTGCCGACCCTGTCGAACGAGGTGCGCGACAGCGAGGAAAGCCGCCGCGAGTACTTCCGCAACTTCCTCGCCAACGACGGGCTGGTGTGCGATGTGCAGATCTTCAAGAAGAGGGTCAGCAGTCAGCTCAGCACCGTGGTGGTCGGCGGGCTCT
>NZ_VEJQ01000272.1:0-243 GCF_007680745.1 Pseudomonas sp. DE0010
GTAATCCCGGCAGGGCTTTTTTATGGGCCTGGCGTTCGGGGACGCGTGGATAAGGCTGCGCCGTTATCCACCCTACGGACGTTGAACCTCCCTGCTACGCCGGACAGCCCCCTCGCCCTCTCGGAGAGCGGGCCTTCAGCCAAACCGTAGCGTGGAAAACGGCGCAGCCTTTTCCACTGGCGGATCGAATACCCCTCCTCAAGCCCCGGACGGCAAACCCTGGTCGCGATCGCCGCGCAGGTT
>NZ_VEJQ01000273.1:0-243 GCF_007680745.1 Pseudomonas sp. DE0010
GCGCGATTTCGTGACCGATCCCCTTTACGATCCCGCTGCACTGCTCGCCGCCTGTGCCCGGGGCGAGCGCGCCGCCCTGCAGCGGCTCTACCAGAACGAGGCGCCGCTCTTGCTGGGCATCGTCCTGCGCCTGGTGCGCGATCGCGGACTGGCCGAGGACATTCTCCACGACGCCTTTCTGCGCATCTGGCGCGGCGCCGCCGGATTCGCCCCGGAGCGCGGTACGGCCCGCGGCTGGATGTG
>NZ_VEJQ01000274.1:0-243 GCF_007680745.1 Pseudomonas sp. DE0010
GGCTGGTCAGCGACGGCATCACCCTGGCCGTGGGCGGCTTCGGTCTCTGCGGCATCCCCGAGGCGCTGATCGCCGCCCTGAGAGACACTGGCGCCCGCGAACTGACCGCCATCAGCAACAACGCCGGGGTGGACGGCTTCGGCCTCGGCCAGCTGCTGGAGACCCGGCAGATCCGCAAGATGATTTCCTCCTACGTCGGCGAGAACAAGGAATTCGAGCGCCAGTACCTCGCCGGCGAACTGG
>NZ_VEJQ01000275.1:0-243 GCF_007680745.1 Pseudomonas sp. DE0010
CTTACATCTCTGCTGCGGAGGCGGACACGGCCAGCTGATAGGCCGTGTACTTGCGAATGTTGATCACGCCGGTATCGAACATCAGGTATTGACCCTTGATGCCCAGCAGCGTGCCTTCCACCACGGGGGTCTTTTCCAGGTCGTGGCTGACCACCTTGGTGGGATAGACCGTCACCGGATAATGGATCTCGATGGGCGCCATGTCGACCACCGGCTGGATCGCCTGCAGACCGAAGCGGCCCT
>NZ_VEJQ01000276.1:0-243 GCF_007680745.1 Pseudomonas sp. DE0010
GCAACCGGGCCGGCTGGATGTCATGGGTGCCGGCCTGCTCGCGGCGGGGCTGTTGGCGCTGGTGGTGCCCCTGGTCGAGGGGCCACGCCTGCACTGGCCCTGGTGGTCGCTCCCCCTGCTCGTCGTCAGTGGCGGATTGCTGATCACCTTCTGGCGCTACGAACAACGCAAGGAGGCGGCCGGCGAGACGCCCCTGGTGCTGCCTTCCCTGCTTGCCGCCCCCCGGCTGAGACGCAGCCTCCT
>NZ_VEJQ01000277.1:0-243 GCF_007680745.1 Pseudomonas sp. DE0010
TCTGGAACCACGACGTCCTGGCCCGGCCCGTGCTCGAGCGCCTCTTCGCCGTTCTCAGCCCGGCTTGACCCTCGGCTTGCGCGCGCGTGGCGGTGCGCCACCCGTCTTCGCCGTCGTCTTGGCCTTGCTCCCGCCCGTACGCCGCTTCTTCTTCCAGGGCGCGCCCTTGCCCGCCGGCGGCGGTCCGCTGATGGTCAGGGTCAGGCCGAGACAGCGCTCCACCTGCTTGCCCATCCAGGCCGA
>NZ_VEJQ01000278.1:0-243 GCF_007680745.1 Pseudomonas sp. DE0010
GGGCGTAGTCCCGGTTGTTCTCCAGGAAGTCCACCTGCAGCTGCAGCTTGCGCGGATCGTTCCAGTAGTCGTCGCCTTCGCAATAGGCGATGTAGTCGCCGCGGGCGTGCTGGAACACCGGCATGCCATAGGGCTTGCCCTGGCTGTACTGGTTTTCCTTTTGCAGGATCAGGCGGATCAGCCGGGGGTAGCGGCGCTCGTAGTCCTGGAGGATTTCCCGGGTGCCATCGGTCGAGGCGTCGT
>NZ_VEJQ01000279.1:0-243 GCF_007680745.1 Pseudomonas sp. DE0010
TGCTGCAGCTCCAGCCCGGCCGCAAGGCGGACGCAGCGCCACGCCAGCCCACCGACCCGGGCACGCCATCCCCGTCTTGAACCGCGGTATGCCCCCCGGATTCACCAGCCATCCCCTCAACCGCCGCATCCGTCGCGCTGTGCAGCGGGCGCAGCGGCGCGCGCCCTAGACTGGAAATTCTCAGCACCTTCAAGGACGATTCGATGAAACCGCTGCTCCTGCTGGCTGCCCTGGTCGCTCTCG
>NZ_VEJQ01000027.1:0-69718 GCF_007680745.1 Pseudomonas sp. DE0010
ACCGGTAAGGCCGACGTGGCCAACAAGGTCTACGACGGCGGCACCACTGCTCAGTTGAGCGACCTGGATCTGGTTGGCGTGGTTGATGGCGACGAGGGCAAGGTAACCGGTACGGGGACCACAGGTGCATTCGTGGACAAGAACGCTGGCACCAACAAGTCGGTCACCGGTGCAGGCGTTGCCCTGACCGGCGAAGAGGCCGGGAACTACAGCTTCGACACCACCGCTGAAATCGGCAAGGCCAACATTGATCGCAAGGTCCTGATCGGTAAGGCCGACGTGGCCAACAAGGTCTACGACGGCAGCACCACCGCTCAGCTGAGCGATCTGGACCTGGTTGGCGTGGTTGATGGCGACGAAGGCAAGGTAACCGGTACGGGTACCACAGGTACATTCGTCGATAAGAACGCTGGTACCCAAAAATCCGTAACCGGTTCCGGTGTTGCCCTCACCGGCGAAGAAGCAGGCAACTACAGCTTCGACACCACCGCCGAAATCGGCAAGGCCAACATTGATCGCAAGGTCCTGATTGGTAAGGCCGACGTGGCCAACAAGGTCTACGACGGCAGCGCCACCGCTCAGCTGAGCGATCTGGACCTGGTTGGCGTGGTTGATGGCGACGAAGGCAAGGTAACCGGTACGGGTACCACAGGTACATTCGTCGATAAGAACGCTGGTACTCAAAAATCCATAACCGGTTCCGGTGTTGCCCTCACCGGCGAAGAATCAGGCAACTACAGCTTCGACACCACCGCCGAAATCGGCAAAGCCAACATCGACCGCAAGGTTCTGACCGGCAAAGCCGACGTGGCCAACAAAACCTATGACGGCACCACTACCGCTCAACTGAGCGACTTGAGCCTGATTGGCGTGGTCGATGGTGACGAAGGCAAGGTAACCGGTACCGGCACCACAGGCGCGTTCGTGGACAAAAATGCTGGCACCAACAAGTCGGTCGATGGCTCCGGTATTGCGCTGAGCGGCGAAGAAGCCGGGAACTACAGCTTCGACACCACCGCCGAAATCGGTAAAGGCGCCATCGACCGCAAGGTCCTGACCGGCACCGCCGATGTCACCAACAAAGTCTATGACGGCACCACCCTCGCGCACTTGGGCAACATCAGCCTGATCGGCATCCTCGATATCGATATGGGCAAAGTCGACGGTACCGGCACCATCGGCGCCTTCGTGGACAAGAACGCAGGCACCAATAAGTCGGTCACCGGCGCAGGTGTGGCGTTGACGGGTGAACAAGCCCGCAACTACAGCTTCGACACCACTGCCGAGATCGGCAAGGCCAACATCGACCGCAAGCTGCTGACCGGCACTGCCGATGTGGCCGACAAGGTGTATGACGGCAACACGGTCGCGCAGTTGGGCAACGTGGGTCTGATTGGCCTGGTTGACGGTGACCAGGGCAAGGTCGTCGGCGCAGGCAACACAGGGGCGTTCGTCGACAAGCAGGCGGGGACCGACAAGTCCGTTTCCGGTTCAGGTATCGTGCTGACGGGCGAGGAGGCGGGCAACTACAGCTTCGACACTACCGCATCGATCGGCCGTGCCTCCATTACGCCGAAGACCCTCGGCGGCACGGTGGTGGTTGGCAGCAGGCCCTACGATGGCAGCACCCAGGCGCCCATCGAGCGAATCGTTCTGGACGGCGTGATCGGCGGCGATACTGTCAGCGCTTCAGGCACTGGCCACTACGCAACAGCCGTGGCCGGCCTGGGCAAGCCGGTAAGCGTGGCAGAGCTGCTGCTCAGCGGCGCCGATGCCGGCAACTACCGCATCGACCCGGCCATGCTGGTGGGCGAAGGGGTCATCGAGCCGGTGCTGTTCACGCCAGTCGGCCTGATCACCGACGCGCAGGGCGCAAACGGTACTGCCTTGTTCGTCGAGCGTAGCGACGCGCTGGTAGCCGACCAGCTTGCCAGCAGCCAGCAGGTCGCCAACAGGCCGCTGTACGCTGACGCCACGTCGGCTACCTTCGACGGGCGTGATGCTCAGGCGCTGGTGCTCGATACCCCGCTGCGCAGCCATGGACGATTGAGCCTGGCCTTGGCTGACCAGGCGCCTGAGCCGACTACCCGCGGTACGTTGGGCGTGTTCAACCTGGAGCAGGGTGACCGTGCGCAGCTTCAGGGCCGTTACCGTGCAGCCGACATGGGCAACAGCATCACGCTCGAGTCCACCACCGACGCGGTACAGGCAGTGCCTGACCTGAGCGGCAATCACTCGGCCTGGACCCGTGCCGAGGTCCGTGATGGCAACGGCACCGCCGTCACCATCCAGGTCATGCTGTTCAGCAACGGCACGCTGCGTATCGATGCACCGGTTCCGGCGGCGGCGGTTTCCGACGAAGAACTGGCAAGCCAAGGCCTGGCTGTTGCCAAGCTGCGGCTCAAGGCGGGTGTGGCCGGCATCCGCGCCGTGTTGATCGAGCGCAGCGCCCGCCAAGGCGCAGTGCCGGGAGGTACGCACTACACCGTGGCACAACGCTGAGCCTAGGGCACGGCGGGGTAGCCTGCTGCCCCGTGGCCCCTTGATGCAGCCCAGCGGCTGACGTTGCTTTCGCAACGTGCGCAGCAGGCTGCATCCCTTCAAGCCATCCGAGTTCCGTCTGGGGCCGGATGGCTTTGTCGTTTCACCGCCCACCGTGCATCCGTTGATTTGAAGAACAGTGTTATTGGCGCTTCAATCTGGCCAGATGCCATAATCTCTTGCGAGTAATTCTCAACAACGTTAGCATCGCCGCTTCTTCTGTGCCCGGCATACGCCAATGTCTGACGAGCAGCAAGCCCGCAGCCTGTCGCTGCTCTATCAGCGCCACCGCAACGAGTTGCTGGCGTTCCTCACCCGCAAGGTGCGTTGCCGTGAAACCGCTCGCGACCTTACGCAGGACACGTTTGTACGTCTGCTGCACAGTGAACACGGCCACGTAGGCAATTTACGGGCCTTTCTGTACCGTATCGCCACCAACCTGAGTATCGACCATGCTCGCCGCACCCAAGTACGCGGCGTCAACGACGAGCAGGCGCTGGAGCAGTTGCTGACGGACGCCACGCCTGAGCGCAGCGCGGTCGCAGGCAATACGCTGGCCCACTTGGAGCGCCTGATCGATGGCCTGCCGTCGCCAACACGGGAGGTCTTTCTGCTGGCTCGTGTCGAGCAATTGGGGTACAAGCAAATTGCCCAGCGGCTGGGGCTCAATGAGCGGGCAGTTGAACGGCACCTCAATAAAGCCCTCCAGCAGTGCGCAGCGGCCGCCCTGGACGCGCGTATGCAGATCGAATCGTCATGACTGGCTCCCAAAAACACGATGCCACCACCCAGCAGCAGGCCCTGGACTGGTTTACTCGTCTGCGCGCTGCAGACGTCACGGTCCAGGAGCGCGACACCTTCGAAACGTGGCGTCAACTACCGCAGAACGCGCATGCCTACGCCCAGGTGGAGCACATGTGGCAGTGCCTTGAGCTGCCAGCACGGCGCGTGCGCAAGGCACGGCGAACCGTAAGGGCAAAAGGGTTGCGCCTGGGCGCAGCGGCCTGCCTGTTGCTCGCACTGGGTACGCTCATCCTGGCACGGCCCGGGCTGGTGAATCTTGGCGCTGACATTGCCACCGCCACAGGTGAGCGACGCGAAATCCAGCTTGGCGACGGCTCCCGTCTCATGCTCGACAGCGCCAGCGACGTGGATGTGGATATGGCTGGGGCTACTCGCAGCGTTCGCTTGCGCCATGGGCGCATGTTCGCCGATGTAGTCCACGATGGCCGACCCTTCGTGGTTCAGGTGGGTAAAGCCAGAATCCAGGTGCTGGGGACACGGTTCTCCGTCAGCCGCGCGGGAGACGAAGATGAGGTGATATTGCTGAGCGGCCACGTACAGGTGTCCACGCCGACCCAGCAGCAACACCTGACGCCCGGTCAGCGCGTGACGCTGCGCGGGGCTGAGGTCACTGGCCCGGAGACGGTAGACGCCGAACGTCTGCTGGCCTGGCGCACTGGGCAACTCAGGGTTCGTGATGTGTCGTTGCAACAGGTTCTGCAGCAACTGGCGGCCTACCAGGGGAAACAGCTTGTGCTGGTGAACGAACAAGCTGGGCAGCGTCGGGTGAGCGGAAGCTTCAACCTGGATGAGCCTGGCACTGCACTCGATGCCTTGATCGCCAGCCAGCATCTGCAGGTCAGTGAGCTATTGGGCCACTGGTTGATCATCCGATAGGTTCCCTCGTGCGGGGAATGCGAGGCGTGCTGCGTCATACCCATACATAAGAAAAATTTGCATTCGCATTTCTTGGGGAAGACACATGCACCGCTTACGCACAACGCTGTTCAAACGCAGTACGCTGGCCACGGCGCTCCTGGCGCCAAGCCTGTTGCCATCGATGTTCTCGCTGCCCGTTCAAGCGCAGGAGCACCCAATGGAACGGGCCCAGGTGCAGCAGCATACTTTCGATATTCCTGCCCAGCAGCTGGCTGACGCCCTAGACGCGTTCAGCGCGCAGAGTGGCTATCAAGTGATCTACACCGCCGAGCAGGTAAACGGTCAAACATCGGCTGGCGTGCGGGGCAGTTTCGGTGTTCGTGAAGCCCTGAACGTGTTGCTGAGCAGCAGCAAAGCGCAGGTCAGCCAGCCCAATGGCAACAGCTTTGTGATCACTGTGCCGATGCAGGTCGGTGGTAGCATACAGCTCGATACGCTTAGCATCTCTGGCAAGGCGCCTGGCTCGACTACAGAGGGGTCGGGGTTGTACACCACCTATTCTTCGAGTAGCTCCACACGCCTGAACCTCACCCCGAAGCAGACGCCGCAGTCGCTGACGGTGATGACGCGTCAACGGCTCGACGACCAGAAGCTCACCACACTCAACGAGGTGTTGGAGCAGACCCCAGGCATCACTGCCTCGCACACCAGCATCGGGGCTGAAAACAACACCTACTGGTCACGCGGATTCCAGATCAACAACTTCGAGATCGATGGCGTACCGACGTCGTCGCGCATCGACAATTCGACGCACTACACGGCCATGTACGACCGGGTCGAGATCGTGCGCGGCGCCACAGGGCTGATCAGTGGCTCCGGTACCCCCTCGGCGACAATCAACCTCATTCGCAAGCGGCCCACTTACGAGCCTCAGACCAGCGTTCGTGCCGAGGCTGGCAGTTGGGACCGTTACGGTGTCGGCCTTGATGTTTCCGGACCATTGACCGAGTCGGGTAATGTGCGCGGCCGCCTGGTACTGGACTACAAAGACCAGAGGTACTGGGTTGACCGCATGTCGTCCGACGCCGCGCTGATATATGGCATCGCCGAAGTTGACCTGGCGCCTTCGACCCTGCTCACGCTGGGGTTCAGTCATGCCAATACGCATACCAACTCACCGCTTCGTGCGGGCTTTCCCGCTTATTTCAGCAACGGCAACAAGACTGACTTCCCTCGCTCGACGAACAGTTCGCCTGACTGGGCGTATTACGATCGCAAAGTGACCAACCTGTTCGGCTCGGTAGAACATACCTTCGATAACGGCTGGAGCGCCAAGATGGAGCTCAGCCATACGCAGAATACCTTCGACCAGCTCACCAACTACCTTAACGGCGCGATCGATCAGCAGACCGGAGAGGGCGCCTACCTCTACCCCAATCGCTGGACCGGCACACCTCGACAAGACACCGTGGACGCCTATGTCACTGGGCCGTTCAGCCTGCTGGGGCGCGAGCATGAACTGATCGTGGGCACGACGCTGTCGCGTTATCGAGAGCACACCCCCGAGCGTGGCGGCTGGTACGGGCCGTGGACTGGCTACGACGGTACCCTGGGCAGTTTCTTCACCTGGGACGGCAGCGGGCCTCGTCCCGACACCACCCCGGTGGGCAAAAGCCTGATCGACGAGGACCAATATGCCGCCTACCTCACCACGCGTCTGCATGTAACGGACAATACCCATATTATTCTGGGTAGCCGGGTCACCGACTGGAAACGGTCCAACGACAGGGTCGACGAAGGCGGCCTCAGGATTAGTGACAGCCAGAACCGGCATGGCGTGTTCCTGCCATATGCAGGGCTGGTTTATGACCTGAACGATACCTGGTCCCTGTACGGCAGTTACACCAAGATTTTCAACCCTCAGCAATACGGCATGAAAGGCGATAACGACAAGGCGCTAGACCCTCAGGAAGGGGTTGGCTACGAGGTGGGGATCAAAGGTAGCTTCAACGACGATCGGCTCAACGCCAGCCTGGCGTTGTTCAAGATCGAGCAGGACAACCTGGCGGTCTATGTGCGTGACCCGGATATCTATCGGCTCGAGCAGGGCACCACGACCAAGGGCGTCGAGTTGGCGCTTGATGGCGAACTGGCTGATGGTTGGCAAGTCATGGCCGGCTATGCCTATAGCATCAGTACCAACCAGGACGATCAGCGCATCGTCACTAACATTCCCCGCCACAGTCTCAAGACATTCACTACCTATCGCCTCCCTGGGGCCCTGGACCACGTGACCGTAGGGGGTGGCGTCAATTGGCAGAGTAAATACGGTCAGGACTTGCGCACCTTCACTCAAGGCAGTTTTGCCGTAGTCAACCTGATGGCTCGGTACGATGTGAGCAAGGACCTGAGCCTCAAGCTGAACCTTAACAACGTCTTCGACCGGTCCTACTACGGATATGCCGACAGCTGGGTGGTGTATGGCGAGCCACGTAATTTCGTGACCAGTGCTGAATACCGTTTTTGATCAGCGCTCAGCGGGCTGCGCGCAATTGGCACGCAGCTTCGAGACTTCTTTACAACCCCAGCCTCATGTACAAAATGGCGGGTTGAAAAGGAGTCCCCATGAAACGCGTCATGATCGTTGGTCAACCGGGCGCCGGCAAGAGCACGCTGGCTCGCCAGCTGGGCGAGCGAACCGGCTTGCCGGTCGTGCATATCGATACCATTCACTGGCTACCTGGCTGGGTCGAGCGCAGCCGGGACGAAAAGACCCGCCTGTGCCATGAAGTGGAGGCGCGCGAACGGTGGATTTTCGAGGGCGGGCATTCGGCGACCTGGGACAACCGTCTTGCCAGGGCCCAAATGCTTATCTGGATTGACCGTTCCCTGACGGTCCGATTGTGGCGTGTGCTGGTCAGGACCCTGACCCAGTTGGGCCGCACACGCCCGGACCTGCCAGACGACTGCCCCGAATCGCTGCGCAATTTGCCTGGCTTCATCCGGTTCATCTGGTCCACGCGGCATTCTTCACAGGACAAGATCAAGCACCTGATGGCGACGGCGCCTGCGGGGTGCCGGGTCGTGCACCTTCGCTCCAACCGGCAGACGCGTCAGTTTCTGGCGTCGATCGATTCGCAGCCCTGAGGTATGTGACGCTTGTCGGCCATGGTGTTAGCGGCGTTTGGCCTGGTCCAGCAGCAGGGGTGCATCCTGGTCACCGAACATCCCTTCGACGCACGCCTTGAACTGGCCGAGCGTGAAGGGCTTGGGCAGCAAGCGTGAATGAGGCTGCTGCTCGGCAAGGCTGGCCGGCGCCTCGATCAACCCTGAAATGAACAGCACCCGCACTGCCGGCACAAGCGCCCGCACCCCTTGGGCGATGTTGTCTCCCGTCAGGCCGCCGGGCAGGACCAGGTCGGTCACCACAAGCTTCAGGTCTTGGCACTGTTCGATCAGGTGCAGCGCATCGGCAGGATGGGTGACTTCGATCACCTCGAAACCGAGCTCCTGCAACGCTTCGCCGACCAGCTCCCGGATCGCGCCCTCGTCCTCGATCACCAGTGCACTGCCGCGGTTGTCGGTACGGGCTGCCAGGGTGGCGTGCGTGATCGCTGTGACGCTGGACGGGGCCGGCTCAAGGTGGACGGGCAACAGCAGACTGACCGTGGTGCCGCTGCCCATGACCGATTCGATCACTGCCGTGCCACCCGCCTGGCGAGCGAAGTCCCTGACCATCGAAAGCCCCAGACCCGTGCCCGACCCCAGCGGCTTGGTGGTGAAGAACGGTTCAAAGGCCCGCTCGGCAATGCTGGCCGGCATCCCCAGGCCTGTATCGGTGACACTTACCTGAATGTACTCGCCAGCGCGTAGCCCAAGCTGCTCCAACTCAGCCGGGCTGCGGGTGACCTCGCTGATCCGCACCTGCAAACGGCCCCCTTGGGGCATGGCGTCGCGTGCGTTGATGCACAGGTTCAGCAGCGCATTTTCCAGCTGATGGGCGTCGCAGTAGCACAAGGCTGGCGCAGGATATGGGCTGAGCTGAAACTCGATCTTGGGTGTAAGGGTTCTGGCCAGCAGCTCTTTCATGTCGTCCACCAGCAGCACCACATCGACCGTGGTGCTGGCCAGTGGTTGCCGCCTGGCGAAGGTCAGCAGGCGGTGGGTGAGGGTGCTGGCCTTGCGAGTGGCAGTTCTGGCCAACGCCAGGTAACGGCCCAGTTCGTCATGCCGGCCCTGCGCCAGGCGTTGCTCGATCATGTCCTGCGTGCCGGTGATCACGGTCAGCAGGTTGTTGAAGTCATGGGCCAGGCCGCCGGTGAGCTGCCCGAGCGCTTCCATCTTCTGGCTTTGCTGCAGTTGCTGGCTGACCTGCTCGAACGCCTGCTGCCGCTCGCGGTACTGGGTGACGTCACGTGCCACGGCAAAGTAACGGCCCTCGAAGCCGGCAATGCGCCAGTTGAGCAGCAAGGGTTGGCCATCGCGGCGCACGCTCTGGGTGTCGAGCTCGACGATGGGCTTGTGATTGAGCTCGCGTAACGCGTTCGCCAATTGTGCGGGAGAGATGAAACTGTAGAACGTCCCAGTCTTGAGCTGTTCTTCAGTGAAGCCCGTTTCTACCTGCCACGCCGGGTTCACCGATAGCACCTGGCCGTTTTCGGACAACGTGCAGATCAGGTCGGGGGACACGTTCCACAGGCTATCGCGCTCCCCCGTTCGGTGTTGCACTTGTTGCTCGAGCGTATCGTTGAGCCGTTCCACGGCGCTCAGGTTACGCCTGAGCGAAGCACACACCACCGCCATGGCGAAGGTCACAACGCCAAAACTCAAGCTGTTGGCCCACGTGGCCCAGTCAGCATCGAAACCCAGCGGCCCGATGAAAAAATACTGGGCGATCAGCACCGCCATGATGCAGCCCAGCAGGGACGGACCTGCGCCGAACCAGAACCCGATCAGCATCAGCCCAGGGATGAAAAACAGGTAGGGGAGCGCGACAGGCGACATCTGCGCGCGCGCCAGGGAGCACGCAGCGATGATCAACGCGGCGCCCACGTAGCGGCTGGCCGTGCTCGGTTCAGCACGTCGCAGGCGTTGCAGGATGGCGGTAATCCTTTCTTTGAACCAGGCCAAGGCTGACTCCGTAACAGGCTGAACATCATCTAAGCGATCTGCCGTGCCAAGCGCGGCTGACAGCCTTTTAGGCTAGCTGACCGCAGGCGTCCAATAGATTTTTTGGCCGACCGCCGGTGGGGGCGCTCAATTGTCGAGAGAAACCGATCACAGCTAAGCTGGCAATGTGCCTTCTGGGCTAGAATTTGCTGTTACCGCGACCGGAGCTTTCATGGACAACTTGACGACCCTTCGAGACGAGCGCTTGCGCCTGGTTGAAGTGGACCGCCTTACATCGGACCTGACAAATGGAGAGGATCCGGTGCTCAATGGCGTCGTCAACATGCTCTGTGCGCACTTCGACGTCCCCACCGCGCTGGTTAGCATCGTCGACCGCGATTACCAGGTATTCAAAGCCAAGATCGGCATGGCCGACGACCGCACGCCGCGCGAAATGTCCATCTGCGCCCACGGCCTGCGCCAGGAAACGGTGCTGGAGATCTGCGACACGCTGCAGGACCCGCGCACGGTGGATAATCCTCTTGTGCAATCGGCCCCCCACATTCGCTACTACGCTGGCGCACCGCTGATCGTTCGGCCAGGCGTCAGCCTGGGTGGGCTGTGCATCATCGACCATGCCTCGCGCGAAGCCTTGTCGGAGCGCGACCGTAATCTGCTGACCAACGCCGCCAAAGTGGTGGTGGCTCGTCTGCAATCGATCCACCGGCAGAACTTCTACGATCCGATGACCGGGCTGCCCAATCGGCGGCGGTTCGAGACGGACTTCAAAGAAGGTGCCGTGACGGCCGGCCAGGTGGCTGTTTTCATCGAGCCGGTGTCGGCTGCGGGTATGGACCGACTGTTCAAGGCGCTGGGCATCGAGTTTTTCACCGATTTCATGCTGGCAGTCAAAGAAGTCCTGCTCACAACACTTCCGCCCGGCTGCCGCCTTTATCGGGCCAGTACCCTGGGCTTCATGACGGTTATCGGGGCGTGCGATACCAGCTTTCTCGCTGGTTGGCTTCAGACGCTGGTGGCTTCGCTCGGTGGGCCACTGCGCAGCGGTCACGTACCGGTCACGCCGGATGTCGGCATCAGCGTCCTGACACTGGGCGTGGACGCCAGCGCCTCGCCGGATATCCTGCGACTGATGGCCAGCATGACCGACACCGCTCGCAAGAGCGAGCAGCGCTGGTTGGCGTACGACCCGGTGGTGGACGCCAGCCTGCGGCGCAACACCGCCATCCTCAATGCCCTGGAAGCCGCACTGCTGGCACCCGACCAGTTGAGCCTGGCCTACCAGCCCAGGATCGACCTTGGCAGCAACCGCTGCGTGGCGGTCGAGGCGCTCTTGCGCTGGACGCATCCGCAGCTGGGCGTGATCAGCCCGGCCGAGTTTATTCCGCTGGCCGAAACCACCGCGTCCATCCGCGGCATTACTCGCTGGGTGGTGGAACAGGTGTGCCGTCAAATTGCCCAGTGGCAGGCCAGCGACCTGATGTTGCAGGTCTCGTTGAACATCTCGGCCCTCGATCTGGGTGATGGTCAGCTGTACGAAGATGTCACGCGAGCGCTGGCCCGACACCAGGTGCACCCGAGCCTGGTGGAGCTCGAGTTCACCGAAAGCGCCCTGGTAGCCGACTTCGATGCCGTGCAGGAGCAGCTCCAGCGCTTCCGCGCCCTGGGCATTGCGATCGGCATCGACGATTTTGGCAGCGGCTACAGCAACTGGATCTACCTGCGTAAAATCCCCGCCACCAGCGTGAAGCTCGACCGTTCCCTGCTGGCCGAACTGCAGCCTGGCGGCAATGACTGGCACATTGTGCGCGGGCTGGTCAGCCTGCTGCGCGACCTGCGCCTGACGGTGGTGGCCGAGGGTGTGGAGACGGACCTGCACCATCATGTGCTACGGGGATGGGGCTGTGATCAAGGGCAAGGCTATTATTACGCAAGGCCCCTCCCGGCAGATGACCTGGCTGCATGGTTGTGTCAGCCGCGGCAAGCCTGACGTTAGGTGAAGCAGCACTCGGTGTGCGCTGCCTGCCAGCGCCTGTTCAATCCCAACAGTTGTCATCCGCAATGACGAGGATCGCCATGTTCAATAAAGCGCTTAGGGATGAGGTCGAGGCACTCAAACGGGAGCTGCATGGGCTCAGGGCTGCGCAACAAAGCAGGTCCAGCGAGATGCTTGAAATCACCGTGGACCGCGACCTGCTGATCACGGCCGTCAACCCGCGGTTTTCCAGCTTCGTGGGGATCGACGCTTCGAAGCTTGTCGGTACACCGATGGGCGCGCTCACACCCGACTATGTGAAGGACTTGCCGTGCTACAAGGATTTCCAGATCGCGATGAGCCAGGGCACTGGGGTGAGCGACGACTACCGCTACATCGCGGCTGATGGGCGTCTGGTCTGGATGCGCGCGGCGTGGTGCCCGGTCAAGGCTCCCAGCGGCGAGGTGACCCACATGACGGCCTACGGCACCGAGGTTACCGCCGCCATCGACAAGGCCCGTGAAAACGACGAGCTGATCAAGGCGCTTTCCCGGTCCACGGCGGTGATCGAGTTCGCACTGGACGGCACCATACTCACCGCCAACCAGAACTTCCTGAACACGGTGAACTACACGCTCCCGGAAATCGTCGGCAAGCATCACAGTATTTTCTGCGATCCGGCCTATACCAGGTCGCCGGATTATCAGCGACTGTGGGCCAGCCTCAACGACGGTCGGTTCGTTGCCGAACGCTTTTTGCGGTTTGACAAGGGCGGCCGCGAGCTGTGGCTCGAAGCTTCCTACAATCCGGTGCGCGACACCCGCGGGCGGCTGTACAAGGTCGTGAAGTTCGCGGTGGATATCACCGCTCAGGTCGAAAGCGAGAAGCAGGTCAGCTCGGCGGCGGACGTTGCCTATGAGATCTCCATGAAAACCGACAGCTCCGCCCAGCGCGGCGCGGAGGCGGTCAGGGACACGGTGGAAACCATGAACCGCATCGTCGAGCAGGTCTCGAACGTGTCCACGGGTGTGGAGGCGCTGGGGCATCAGTCGCACCTGATCACGTCCATCGTGTCGACCATCGGCGGCATCGCCCAGCAGACCAACCTGTTGGCGCTGAACGCGGCCATCGAAGCTGCGCGTGCAGGTGACCAAGGGCGAGGCTTTGCCGTGGTGGCGGACGAGGTTCGCAAGTTGGCCGGCCGAACCAGTGCCGCGACCCAGGAAATCGTCGAGGTGGTGCAGAAGAACAACGCGCTGGTGGAGGAGGCGGTACACAGCATGGGCGAGAGCAGGAAACAGGCTGAACTGGGCCTGAGCCTGGCCCAGCAGGCGGGTACCGTGATCACGGAAATCCAGTCAGGTGCGCAGGAAGTGGTCACCGCCGTTGGCCAGTTCTCTTCGAAACTGGTGGCGGAGGCGGGGCGTTAGTCCGATCCGGCAGCACGGCTGCCGATGAACGCAACGCCTGCTCCTGGCCAGGGGCAGGCGCTAGGCACCGTCAGCGCTGATAGGCCTTGCCGTAATGCCGCTCAAGGCGCGCCTGTACCAGCTCCAGCGCGATCGACAACACCCAGTAGATCACGGCAGCGGTGGTCAGCATTTCCAGGTAGCGGTAGCTCGACCGTCCGTAGGACTGAGCCAGGAACATGATTTCCCACACTCCCATCACCGAGATCAACGACGAATCCTTGAGCATGGAGATGAACTGGTTGGCGGTTGGCGGGATGATCACCCGCATGGCCTGCGGCAGTACGATGTGGCAGAAAATCTGCGGCGGGCGCATGCCCAGCGCCAGCGAAGCTTCGCGTTGGCCTCGGGCAACACCCAGGATGCCCGCGCGGAAGATTTCACTGAGGTAGGCGCCGTAGTTCAGCGACAGGGCGATGATACCGGCGCTGATCGCGCCGGGCACCAGGCCTATCTGCGGCAAGCCCAGGTAGATGAGCAGAATCTGGATCAGCAGCGGTGTACCGCGGAAAAACGACGTGTAGAAACTGGCAACACCCACCAGCACTGCGCTGCCGGACAAGCGTGCCAGCGCGGCGGCAAAGCCCAGCGCCACCGACACCACCATCGAGCACACGCACAGGAACAGTGTCAGCGCTGCACCCTGCAGAAAACCATTGGGCCCCAGTTTGAAACCGGCCAGGTTGGGAAACTTCTCCAGGATGATCGAAAACTTGAGGTCGAAGCTCAGGAAGAACCCGACGAACAGTGCGAACATCACCAGCCAGGTGAGCATCAGCCGTGTGCGAAAGCCCAGCAGACGTGTGCCCGTGGTACTGGCCACGGGCTTGGGGGAGGGCGGAAACGTGCTCATTTGCTGATATCGGCGCCGATCCACTTCTGCGACAGCTTGCTCAGGGTGCCGTCTGCCTTGAGCTCGGCGAACACCTGGCGAACCTTGGCATCCCATTCTGGGTCGCCCTTCTCGATGGCGACCGAGTTAGGTTCTTCATACAGCGGCGCACCGGCGAGCTTGAAACGTTTGTCCTGGTCCAGGCGCGGCTTGGCCGTGACCAGGTTGGTCAGGATTGCATCCAGACGCACGCCCGCGCCCAGCCCTAGGTCCTGGAACGCCACATTGTCGGTGTCATACGGGGCGATCTGCACGAAGTCGAAGGGGTAGTCGAGGGTTCGGCCCTCGTCACCCTCGATGACCAGATTCTTGTTCAGGTAGCTTTCATAGCTCGACGCGCTGGTCAGGCCGACCTTGCGCCCGTCCAGGTCCTTTGCACCGTGGATGCGGTCATCCTTGGCATTGACCACGATGACCGCCGGGGAGGCGTAGTACTCCACAGGGAAGTCGAACACCTGGGCGCGGGCCTTGCTGGGGGTCATCGAGCAAATGCAGATGTCGTAGCGCCCACTCCAGCGACCGGCGGCGATCACATCCCAGGAAGGCGTCTCCAGGCGCAGCTTCACGCCCAGCTTGTCCGCCACTGCCTTGGCCACATCCACGTCGAAGCCGTCGAGCTGGTTCTGGTCATTGAGAAACGAGAACGGGGGATAGCTCTCCATCAGCACATTGACCAGTTCCTTGCGTGATTCGACCCGCTCCAGCGTGGCGCCGGCAAAGGCCTGGGTAGCGGTTGCAAGCAGCGCAAGGCCTGCCCCGAGCAATGTGGAAAAACGCATGTTCATACCTGAAGTGTTGGCCAAATGAGTATTAGGGTATTAAATAGTTATATATCTAACCCACATAATGAATTTTATTCATAAGCACCTTCAGAGTAGTTATATGACAGAGCGAGCGATGGTGATTCTCGACGGTGGCATGGGCCGCGAACTGCAGCGCAGCGGTGCGCCGTTCCGCCAGCCAGAGTGGTCTGCACTGGCGTTGACCGAGGCGCCGGAAGCGGTGGTGGGGGTGCATGCGGCGTTCATTGCCGCAGGTGCTCAGGTCATCACCAGCAACAGCTATGCGGTCGTCCCCTTCCACATTGGTGAAGCGCGCTTTGCCGAAGAAGGCCGGCAGTTGGCCAATGTTGCCGGTCAATTGGCCCGCCACGCAGCCGACACCGGCCCGCACCCGGTGAGGGTGGCCGGTTCGCTGCCGCCGTTGTTCGGCTCCTACCGTCCCGACCTGTTCCAGCCTGAGCGCGTCGAGGAAGTCTTGCGGCCGCTGCTTGAGGGTCTGGCGCCACATGTTGACCTGTGGCTTGCCGAAACCCAGAGCGCGATCGCTGAGGTCCGCGCCATACGTGCCCACCTGCCCGAGGACGGTCGCCCGTTCTGGGTGTCCTTCACCTTGCAGGACGAAGACGTCGATACGGTGCCGCGCCTGCGCTCCGGTGAGCCGGTGGCCGATGCCGTGCAGGCGGTGATCGAGCTCGGCGCAGCGGCGGTGCTGTTCAACTGCAGCCAGCCAGAAGTGATCGGCGCGGCCATCGATGTCGCCCGTTCGGTCATCGACCAGCAAGGTGGCGAAGTCGCCATCGGTGCCTATGCCAACGCCTTCCCACCCCAGCCCAAGGAAGCCACCGCCAACGACGGGCTGGATGAACTGCGCGAAGACCTGGACCCACCGGGCTACCTGGCCTGGGCCAAGGACTGGCGCGCACGCGGCGCCAGCATGGTAGGTGGCTGCTGCGGCATTGGCCCTGAGCACATTGCCGAGCTTAAACAGCGTCTCGGCTAACGGGTCCCGGGCATCGACAAGGCAAGCGAAGCGTTTAAGTTTGGGAAATGCTGGAACTGACGGTAAGGTTTGAGCATCTTCCATTCATCATGCGCCACGGGCAGTCCTGTTCTGACTGCCCAACCATGGAGCGCTACGCTGAACGTCAGAAGGAGCAATGCCTATGCCCGAAGAACAACAACGCAGGAGCACCATCAACCCACCTGTCTTTTTCACCAGTGCCGTATTGATTCTTTTATTGGTGCTATACGCCACCCTGTTTCAGGAGCATGCCCAAGGCGTGTTCGAAGCGGTTCAGCAATGGATAATTACCAATGCGAGCTGGTTCTACATTCTCTCTGTCGCCTTGATATTGATCAGCGTGGTCTTCCTCGCCATCAGCCGGTATGGCGATATCAAGCTCGGGCCTGACCATAGCGAGCCGGATTATCCCAACAAGAGCTGGTTCGCCATGCTCTTCTCTGCCGGCATGGGCATCGGCCTGATGTTCTTCGGCGTGGCCGAGCCGGTCATGCACTTCATCAACCCCCCTGTGGGCGACCCCAACACCGTTGCCGCCGCCCGTGAAGCCATGAACATCACGTTCTTCCATTGGGGGCTGCATGCATGGGCCATCTACGCCATGGTGGCGTTGATCCTGGCCTACTTCAGTTTCCGCAACGGCCTGCCGCTGACGCTGCGATCAGCGCTGTATCCCCTGATCGGTGAGCGCATCTACGGACCCATCGGCCACGCCGTAGATATCTTCGCCATCCTGGGTACGGTCTTCGGTGTCGCGACATCGCTGGGCTACGGCGTGCTGCAGATCAACAGCGGCCTGAACCAGTTGTTCGACCTGCCTATCAACACGACTGTCCAGGTTATCCTCATTGCCGTGACCTGTACCCTGGCCACGCTTTCGGTAGCCAGCGGGCTCGATAAGGGCGTTCGTATTCTGTCCGAGGTCAACCTTGGGCTGGCCGCCATACTGATGCTGTTCGTGCTCGCCGTAGGGCCGACGGTGTTTCTGCTGCAAGCGTATGTGCAGAACACCGGCGCGTACCTGTCTGACATCGTCAACAAGACCTTCAACCTCTTCGCCTACGAACCCACCGACTGGATCGGTGGCTGGACGCTGCTCTACTGGGGCTGGTGGCTTTCCTGGTCGCCCTTTGTCGGGTTGTTCATTGCACGCATCTCGCGTGGCCGGACCATTCGTGAGTTCGTCTGCGGCGTGCTGTTCGTGCCTGCCGGCTTCACCCTGCTGTGGATGACGGTATTCGGCGACTCGGCCATCCACATGATCCTGCATGGGGGTGTCAAGGAACTTGCGGCGGTGGTGGACAAGGACAGTTCATTGGCTCTGTTTGCGTTCCTTGAACAATTCCCTTGGTCAACGGCCATTTCCATGGTGGCCGTGCTGATGGTGGTGGTGTTCTTCGTCACCTCCGCCGACTCGGGTGCGTTGGTCGTCGACATGCTGGCCTCGACCGGCAAGGGGCAATCGCCGCTGTGGCAACGCGTGTTCTGGTCGATCACGACCGGCGCGGTGGCCATTGCCCTGCTGTTGGCCAATGGGCTGAAGGCGTTGCAGGCTGCCACCATCGCCAGTGCCTTACCCTTTGCGATCATCCTGCTGGTGGCCATGTGGGGGCTGTTCAAGGCACTAGGGATGGACGCCACACGCCGCGGCCTACGCACACAGGCGCTACCTGGCCAGCGTCAGCACCGGCAGAACCACGGCGGCTGGCAGCGCCGCCTGCGCAACATCGCCATGATGCCGCGTCGCGCTCACGTCACCCGGTTCATTGGTGAGGTGGTCAAGCCAGCGTGCGAGGAGGTCGCCCAGGAGCTGCGCAAGCAGGGCTATGACGTCACTGTCGATGAACGTGAAGATGGCCGCGTTGCATTGGAACTGTCCCACGCCGGCGAAGGCCGTTTCCGGTACGAGGTGCGCCCGCGAGCGTTCAATACCCCAAGCTTCGTGTTGCGCGAAACCGACGACAGCAATGACTCACGCAAGTATTTCCGTGCGGAGGTGTACCTGCGCCAGGGCGGGCAGGACTACGACGTCATGGGCTGGAGCCGTGAAGACGTGATCGGCGACATCCTCGACCAGTACGAGCGCCACCTGCACTACCTGCACGTGGTCAGCTGAGCCCGCCTACGTGCGGGCGACCACTGGAATCGCCCGCACGTACACCAGCTCGCAGATCAGCTCGATCATTGTCTGCGTGATCACCGCCGCTGCTGCCAGCGTTCGTATCTGCTCTGGCAAGGCCAGCGCCAACGGCAACACCACCAACGAATTGCGCGTCGAAGCACTGAACATCACGGCGCGCTTTTGTTGTACAGGCAAGCCCATCAGTCGTGCCGTCGCCCAGCCAATCACCGGTGCCAAAAGCGCAAAGCCCAGGTATACCGGCACCACGGGCAGCAGTTGATCCAGCGCCTGCAACACGATGCCGATCTGCGAAGCGATCACCACGAACAACACGAGTGCCATCGCTGGCACGGGCATCCAGGCCCAGGCGTCTTTCCAGCGACTGACCCGCTTTGATTTGGCCACGTGCGCACTGGTAAGCACCGCCAAGGCCAACGGCACGACGATCATCAGCACGAACGCCTGCACAAAAGGCCCGAGCGCCAGGCTTATGTGCTCGCCGTCTTCAAACATGAGCGCCAGGTAAAGCGGCAGCAGCACCAGCTGCAGCAGCAACAGCACGGGTGTGGCGGCCAGCATGAGCCGTGCATCGCCCTTGCCCATGTGCGTGAACACCACCACGTAGTCGATGCAGGGCGCCAGCAGGACCAGCAAGGCGCCGATCAGCAAGGCCGGGTGGCCTGTCAGCCCACGGGTCAACGCCCACGCCAGGACGGGCACCAGCACGAAGTTGGCCAGGAGCAAGGCAGTCATGAAGCGCCGATTGGCCAGGCTCGCGCGCAAGTGCAGAAAGGGTATCTGCAGGAACATGGCGTACATCAGCACGGCAATGGCTGGCGTGATCAGTGCTTCCAGATCAGGGGCAGCACCTGCATCGGCTACAAGGCCGAAGGCGATGGCTGCCAGCACGGTGGCGAAATAAAGGGGTGTCTGCCGGGTTTCGAGTTGGTCTCTGGTCAAGAACGTACCTGTTTGGAAAAGGCGCAGCGCTGCAGTGCGATGCGGCATTCGTCTACTGCCTTGTTAGCATCGCAGTCAGGGTCGAGCAGTGGTCTGAACGCTACGTTGCAATTGTTCCCGGCCCATGCACCAGTAAGCGTACAGACAAAGAGTGCGCTTTGTGATTCATCGCCGACGTTCAGGGACGAACCCAGAGGCTATGCCGATGTGCGCTAGGGGACTAACCGGAATGGGTCCAAACGCAGGATACAAAAAAGCCCGGCACCTAGCTGTAATGCTTTTACTTGAAATTGTTGGGGCCGCTGCGCGGCCCATCGCGGCACGAGGCCGCTCCTACAAGTACCCGCTAACCGATCAGCTCAGTGGTCACACGGTCAGTGTAGGAGCGGCCTTGCGCCGCGATGGGCCGCACAGCGGCCCCAACGATCTTAAGTGAAAAGCATTACGGCACCTGGCCGGGCTTTCCAGTTAGCGATCAGCGATCAGTTGCCGTACACCGGCAGCTTTTTGCAGATGGCTTTGACCTTCTCGCGCACGGCGTCGATCACCGCTTGGTTGTTCAGGTCGGCGAGGATGTCGCAGATCCAGCCAGCCAGCTCGCGGCACTCTGCTTCCTTGAAACCG
Source organism: Pseudomonas sp. DE0010 (assembly GCF_007680745.1). Lineage (NCBI taxonomy): Bacteria > Pseudomonadati > Pseudomonadota > Gammaproteobacteria > Pseudomonadales > Pseudomonadaceae > Pseudomonas > Pseudomonas sp. DE0010. Next base: position 19,176 of record NZ_VEJQ01000027.1, read on the forward strand.
CGAGTGGTCACGGCCGGGGTGCCGAAACGCAGGCCCGAGGTGACGAACGGGGAGCGTGGGTCGTTCGGGACCGAGTTCTTGTTGACGGTGATGAACGCCTTGCCCAAGGCCGCGTCAGCGTCCTTGCCCGAGATGTCCTGCTTGATCAGAGACAGCAGGAACAGGTGGTTTTCGGTACCACCGGATACCACATCGAAGCCACGCTCGATGAAGACGCTGGCCATGGCCTGGGCGTTTTTCACCACTTGCTGCTGATAGGCCTTGAACTCTGGCTGCAAAGCTTCCTTGAAGCAGATGGCCTTGGCTGCAATCACGTGCTCCAGCGGGCCACCCTGGGCGCCTGGGAAGACCGCAGAATTGAGCTTCTTCTCGATCTCTTCGTTCTTGCGCGCCAGGATCAGGCCGCCGCGCGGGCCGCGCAGGGTCTTGTGCGTGGTGGTGGTGACGACGTCGGCGAAGGGAACCGGGTTAGGGTAGACGCCAGCGGCTACCAGGCCCGCCACGTGCGCCATGTCGACGAACAGGTAGGCACCGACCTTGTCGGCGATGGCGCGGAAGCGGGCGAAGTCCAGTACCTGGGAGTACGCCGAGAAACCGGCAACGATCATTTTCGGCTTGTGCTCGACTGCCAGGCGCTCGACTTCGTCGTAGTCGATCAGGCCATTGCCGTCGATGCCGTACTGAACGGCGTTGTACAGCTTGCCCGACGAGCTGACCGAAGCACCGTGGGTCAGGTGACCACCATGGGCCAGGCTCATGCCCAGGATGGTGTCACCAGCCGACAGCAGGGCCAGGTAGACAGCGGCGTTGGCCTGGGAGCCGGCGTGCGGCTGGACGTTGGCGTAGTCGGCACCGAACAGTTGCTTGGCGCGGTCGATGGCCAGTTGCTCGACCACGTCGACGTATTCGCAGCCACCATAGTAGCGCTTGCCTGGATAGCCTTCGGCGTACTTGTTGGTCAGTACCGAACCCTGGGCTTCCATGACGGCCGGGCTGGTGTAGTTTTCCGAGGCGATCAGCTCGATATGCTCTTCCTGGCGCAGGGCTTCTTGCTGCATGGCTTCGAAGAGCTCGGCGTCGTACTTGGCAATGGTCAAATCACGGCTGAACATGGCGGTCCTCAAGGATCGGGGGTGAAGTGGGTGGGCATTCTACCCCATTGATCCGCCGCTGGCATATGAAGTGGCATCAAGTCGCGGACCAGTGGGGCTCATGTTGCATCCCGCGCCGTTGCTGGGCTCGGCGGGCATTCGAGTTGACTTTCAGGTCCGGTTTTGACGCTGCCTGCGCATGCCGCAGGACCAGGGGTGAGCAGGCCCGCTGCCGTTTGAGCGGCAGTGCGAAGACAGGGTCAAGGGCGGCTCAATTGAACATGAACAACGTCTCATTGGCGAACTGCGCCTCGAACTGATGCGCCGGCATCGGTCGTCCGAACAGGTAGCCCTGTACTTCGTCGCAGCCGTGCTCACGCAGGAACTCAAGTTGCTCATGGGTTTCGACGCCTTCGGCGATGACCGCCAGGTTCAAGCTGTGGGCCATGGCGATGATAGCCCTGGCGATCTGCGCATCCTGCTCACCTTCGGGCAAGCCGTCGACGAAGGTACGGTCGATCTTCAACACATCGATCGGGAACTGCTTGAGGTAGTTGAGCGAAGAATAACCGGTCCCGAAATCGTCCACCGCAATGCTCAGGCCCAGGTTCTTGAGGCTGGCCAGAATCTGCAGCGCTTCGTTCACTTCGCGCATCAGGATGCTTTCGGTCAGCTCAAGCTCAAGACACGCCGGTGGCAGGCCGCTTTCTTCCAGAATGTTGGCGATCCGCGTACCCAGCTGACCATCGGAAAACTGGCGCGCGGAGATGTTGACCGACACTTTCGGCACACGCACCTTGGCCTTGTGCCAGGCCTTCAGCTGACGGCTGGCTTCGCGCAGCACCCAATCACCGACGTCCACCACCAGGCCCAGTTCTTCGATCACGGGAATGAAGTCGCCCGGTGGCACCAGGCCGCGGGTGGGGTGCCGCCAGCGCAGCAGTGCCTCGGCACCGGTCAGGCGCTTGCCGTCGCCGCTAAATTGCGGCTGGTAATACAGAATGAATTCGTTCTGCTCCATGGCATGGCGCAGGTCACTTTCCAGTTCCAGACGCTCCAGGGCGCTGGCGTTCATCTCGGCCTGGTAGAACTGGAAGTTGTTTTTGCCGCGCTCTTTGGCGTGATACATGGCGGTGTCGGCGTTCTTCATCAATTGGCTCAACTCGCCGCCATCCTGCGGGCTGAGTGCGATGCCGATGCTGGCCGTGACGAAGAACTCGCGGTTCTCCAGCACGAACGGCTTGACCAGGCTGCCGAGGATGTTTTCGGCCACGTGAATGGCGCGGTTCAACGCCAGCTCGCGGGTAGGCCGGGGCTGTAGCAGCAGCGTGAATTCATCGCCGCCCATGCGCGCGACCGTATCGTCCTCGTCTACGCAAGCCAGCAAGCGCAGCGCCATGTCCTTGAGCATGCGATCGCCCGCGGCATGGCCAAGGGAGTCGTTGATAGGCTTGAAACGGTCCAGGTCCAGGAACATCAACACCACCCAGGCCTTCTGCCGCTCGGCCTGCTGCAGGGCGTTGTAGAGCCGGTCCTGGAACAACGTACGGTTGGGCAGGTGCGTGAGGGCGTCGTAGTAGGCCAGGCGGTGAATGCGCTGTTCGCTGGCCTTGCGCTCGCTGATGTCGGTAAAGAAGCACACGTAGCTGGCCAGGTCGCCTTCATCGTCCAGCACGGCAGTGATGCCTACCCAGGCCGGGTAGTGATCGCCATCGCGGCGCTTGAGCCACACCTCGCCCTCCCAGCTGCCACGCTGGTTGAGCTGCTTGAGGATGTAGCGCAGGTGCGCCTGCTGCTGGTCGTTCATGACCAGCATGCTCGGCAATTGGTCCAGCACCTCGCTGACCGCGTAGCCGCTGACCCGGCTGAATGCCTCGTTGGCCTGCACGATGTAGCCGGCAGGGTCGGTGATCAGTATGGCCGAGGTCGAGTGCTCGAAAACCGTCGCGGCCATGCGCAAGTCTTTCTCTGCACGGCGCTGCTGGCTGATATCGCGACCTACTCCCAGTACACCCTCGAAACGCTGGTCGTCATCCCAGACCAGTACCAGGCGCAACTCGATGGGGATCTTGCGGCCGTCGGCGCGCAGGCAGTCGAACAGGAACAGCTGGGTCGGCAGCTGGCCACGCAGTTCGGCCAGTTGAGCCGGGTCGTCCATCGCCTTGCTTACCCGCTCCATCAACCCGTAGATGCCCGTGAGCTGGGCGGGGTTGGCGATGATCGAATGCCAACCGTTGGCGAAGATCCAGTCGGCGTGATAGCCCAGCACGCTTTGCACCGAGGGGCTTACGTAGTCGAGCTTGAGCTGGCTGTCGGTGGAGAAGATCACGTCACTGATGCTTTCGGCCAGCATCCGATAGCGCTGTTCGCTGTCGCGCAGCGACTCGCTCGCCTCGATCTGTACGGTCACGTCCTTGCCTACACCGATGATGCGCGTCACCCGGCCGTCGGCGTCACGCGCCAGCACTTGCTCACGTATGTCGTAGCAGCGCCAGTTGCCATCATGGTGCCGGAAACGAAGCTGGCAGTGCAGCGGCAAGTCGTGGCCGTTGTCGAGCTGCTGTTGGCGCAGGTCCTGGTAATGCGCGGCGTCTTCGGGGTGCAGCAGCAGCTCCCAGAAGCGGTCGCCCATGCGGGCCAGTTCCGTGCGGTCATACCCCAGTGTCTGGCCCAGGTGGCGGTTGCTGAAGATCATCCGCTGGCTGTGGATATCCTGGACGTAGAGCTGATCCGGTACGGTACGCACCACGTCCGACCAGAACCGCTCGCGCTCGAGCAACGACAGCTCTACCTTCTTGCGGCTGGTGATGTCGCTGATGCTGAGGATCACGGCCTGGTAGTTGCGGCGCAATTGCGGCAGGCGCGCTGTGAGCCACAAGTGCAGTGCGTCGCCATGCGCAGCAGGCAGGCGCACCTCGAGCTCCAGGGACGGGCGTTGGTCGATCAAGGCTTCGAGCAGCTGCATGCCAACGCTGTCCTGGCCGTCACCGCTGTCGTCGATCAGGCGCTGCCAGGCTTGCTGGTGGTCTTCGATTTGGAGCAGCTGGCGCGCTACCTGGTTGATTTCGGTGATCTTCAATTGCGCCAGGAGCGAGCGGCGCAGGTGAGGGTCCAGCATCAGGCTGTGCTTGAGCGCGGCGCGGTTGCGCACGTGATAGCGGTCCAGTTGGCCGGGCAAACTGGACAGGTCCAGCACGCACAGGGCCACACCTGTGCCTTCGAAGATCTCCTGATAACGCCTGCGGTCTTCCTGCAAGGCCCGCTGCCGGCGGCGCATGTTGACCAGCGCCAGTACTGGGAGCAGGGCGCAGAACAGCACCAGCAGGCATTTGCCTATCAAGGCAGGCAGCAGGTCATTGCGCGCCCGGTCAGCGTCGAACAGGCCGCGCAGTTGCCAGGCACTGTTGTCGATGAACGCCAGCATGACGCTCTGCAAGGGCGCGTCGGGGCGCTCGGAGGCCAGGTCGCGTTGCAGCACCTCGCCTGTACGGCTGTTTTCCAGCAGCCATAGCAGATGGTCAGCTTCGTGCAGATGGCCGGTAAGCGCGCGGTAATAATCAGGCGACAAGCGCAGTAGCCAATGGCCTTGGCCTGGTGATTGGCTCAGCAGCAGGTACACGCTGGCGTTGCTGGGCGCATTGGTAAAGAAATAGGGCCGCTCCTGGTTGAGCCTCAGCACCTCACCGATGACTGCGTGGTCGTCGCTGGCAGGTGCACTGTCGGCAACGATCTGCCCGGCATCGTCTAGCCAGACCACGCTGCGCAGCGCAGGCACTCGCTCGCGCAGCGTGATCACCAGGGGCCCAGCTGCCGATGCCGCCACGGTTGGGTAGGGCTGGAGCAGGTTGATCGCCTGCTGCGCCTTGAGTGCCATGTTCAGACCCAGGTGGTCCGCCAGCTCGGTCGTGTCTTCCAGGCGCTTGTTGCGCAGTTCGGCCTGGGTCAGGCTGAACTGCGCGAATAGCTGCCATAGCAGCAGCCCGAGCAGAATCAAGGCGAGCAATGCCAGCGCACCCTTGATCGACCCGCGCAGGCTGGCAGCGGGCGCCTTGGACACGCTACGCGATGACGGCGGTGGAGTGAGTGTGATCAAGCGTCGATCCTGCGATGGGCCTGGCGATGGCAGGGAGGGGTCGGGCATGGCGTATGCTTTTTTTATGAGGTAACCGATGCGCGGTGGCGCACTATAAGCCGACCACTCGAAACCGGCTAGCATGCCTCGCATTATGGCAAAGTGCCAGTGCCATTCATGCTTCCGACCGCCCGTATTCGGCAAGCGCATGCCTGCTGTGCGAGAATGCCGCCCGCTTTACATGACAATGCCTGGGAGATGTTCGGTTTTGGTTACTCATTTTTCCATCAATGGCCTCGATTCCGCCTGTGGGCGCAGCAGTCAGACCCTTGTCAGCTCTGCCGTGACCGAGGACGTGTCCTGCAAATCGTGCCAGCGCTCACTGGCCAAGCCCGAGGCGGCCACTTCTACCAAAAGCAAGGCGCCGTCGCTGGCCGAGCTGCGCAAGTCTGCCAAGGCACCTGCCCCAGCTGCAGTCGTTTGCGCCGCCCCACCTGCGCCGACGGCGGCATCGGTCACGTCCGGCACCTCTGATAACCGTGTCGCCGCTGCGCAGCCTGCGCGCTCGGGCGGGTTTTGCGTCAAGTCCGCCTGGGCGGCGCGCCTGGCCGAGCAAGGCGACCGTTGCCGACTGCCACGGGGCAAGGTGCGCCAGCGTCACGTCTGAGCAAGGGCTGCTCGCCAGGCGCGGCCACAGGGCCTGGTCGCTGCTACCGGACGACCGTTCCATGCCTGCACCGCAGGCAGATCCAGGCGTGTACAGCGCCGTGATGCCGGCGCGTTCTTGCGCTCGGCGGCTCCTATCAAATACTGCGCGTTGGCGTAGAATGGTCCACTTTGTTCAACGACACCCGACCCCTGGCCGACCCGCTGGGGCGATCGTCGATGTCTTTACCTATCTGAATTAGAGGGCTTGGTTTTGGCTCAATACGTCTACACCATGCATCGGCTGAGCAAGGTCGTGCCGCCGAAGCGGGAAATCCTGAAGAACATTTCCCTGTCGTTCTTCCCTGGCGCCAAGATCGGCGTGCTGGGCCTCAACGGCGCGGGTAAATCGACGCTGCTGCGGATCATGGCGGGCGTCGACAAGGAATTCGACGGCGAAGCCCGTCCGATGCCTGACATCAACGTGGGCTACCTGCCCCAGGAGCCTCAGCTGGACCCGAGCAAGTCGGTCCGTGAGGTGGTCGAGGAAGCCGTCAGCGTCATCAAGGACGCCCAGGCGCGCCTTGACGAGGTCTACGCGGCCTACGCCGAGCCGGACGCCGACTTCGACAAGCTGGCCGCCGAGCAGGCCAAGCTCGAATCCATCCTGCAGGCCGCCGACGGGCACAACCTGGAGCGCCAGCTGGACGTTGCCGCCGACGCGCTGCGCCTGCCGGCTTGGGATGCACGCATCGAGCACCTCTCCGGTGGCGAAAAGCGCCGTGTCGCCCTGTGCCGTCTGCTGCTGTCGGCCCCCGACATGCTGCTGCTCGACGAACCGACCAACCACCTGGACGCTGACTCGGTCGCCTGGCTCGAGCGCTTCCTGCACGACTTCCCCGGTACTGTGGTGGCCATTACCCACGACCGTTACTTCCTCGACAACGTCGCAGGCTGGATCCTGGAACTCGACCGCGGCGCTGGTATTCCTTATGAAGGTAACTATTCGGGCTGGCTGGAAGCCAAGTCCGACCGTCTGGCCCAGGAATCCAAGCAGCAAAGCGCCCATGAAAAGGCCATGAAGGAAGAACTGGAGTGGGTGCGCAAAGGCGCCAAGGCTCGCCAGTCCAAATCCAAGGCACGTCTGCAGCGTTTCGAAGAACTGCAGTCGCAGGAATTCCAGAAGCGCAGCGAAACCAACGAGATCTACATCCCGGCCGGTCCGCGCCTGGGCGACAAGGTCATCGAATTCAAGAACGTGACCAAGGGTTATGGCGACCGCGTCCTGATCGACAACCTGTCCTTCGCCATGCCCAAGGGTGCAATCGTGGGCGTGATCGGGGGTAACGGTGCCGGTAAATCCACCCTGTTCCGCATGCTCATGGGCAAGGAGCAACCGGATTCGGGCAGCATCGAGATCGGTGAAACCGTGCAACTGGCTTGTGTCGACCAGAGCCGCGAGGACCTGGACGGTGCCAAGACCGTGTTCCAGCAGATTTCCGACGGCTCGGACATGATCCGTATCGGCAACTACGAAATCCCGTCGCGTACCTACGTGGGCCGCTTCAACTTCAAAGGTGGCGACCAGCAGAAGTTCGTCAAGGACCTCTCGGGCGGTGAACGTGGCCGTCTGCACCTGGCGCTGACCTTGAAAGAAGGCGGCAACGTCCTGCTGCTCGACGAACCGTCCAACGACCTGGACGTCGAAACCTTGCGTTCCCTGGAAGAGGCACTGTTGGACTTCCCCGGCGCCGCCATCGTGATTTCCCACGACCGTTGGTTCCTGGACCGCGTCGCGACTCACATCCTGGCGTACGAGGACGACTCGAACGTGGTGTTCTTCGAAGGCAACTACACTGAGTACGAAGCCGATCGCAAGAAGCGCCTGGGCGACGCCGCTGCACAGCCGCACCGTGTGCGGCACAAGAAGCTGGCGCAATAAGCCAGATCTTGCTGCACAGAAATGGGGCCCTCAGGGGCCCCATTTTCGTGCGTCCAGCACAACTTGGCACGATCCTCTCGGCAGGTCGTGAGGGCCTACGGCAGGCCTTCTATCGTCTTGTATCTCACGCGTGTTGTTTGAACGATCGCCCCCATCTTTCCCGAAGGTTTGTATACATTTACATAAAACGCACCAAATTATTTCAATAAAACGACATTTCGCCCTGTTGCAGGGCAATTGCTTCTTGGTACATTCGGGAAAAACCAATAAGTCCAATCCTCTTGGTGAGATGTCTACCATGATCGAATCCGTCGACAATTTCCTTGCACGCCTGCAACAGCGGGACCCTGGCCAACCGGAGTTTCACCAGGCTGTCGAAGAGGTGCTGCGCACCTTGTGGCCCTTTCTGGAAGCCAACCCGCACTACCTGCAAGCGGGCATTCTCGAGCGTATGGTCGAGCCTGAGCGTGCAGTGCTGTTCCGGGTGTCGTGGGTGGACGATCAGGGCAAGGTCCAGGTCAATCGCGGTTACCGTATCCAGATGAACAGCGCCATTGGCCCTTACAAGGGCGGCCTGCGCTTCCATCCTTCGGTGAACCTCAGTGTTCTGAAATTCCTGGCATTCGAACAGGTCTTCAAGAATTCCCTGACCTCACTGCCCATGGGCGGTGGCAAGGGTGGGTCTGACTTCGATCCCAAGGGCAAGAGCGACGCCGAAGTGATGCGCTTCTGCCAGGCCTTCATGAGCGAGTTGTACCGTCACATCGGCGCCGACTGCGATGTACCGGCCGGGGATATCGGGGTAGGCGCCCGCGAGATTGGGTACATGTTCGGTCAGTACAAGCGTCTGGCCAACCAGTTCACCTCCGTGCTGACCGGTAAGGGCATGACCTATGGCGGTAGCCTGATTCGTCCGGAGGCCACGGGCTATGGCTGTGTGTATTTTGCCGAGGAGATGCTCAAGCGCCAGGGCCAGCGCATCGACGGTCGTCGCGTGGCGATCTCGGGTTCGGGCAACGTCGCGCAGTATGCGGCGCGCAAGGTCATGGACCTGGGGGGCAAGGTGATCTCGCTGTCCGATTCCGAAGGCACGTTGTACGCCGAAGCGGGCCTCACCGACACGCAGTGGGAAGCGGTGATGACCCTCAAGAACGTCAAGCGCGGCCGCATCAGCGAGCTGGCCGGGGAGTTCGGCCTGGAGTTCCGCAAGGGCCAGACGCCGTGGAGCCTGGCCTGCGACATCGCGCTGCCATGCGCGACGCAGAACGAACTGGACATCGAGGATGCCAAGGCGCTGTTGGCCAACGGCTGTATCTGCGTCGCAGAAGGCGCCAACATGCCAACGACTCTGGCGGCTGTGGACATCTTCCTCGAGGCGGGCATCCTCTATGCGCCCGGCAAGGCATCCAACGCCGGCGGCGTTGCGGTGTCGGGCCTGGAAATGTCGCAGAACGCCATGCGCTTGCTGTGGACTGCCGGCGAAGTGGACAGCAAGCTGCATGGCATCATGCAGTCGATCCACCACGCCTGCGTTCACTTTGGTGAGCAGGCCGATGGTCGGGTCAACTATGTGAAAGGGGCCAACATTGCAGGCTTCGTGAAGGTGGCTGATGCAATGCTGGCCCAGGGGGTCGTCTGATTGGGTGAGGCTTCGCAGCCCATCGCCGGTGACAGGGGCATTGGCCTCGCCGGGCCGACTGCGGTGGGCTATTGGCCCGCCGCTTCGATCTCGATGATCTCGATGGCCTGTTCACCGACAGGCCGGCGCCATGTCACTTCATCTCCAGGGGCTGCACCCAGCAAGGCCCTGCCCAGGGGGGATCCCCAGTTGATCAGGCCACGTGCCGCGTCAGCCTCATCTTCACCAACCAGACACACCAGGTGTTCCTGGTCCTGATCATCGATGAACCTGACGCGGCTGCCTATCTGCACTTTTTCGGTGGACAAGGCTGGTGGCACCACTTGGGCACTTTGCACTCTGGTGGCGAAATACCGCAGATCCCGCTCGACTTCGGCCAACCGCTGTTTGTCGGCACGCTCGCCTTGGGCCTGCAATTCACTGCGCAACGTATTGAGTTCGGTCAGCCGCCGTTGCAGCTGGCGCAGGCCGTTGGCGGTGACGTAATTGGGCTGGTCGCTGACGCGCCGCTCGACCGGTTGGTCGGCCTGGGCGGCGGCCTGGTCTTCGTTGACGAATGCTCGGCTCATGAGGGCCTCCTTGTGCAGAAGACCATCATGGCAGGGGCGGGGTTTCAAGCGATGTCCAGCTGCGACACCTTCAGCGCCAGGCGCGGGCGGCGCCGCGGTCTTTCTCCTGCTGCCACTGACGGTCCCGGTCGTCCCAGAAACGCTCGTGGTAGCGCTGCTGTTCGGCGCGCTCCTGCATGGCCTGGCATTGGCGAAAGCCATCATCCCAGCCAGACTCGTACTGCCGTTCTTGAAGATAGCGCGGCACGTTCTTGCGAAAATCACCTGCTGGTACACCCGCGGCCTGACGGCCGCTGCTGCATCCGTCCTCGAAGCCATCGGCGTAGGCAGGGGGATACCCCTGCCCAAGCATCTGTTCGTGAGCTGTTTCGCACCCCGACAGCAGCATCGCCACGCACAGACCCAACCAGAACCGCCCCATAGACCTTGCCCTCATGCCGTCCAGGTAAAGTCTAGAAGGCCAGTTGTGGGCGTGCTGTCAAAACCGTGTCAAAGACTAATTGAGGCGGACCACAGGCCGCAGTTGCGCTGTAAACATGAACACTTTCGCAACAAACCAGCCCATCAATAGTGATACCACTTCACTTCCAGCATGACCTCGTTCTGCGCCGTGGACAGGTGGCTGAACTGTCGCGCGGCACTCAGGCGCAGCCCCAGGTTCTGGCTGATTTCCCACTGCTGGTTCAGGCTGACGCTTCGGCGCACCTCGCCATTGGTGAAGTAATCACCCTTGGCCTCCAGCGTCATGTTGCCAAGCCCATTGCGCCACAGCAGCCCGCCATTGAAACCTGCGGCAGGCGCGATGAATTGCGCGAAGTCGTTGTGGTGTTCTACACGGACCGTGCCCAGTGCAAAGCCCAGCAGGTCATCACCCAGCTGCCAGGTGCCACCGGCGCCACCATTGACGTGGCTCACCAGCACCTCGTCATCATGTTTGCCCGGTACTCGCTCAAGACCGCCGGCCACTTGCCACGACCAAGGCTTGAGCAGTTCGTTGCGCGGTGTCAGCGAACGGATGGTCGCCAGGTCCAGGCGTTGCACTTGCCAGTCATTGCCTTCGTACTGACGCACTTTCAGTTGCAGGATCTCGATCTGCGCCCCTAGTGGGAAGCCGTAGGCGTTGTCGTTGAGATCATGGTAAGCCATGCGCAGGCCATACTCGGCATAGGCGCGGTCTTCTCGAGTGCCCACACCCAATTGCCAGGTCCGCGAGTCATGGCCGTCCTCGGGCAAGCCCGGGCGCTCGATGGCCAACGGCGGTGGCGGGTTGGTGTTGATCGCGCGTAGCAATTCGAAACTGCGCTTGGCTTGGCCGGGGTCACGTTCCTGGCCGTTGGCTCGGTAGCGCTCAAGGCGGTAGGCGGCGTCTTGTATCAAGGCCTGCCGCTCGCGGGGCAGTGCCTTGAATGCGTGGCTTTGCAATTGCGCCGTGTCGGCGCTTACAGCCAGCACCTGGCGTTTCTCGTCATGGTCCAGTGGCTCAGCACGCGCCAGCAGTTCGCGTTCGCGCGATGGCCGGTAGATCTCACTGGCGACCAAGCCCGATTGCTTCACCGCCTTCACGGTGTCGGTCGGTATGGCGGTCAACGGGAACTGCGAGGTCAGGTCCAGGCCTGGCCGAGCCACCTGCAGCAACTCCAGCAGGCGATAGGAGCAGTTCTCGTCGAAGAAGAAGTAGTCGAACTGAATCTGTTTCAGTTCCCAGACGTGCTCGACCATGCGGCCAGTTTCTTCTGGCGTGAGGTCCAGCTGGTATTCCCACAGGTCGCGGTTTTCCAGGCTGCGGTATTCCGACAGTTTCTCCTGGTAGGGCATCAGCGCGAACAGCCCGGGATAGCCACCGGCCAGCCCTTTCCAGGCATACAGAATGCTGTTGTCGCTGCCTTCGATGTACGCGCCGAAGTTGATCGCATAGCTGAGCAGCGTGGTGTCGTCACTGCGGGTAGTGGACTGGTCGATGCGCAGCAGCGTGTGTCCGAACATCGAAGAGGGGCTGTTCAGGTAGGCAGCCGGGAAGATCAACGCGGCGCTGTGCGGGTCGATCGACTTGTACCAGGTCTTGAATTCCTGGCACTGGGGTTGCGGCAAATCCTGTAGGCCAAGTTGCTCTTTCAGCCAGCGTGTACGGGCCGGGAATACACATTGGGCGTGCTTGTCGCCCAGGCTTGCCGGGGCATACAGCGCCTGCACCGTCGCCTTCAGCTCACGGTCCGGGTGGTGTGCGCCATCCTGGGCAAGGAAGAAGGCGTCATCGTCCACGTAGCTGCGCCAGCCACCGAGTTTGCCGGTTTCGTAATGGCCCAAAGCAATCCAGTAGGGGGTACTGGCCAACTGCTGGAGACGGCCTTGATCCAGCATCGGCGCAGCATGAACAGGGGCGCAGAGCAACAGCGCCAGAGAGGCAAGGCGTTTGAGCATATCGGGCAACTACTTCCAGACGATGCCGAAGAAAGAGAGACCCGCCCCGGAACCGGGGCGGGAAACGCGCGTTTAGGCTTCGGTAGCGTACTTGGCCAGGCGTGGGTCGTTCTTCAGAACGGCCAGGGTGTTGCTGTGCACGGTTTCAGCATTGACGTCGGCGCTGCTGAAGATCTGGTTGAAGTGGTCGTGGGTAACCGATGCGAAGTGCGCACGGTCTTCCGGCGCCACGCCCAGTACCACGGCGTAGGTGGTCAGTGCTTCACCCTGACCCATGGCCATGTCTTCGGAAAGCTCGTTCATCATGCCGTTCATGGCAAACCACGATTTGCCGCCGTAGGTCAGTGCAGACTTGGTGGAGCAGCCGTTGGTGCCGGAGGTCATGCCGAAAGTGGCGTTACCGGAAGTGCCGTTGGTGGTGGAAGCCAGGAAGTGTGCCGGAGTGCCGCGCTGGCCTTCGAACAGCATGTTGCCCCAGCCGCAGTTCGGGCCGCCTGGCGCGTCGGCCATGGCGTTGAGCGAAGCGACGGTGAACAGAGTACCCAGAAGAATCCGTTTCATAGCATTTATTCTCTATTTGACTTAAACCAAGGGTCAGGTTTCTGGCAACTCGGGTGCCAGGTCGGGAAAGCATTTCACCCACCCGCGCAAGTTGGAGTTTAGGCATGTTCTAAAGGTTGCGTTACTGATTGCGAAAAATTTGCTTGTACAAGACACCGTCGCACCTGCGACATAAATCCCCAGGAGCCTTGCAACCCGCGCGCAGGCAGCGCCAGAATGCTGCGTATCTGCCCCGCCGAAGTAAGGAAACCCAATGCCCGATCCTGTCGCTGCGCGCTTGCGTCTTGCGCCTGAAGCCCTCACCCGGCGTTTCTCTCCCGAGCAGTTTGCTTTCACCAACACGGACGATCTGGAGCCGTTCCGCGGCGTACTGGGCCAGGAGCGTGCTGTCGAGGCCCTGCAATTCGGCGTGGCCATGCCGCGCCCCGGCTACAACGTATACGTCATGGGCGAGCCCGGTACCGGCCGCTTCTCGTTCGTCAAACGCTACCTCAAGGCCGAGGGCAAGCGTCAGCAGACCCCATCCGATTGGCTGTACGTCAATCACTTCGACGACACCCGCGAGCCGCGAGCCCTGGAATTGCCATCGGGCAGTGCCGGGGACTTCATCGCCGACATGAACGGATTGATCGACAACTTGCTGGCGACGTTCCCGGCCGTGTTCGAGCACCCCTCGTACCAGCAGAAAAAAGGCGCCATCGACCGCGCCTTCAACCAGCGCTACGACCGCGCCCTGGATGTGATCGAGCGCGCTTCGCTGGAAAAGGACGTGGCCCTGTACCGCGATGCCAGCAACGTGGCCTTCACGCCGATGGCAGACGGCAAGGCTCTGGATGAGGCTGAGTTTGCCCAGTTGCCTGAGCACGTGCGGGAACAGTTTCACGAAGACATCGCCCTGCTCGAGGAGCGTTTGAACGAAGAGCTGGCCAGCCTCCCGCAATGGAAGCGTGAATCGAACAACCAGTTGCGTCAGCTCAACGAAGAAACCATCACCCTGGCGCTTGAGCCTTTGCTGGCACCGTTGTCGGAAAAGTACGCCGAAAACGCTGCCGTATGTGCCTACCTGCAATCGGTGCAACTGAACCTGTTGCGCACGGTGGTCGAGCAACTGGTCGAAGACAGCAAGACTGACGCCGTGGCGCGCAAGATGCTCGAAGAGCAATACGCACCCAGCCTGGTCGTGGGCCATCATCATGACGGCGGGGCGCCGGTGGTGTTCGAGCCGCATCCGACCTACGACAACCTGTTCGGTCGCATCGAGTACAGCACCGACCAGGGCGCGCTCTACACCTCCTACCGGCAGTTGCGTCCAGGGGCCTTGCACCGGGCCAACGGCGGCTTCCTGATCCTGGAAGCCGAGAAGATGCTGGGCGAGCCCTTCGTCTGGGATGCGCTCAAACGCGCGTTGCAATCGCGCAAGCTCAAGATGGAATCCCCCCTGGGCGAGCTGGGCCGGGTGGCAACCGTCAGCCTCACCCCGCAGGTAATTGCGCTCAACGTGAAGCTGGTGATCATCGGCTCGCGTCAGCTGTATTACGCGCTGCAGGACCACGACCCGGACTTCCAGGAGATGTTCAGGGTGCTGGTGGATTTCGACGAAGACATGCCCATGGTCGACGAGAACCTGGAGCAGTTCGCCCAACTGCTGCGCACCCGTACCAACGAGGAGGGCATGGCGCCCTTGACCAGCGACGCGGTAGCCCGGCTGGCCACCTACAGTGCTCGCCTGGCTGAAAACCAGGCGCGGCTCTCGGCCCGGATCGGCGATCTGTTCCAGCTGGTCAGCGAGGCCGACTTCATCCGTCAGCTGGCCAACGACGAAATGACCGATGCTGGCCATATCGAACGTGCACTCAAGGCCAAGGCGACGCGCACCGGGCGGGTCTCGCAGCGGGTGCTGGACGACATGCTGGCCGGCATCATCCTGATCGACACCCAGGGCGCGGCCATCGGCAAGTGCAACGGGCTGACCGTGCTGGAGGTGGGCGACTCGGCATTCGGCATGCCCGCGCGTATCTCGGCCACCGTGTACCCGGGCGGCAGCGGTATCGTCGACATCGAGCGCGAGGTCAACCTGGGCCAGCCCATCCACTCCAAGGGGGTGATGATCCTGACCGGCTACCTGGGCAGTCGCTACGCCCAGGAATTCCCGCTGGCGATCTCGGCCAGCATCGCTCTGGAGCAATCCTACGGTTACGTGGACGGCGACAGCGCCTCGCTGGGTGAGGCCTGCACGTTGATCTCGGCCCTCTCGCGCACCCCGCTCAAGCAGTGCTTTGCGATCACCGGTTCCATCAACCAGTTCGGAGAAGTGCAGGCGGTTGGTGGTGTGAACGAGAAGATCGAAGGTTTTTTCAGGCTCTGCGAAGCCCGTGGCCTGACCGGTGAGCAGGGGGTGATCATCCCGCGTGCCAACGTGGCCACGCTCATGCTCGACGAACGGGTGCTGCAGGCGGTTGAGAGCGGCACTTTCCACGTGTATGCGGTCAGCCAGGCGGATGAGGCATTGAGCCTGCTGGTAGGTGAGGAGGCGGGTGTACCTGACGAGAAAGGGCAGTTTACCGAAGGCAGCGTCAATGCGCGCGTGGTCGAACGGCTGCGCGAGATTGCCGAGATGATCAGCGAGGAAGACATCGAAAAGGCGGAGAAGGAGCGTCTCGAAGAGGTAATTGCGCAAGCTAAACCTGCTTGAGTCAATAAACCGGCGCTGGCGGCCAATGGCTACCGTTCGGCGCCGGTTTTCCATCTTTTGCTGGCGCTCTTCTATGCTGAACCAAGGACGCTATCAGTGTTCAGGATGAAGACAGCCCATTCGCAGGGCTGAACAGAGCTTTCAGAGGACGCGGCCATGCGCAACCTCAGCCTTACACGTCAGTGCCTGGGCCTTGTGACCCGCATCGAATGCAGCATTCGACCCCTGGCTGGCGATACTGGTATGTGGACATTGTTGTTCGCCGCCGGCATGGCCGGTGAGCAACCCTCGGCAGTAAAGGCCCAGGGGCCGTTTCACGGGCCGCAAGTGGCCGAGTCCGTGCTCAATGCCATCGTCGACAGCCTGACTCTGCACGGGTATCAGCTCAACGAAGACCCGCCCATCTGGTGCCTGCACCTGCAGGCGCAGTTGCGGCGCATGAACGGCGAGCGCACCAAAAACCTCGGCGATTATCAGTTCCATCCTGAGACCTGAACAAGCCGGGGCAGTCATCCAGCTTTTGCTGCATGAGGCGGCTGGCTATACTCGCGGTCGTTTTTCCAGCCACCTACGAGTCCCCATCCTCCATGGAACGTATTCTCGAAAATGCGATGTATGCCTCCCGCTGGCTGCTCGCCCCCATCTACTTCGGCCTGTCCCTGGGCCTATTGGCCCTTGCGCTGAAATTCTTCCAGGAAGTGGTCCATGTTCTGCCCAACGTCTTCGCCTTGAGCGAAGCCGACCTGATCCTGGTGATCCTGTCGCTGATCGACATGTCGCTGGTCGGCGGCCTGTTGGTCATGGTGATGATTTCCGGCTATGAGAACTTCGTCTCGCAGCTGGATATCGACGAGAGCAAGGAAAAGCTCAACTGGCTCGGCAAGATGGACTCATCTTCACTGAAGATGAAGGTGGCTGCGTCGATCGTGGCCATTTCGTCCATCCACCTGTTGCGGGTGTTCATGGATGCCCAGAACATCTCCACCGATTACCTGATGTGGTACGTCATCATCCACATGACCTTCGTCGTCTCGGCGTTCTGCATGGGTTACCTGGACAAGCTCACCAAGCACTAACCACAACTTCAGCTGCACGCGGTGGTCTGCCGCGTGCAGCGAGGTGCCTCTCGATATGCTAGGCTGCTCGCCCTTTTCATCAAGGGCGTGGCTACGCTGCGCCCTGCAGTGGAGCATGACAATGTCCGAGATCAACCTGTCTACCGACGAAACCCGCGTCAGCTACGGCATCGGCCGTCAGCTGGGTGGCCAGCTGCGTGACAACCCGCCGCCAGGTGTGAGCCTGGACGCGATCGTGGCCGGCCTGACCGACGCCTTCAACGGTGCAGACAGCCGCGTCAGCGAGGCCGAACTGTCGGCCAGCTTCCAGGTTATCCGTGAAGTGATGCAAGCCCAGGCGGCCGCCAAGGCCGAGGCTGCAGCGGCAGCTGGCAAGCAGTTCCTGGCCGACAACGCCAAGCGCGACGGCATCGTCACCCTGGATTCGGGCCTGCAGTACGAAGCGCTGAGCACAGGTGAAGGCGCCAAGCCATCGCGCGAAGACCAGGTGCGTGTGCACTACCACGGCACCCTGATCGACGGCACCGTGTTCGACAGCTCCTACGATCGTGGTCAGCCAGCCGAATTCCCGGTCGGTGGCGTGATCGCAGGTTGGACCGAAGCCCTGCAATTGATGAGCGCCGGCAGCAAGTGGCGCCTGTATGTGCCAAGCGAACTGGCCTACGGTGCCCAGGGCGTCGGCAGCATCCCGCCGCACAGCGTGCTGGTGTTCGACGTCGAGCTGCTCGACGTTCTGTAATACCGCTGGGGCCGCGTTGCGGCCCTTTCCCGGCTCGCTAGAACTGTCAGTTCCAGTCTGTTCCCACCGGGCGCAATGCCCGTGCATAGCAGAACAGAAACAGGTTGCGCACCAGCTCCTTCAGCACCCCCGGCTCATTCGAATTTAGCCCGCGCAGGTCCAGATCGCCCTGGTCGCGCAGTTCGTCCAGCGCCTCTGCTTCGAGCACCGCGCACACTTCACCGGTCTCCCGATGAAGAATGCGCAGATACGGATGAGGGCGGTCCAGCCAGGCATCGATCAGGTAAGTCATGACTACTCTCCTTGGATAACTTTCCAATGAGAATAATTCTTATTATCAAAATAGCAAGAACCAATTGGCGGATCTGGGTGAAATCAGACCTTGCGCACGAATTCCGATTTCAGTTTCATCGCGCCAATGCCGTCGATCTTGCAGTCGATATCATGGTCACCATCGCACAGGCGGATGTTCTTGACCTTGGTGCCAACCTTGACCACCAGGGACGAGCCCTTGACCTTCAAGTCCTTGATCACGGTCACGGTATCGCCGTCTTGTAGCACGTTGCCGACTGAATCTTTTTTCACCACATCGTCATTGGCAGTTTCGGCATCGCCGTTGGCCGACCATTCGTGGGCACATTCAGGGCAGATCAGCTGCGTGCCATCCTCGTAGGTGTATTCGGAATTGCATTTGGGGCAGGGTGGCAACGTACTCACTTCGGTTCCTCGAACAGACAGGCGGAAAAAGCCGCCATTGTAGAAGGTCTGGTTTCAGAAGTGATTATGTCCGGACAAAAGTCCGTGGCGGTTCGGGGACGAACCGCGTGTGGGGAAGGGCGTGCCGTCAGTGGGTGCGTGCGACCGCGAACTGGCTGAGCTCGACCAACGCATCCCGGTATTCGCTCGCAGGGAGTACTTCCAGGCACTCGATGGCGCGCTTGACGTAATCCTGCGCCAGGGCTGCGGTGTACTTGAGTGCACCCGATGCCTCTACGGCGGCACGGATCTGCTCCAGGTCTTCGAGGCCGCCTTTCTGAATGGCCTGACGCACCAGCGCTGCCTGCTCGGCAGTGCCCTCGCGCATGGTGTAGATCAAGGGCAGGGTGGGCTTGCCTTCGGCCAGGTCGTCGCCCACGTTCTTGCCCAGTGCTTCGGCATCGCCTTCATAGTCGAGCAGGTCGTCGACCAGCTGGAAGGCCACGCCCAGGTGGTCACCGAACATGCGCAAGGCCTCGCGCTGGGCATCGGAGGCCTGGGCCAGCGCCGCAGCACTGTGGGTAGAGGCTTCGAACAGCATGGCGGTCTTGCCGCGGATGACGTCCATGTAGACCTCCTCGGTGGTGCTGGCATCGCGTACCCGCGACAGCTGCAGCACTTCGCCTTCGGCAATGACCCGGGTAGCCCTGGACAAAATCTGCATGACCGGCATCGACCCCAGTTCGACCATCATCTCGAACGAACGGGAATAGAGGAAATCACCGACCAGCACGCTTGGGGCGTTGCCCCACAGGGCGTTGGCCGTGGAGCGGCCGCGGCGCATGCCCGACATGTCGACCACGTCATCGTGCAGCAGGGTAGCGGTGTGCAGGAACTCGATGGTGGCCGCCAGCAGCCGCAGGTCGTCGCCCCGGTGGCCCAGAGCCTTGCCGCACAGCAACACCAGCAATGGACGCAGGCGCTTGCCGCCGGCCGACGTAATATAGTCGCCGATCTTCGATACCAGCGGCACGCGCGAGGTCAGCTGCTTCTTGATGATCTCGTCGACGGCGCTGAAATCGTCAGCCACCGCACGGTAGAAGGTTTGGGGTTGCATCGGCTGCTCCAGTGAGGTTGCGCGGCATGCTAGGTTGCGGGTCCCGGTGTGTCAAGGCACGGTGCCAGTCGGTCGGGCGCTGCACTTGCAAGCAAAACCTGTGTTGCGTACAATCGCGCACCCTAACTTCCTGGGCAGCACCTGCCTTACGCAATTGCGCCGGGCCGTTCCAGCCCTGTGCAGCCATGCCAGCCAATACTCATCATATAAAGCGCTGGGTGAGCAGGATTATCGGAGAAATACCCATGTCTTACGCAGTAATCGTTACCGGCGGCAAGCAGTACAAAGTCGCTGAAGGTGAATTCCTCAAGGTCGAGAAACTGGAAGTCGCCACTGGCGAGTCCGTGACTTTCGATCGCGTTCTGCTGGTCGCCAACGGTGAAGAAGTCACCATCGGTGCTCCAGTTGTTGCTGGCGCTAAAGTAGTGGCCGAAGTCGTTTCGCAAGGCCGCCACGACAAGGTTCGCATCATCAAGTTCCGTCGTCGTAAGCACCACATGAAGCGCATGGGCCACCGCCAGTGGTTCACCGAGATCAAAATCACCGGCATCCAGGCTTAATCCCCTAGATCCCCTGAATTTATTTGGAGAATTGAACCATGGCTCACAAGAAGGCTGGTGGTAGTACTCGTAACGGTCGCGACTCAGAATCGAAACGCCTTGGCGTGAAGATGTATGGCGGCCAGGTTATCAAGCCAGGCAACATCATCGTCCGCCAGCGCGGCACCGAATTCCACCCAGGCTACGGCGTGGGCATCGGTAAAGATCACACCCTGTTCGCCAAGATCGAAGGCGTGATCAAGTTCGAGAAGAAAGGCGAGTTCAACCGCCGTTACGTGAGCATCGTCGCAGCCTAATCGCGACGTCGCTCCAGAAGCCCCGTCATGCGACGGGGCTTTTTCGTTTGTGGTGAGCCTCTTGCAAAGCTGTTTGTATGGGTTGCCGGCGTGGGTTTCTACGGTCGTACGGGGCCGCCGCGCTCATTTTTGCAAGAGCCTCATGTTTATCAGTGTTCAACTCGTCGGAAGGCGAGAGGCGGTTTTTGAATGAAGTTTGTTGACGAAGTATCCATTCGGGTCAAGGCCGGTGACGGCGGTAACGGTTGCATGAGCTTCCGCCGCGAGAAGTTCATCGAGAACGGTGGCCCCAACGGCGGCGATGGCGGTGACGGTGGCTCGGTGTTCATGGTGGCAGACGAGAACCTCAACACCCTGGTCGACTATCGCTACACCCGTCACCACGAAGCCCAGCGCGGCGCCAATGGCGGCAGCACCGACTGCACGGGCAAGAAGGGCGAAGACCTGTTCCTGCGTGTGCCGGTGGGCACTACTGTGATCGATGCCTCCACGCAGGAAGTGATCGGTGACCTGGTCAAGCCGGGGCAGAAGCTGATGGTCGCCCAGGGCGGCTGGCATGGCCTTGGCAATACCCGTTTCAAATCCAGTACCAACCGTGCACCGCGCCAGACCACCCCTGGCAAGCCGGGTGAGCAGCGCGACCTGAAGATGGAAATGAAAGTGCTGGCCGATGTGGGCCTGCTGGGCCTGCCGAATGCGGGCAAGAGCACCTTCATCCGCTCGGTATCGGCCGCCAAGCCGAAAGTGGCCGATTACCCGTTCACCACCCTGGTGCCGAACCTGGGCGTGGTCAGTGTCGACCGCTGGAAAAGCTTCGTCATCGCCGACATTCCTGGGCTGATCGAAGGTGCCTCCGACGGTGCTGGCCTGGGTATCCGCTTCCTCAAGCACCTGGCGCGTACCCGTGTTCTGCTGCACCTGGTGGACATGGCGCCGCTGGACGAGAGCAGCCCGGCCGATGCCGCCGAAGTGATCGTCAACGAGCTGACCCGCTTCAGCCCGTCACTGGCTGAGCGTGAGCGCTGGTTGGTGCTGAACAAGGCCGACATGGTCATGGATGACGAGCGCGACGAACGGGTCAAGGAAGTGGTCGAGCGCCTGCAGTGGGAGGGCCCTGTGTACGTGATCTCGGCCATCTCCAAGCAAGGTACCGAAAAGCTCAGCCACGACCTGATGCGCTACCTCGAAGACCGTGCCGACCGCCTGGCCAACGACCCGGCCTATGCCGAGGAACTGGCCGACCTCGACCAGCGCATCGAGGACGAGGCGCGGGCCCAGTTGCAGGCCCTGGACGATGCTCGCACCTTGCGCCGTACCGGTGTCAAGAGCGTGCACGACATCGGCGATGACGATGACTGGGACGATGACTTCGAGGACGACGAAGACGGCCCGGAAATCATTTACGTGCGCGACTGATCGGTTGCAGTACACTAAACGCCGCTCGCTTGAGCGGCGTTTTTGTATCCACGGTATCTACAGATTCGACATAGGTTGGAAGACGATGCGAAGCAAGGTGACGGGCGCCAGGCGCTGGGTCGTGAAGATTGGCAGCGCGCTGCTGACCGCCGATGGCAAAGGCCTCGATCGCGGCGCCATGGCCGTTTGGGTCGAGCAGATGGTCGCGCTGCGTGAAGCGGGCGTGGAGTTGGTGCTGGTCTCCTCGGGCGCCGTGGCCGCCGGCATGAGCCAGCTGGGCTGGACGTCACGCCCCAGTGCGATGAACGAGCTGCAGGCAGCAGCGTCCATCGGTCAGATGCGCCTGGTGCAGGCCTGGGAGTCGAGTTTTGGCGAGCATGGCAAGCACACCGCGCAGATCCTGTTGACCCATGACGACCTGTCCGACCGCAAGCGCTACCTCAATGCGCGCAGCACCTTGCGCACCCTCGTCGAACTGGGCGTGGTGCCGGTGATCAATGAAAACGACACCGTGGTGACCGACGAAATTCGCTTCGGTGACAACGATACCCTGGCGGCATTGGTGGCTAACCTCGTGGAAGCCGACCTGCTGGTGATCCTGACCGATCGTGATGGCATGTTCGATGCCGACCCGCGCAACAACCCCGACGCGCAACTGATCTTCGAGGCCCGTGCCGATGATCCGGCGCTGGACGCCGTGGCCGGCAGCACCGGTGGTGCACTGGGGCGCGGCGGTATGCAGACCAAGCTGCGCGCTGCGCGCCTGGCGGCACGCTCTGGTGCCCACACCATCATCATTGGCGGGCGCATCGAGCGCGTGCTTGATCGTCTCAAGGCCGGTGAGCGGTTGGGCACCTTGCTGTCGCCTGAGCGTGGCATGTTGGCAGCCCGCAAGCAGTGGCTGGCGGGCCATTTGCAGACCCGCGGCACGCTGGTATTGGACGAGGGTGCGGTACAGGCACTGCGCCAGGCCAACAAGAGTTTGCTGCCAGTGGGCGTCAAGGCCATCCAGGGCAGCTTCAGACGTGGCGAGATGGTGGTGTGCGTGGGCCCTGATGGGTTGGAAGTGGCCAGGGGCCTGGCCAACTACAGTGCCCTGGAGGCGCAGAAGATCATCGGGCAATCCTCCGACGTCATCGAGTCTATCCTGGGTTATAGCGCCGAGCCTGAGCTGGTGCATCGTGACAATCTGGTGCTGGTATGAACATGCTGAAGAAACTGTTTGTCGTGGCAGCCCTTGGGTTGCCGATGCTGGCTGGCGCCGAGGAAATCGGCCAGGTGTCCACTGTCTTCAAGTTCCTGGGGCCGAACGACCGCATCGTCGTGGAAGCCTTCGACGACCCCAAGGTCGAAGGTGTGACGTGCTACCTGTCGCGAGCCAAGACGGGGGGTGTGAAGGGTGGACTGGGGTTGGCCGAGGACCGCGCCGAGGCCTCGATCGCCTGCCGTCAGGTAGGACCGATCAGCTTCAAGGGCGAACTCAAGGATGGCGATGAGGTATTCAAGGAGCGCACCTCGCTGGTATTCAAGACCATGCAGGTGGTGCGCTTCCTGGACAAGAAGCGCAATACGCTGGTGTATCTGGTGTACAGCGACCGCATCGTCGAAGGCAGCCCGCAGAATGCCGTGACGGCGATTCCGATTCTGCCGTGGGCTCAGTGACGGGCAGGTCTGGGTCGACTTGAGTTGGATGCGTTGTGAGTGTTGAGGTGGGGGTGATGGGAGGCGTGTCAGTCCCAGAACCTCAGCTTCGCAACATCCATTGTCGGGGCCGCGCAGCGGCCCCATGATCTCCGTCAGATAACCACTTCACCCTGATCTTCGCGTACCACCACCTTCACCTCCTCCAGCGGGCTGATGAACTTCCAGTCCGATTCGTCGATGTAGATGCCGTTGGGGCCGCTGCCGCCTTCCAGGTCGATGGCCACGTGTGCCGAGACCTGCGGTTTGACGCTCGCCAGGATCGGCACGAAGCCCAGCTGCAGGCTGGTCTCCAGCAATGCCGCCTGGTTGCGTTCGTCGATGTCCGCCGCTTCGTCCAGGTAGTACGGCAGGCGCACACGCCCGGCCAAGTCGCGGTCCATCAGGTGCAGCAACAGGTACATGTTGGTCAGCGCCTTGATGGTCATGGTTGTGCCGTTGGACGCCGCGCCGTCGATGTCGGCGTGGATGATCGGCTGGCCGTTGACCTTGGTGATCTCGAACGCCAGTTCGAACAGGTCCTTCAACCCCAGCTGGTTATGGTTCGCGGCGACCAGGCGCGCCAGGTATTCCTTGGCCTGCTCGTTCCGGTTGTCCTGGTCGGCGTTCTGGGTGAGGTCGAACACCGACAGGGTTTCGCCTTCTTCATATTGGCCAGCACTGTGGATGATCTGGTCGATGTGCTTGAGCGCCTCCTTGTTCGGTGCCAGCACCACACGGAAGCTTTCCAGGTTCGACACCTGGCGTCGGTTGATCTCGCGGTTGAACAGGGCAAGCTGGTGCTCGAGGCTGTCGTAGTCGCTGCGGATGTTGCGCAGGGTACGGGCAATGTCGGTCACGGCAGCGCGACGCGCCTTGGCCAGGGTCAATGCCTCGTCGGTACGGTGGGCATAGGCGTTGACCAGCAACTGCAGGCGGCGCTCCATGTCGTCTTCGCTGTCGAACTTGGCCACGCCTTTGAGGCGCACCTGCGCGTACAACGCTTCGATCTGGTTATCCACCCGCTGCAGGCTCTGCCAGCTGTCCTGGTAGTCGTTGAGCAGTGGCAGCAGGTTGTCCATGGAGTCGTCGATGGCTTCCATGAACGGGGTGCCGAGGGGCAGGTCGGCCGGTAGCAACTGACGGCGGCGCAATGCGTCGTCCAGGGTGCGTTGCTTGGACTCCAGGTCACCCAACTGGCGCGCCACCAGTTGCAGCTTGGCCGACAGCTGCTGTACCCGCTCGGTAAACGCATCGCTGGAGCGCTTGAGTTCATCCTGGGCGGCCTCCATTTGTGCGAGCTGTTCGAGCTTGGCAGGCTCTTCGGCGGCCAGGGTCTGGCTGCGGCGGTAGTCTTCCAGGGCTTTCTGGGCGTCGAGTACCTGCTGGTACAGCGCTTCGGTCTGCGCCTTGGAAGCCGAGCGGTCGGCGCTTACCGCCTGCTGGGTCTTGAGCTGGCGCAGCTCCTTGTCCAGGCGCTCCTTCTGATCACGCAACGCGGCGCGGTCAGCCAGCGCCTGCAAGGCCGGTGGGTCGATGTGGGACAGGTCGATGGACAGACCAGGCACCTCGAAACGCTCACCCTTGAAGCGGTCGAGCACCGCTTCAAGGGATTTCACCCACAGGTCGCTGTCGTCCAGCTCGATGCCACGCTCACCCAATGGCAGGCTGAACAGGGCACCATTGAACAGGCGCATCAGGCGGTCGACATCCTGCTGCGAGAACTCTTCGCGCAAGCGGGCGTAACTGTTGTTGTCGGCGTGGTCGAGCTGCTGCTTGACCTGCCTGAGGCGTTTTTCCAGGTCGCCAACGCGCTGGTCGAGGTCTTCGGCACTGAACTGACGGGACTGGGCCAGGGCGCCGGCGAGCTCGTCATGGGCATCCTTGGCCGCCAGCAACTGCTGCTCCAGCACCTTGACGTCATCGACCAAGGCAAAACGATGGCGCAACACCGACAGCTCGCCCAGCCAGCGCTGGATGCCGGTGATTTCACGCTCAAGGCGCATCAGCTCCTGGGTGCCGCCGCGCTGATCGTTTTGCAAGCGGTCCTGTTCACCCCGGTAATGCTCGGCCTGGATGACCAGCTCTTCCTTGCGCGCCATGGCGTAGTCCTGCCAGGTACCCAGCAGGTTGTCGAGCAGCGGCGAAATGCGGTGCAGCTTGCCACGCAGGATGTCGCGTTGGGCGACGCCGCCGGCCAGTGCCTCGACCAGTGGGCCGGCGGCGACCAGGGCGTTGTAGTCCTGTTCCATGCGTCGCACATCGCGGAAGGCTTCTTCGCAGGCGGCAATGTAGTCGACACTGCCAGAACGCAGGCTGTGCTCGAAGGCATCGAGGAACAGCTGCTTGAGCTTGGCCGCCGTGATTTCGCGCATGTGCAGCAGGTTGATGAACAACGCGCGGAAGGTCTTGAGGCTCTGCTCGCTGGTCGAGCGCAGCGGGATCAGGGTCAGGTCCAGGGGCACCGAGGTATGACCGCCGACCAACAGGCGGCGCAGCTCGTCCGGCTTGAGCTCGTAGGCTTTGATGCCCTTGCTTTCAAGGTTGGTGAACAGCTCTTTCTGGCGCAGGCACGTGTCGTTCTTCTGATAGTGCGCCAGGTCCAGCTCGCCTTGGTAGGCAAAGAACTGGTGCCCGAAGCCGCCACCCGGCCCACGGCCGACGACCCCGATCACGTGCGGCCCGTGGGGCAGGCTCAGTTCGCAGAGGATGTACGAGGTGTCACTGGCGAAGTAGAAGCGGCGCGACTGCTCCAGGCTGTACTTGCCAAAGCTCATGTCCGACATGCGGGCCAGGATCGGGAACTGCAGGGCGTTGATCGATGCCGACTTGCCCAGGTTGTTGGCGCCGTACACCGACAGCGGGTGCTCCAGCGGGAACAAACCCAGGCTGTAGCCTGCCGTGTTGAGCAATGCGAAGCGGCGGATGCCGTAGCGTTCCTGGCTCATGCGTCGATCTCCTGTTGCTCTTGGCCGATGGCACGAGCCAGGGCCTGTTCTTCGTCTTCCTCAGCCTCGAACGGCGTCAGATCGAGCGGATCGTCGGTGTGTTCGAGCATTGGCTCGGCGGGGTCTTCGGCCAGCACTGGGGTGGGCAAGGGCAGGGCGCTGTGCAGCGTCGCCGCCAGGTCCCGGTCCTGCTGCACGGCCAGGCAAACATCCAGGAACCGGTGCATCGGCGGCAGGAAACGGTAGATGCCACCTTCTTCATGGGCGAAGCCGAGCTGGGTCATGCGGCGCAGGATCTTTTCTTCCAGGTCCTCGACCGTCTGCACCTCGGCCTGCAGGAACAGGTCACGGTATTTATCGAGCAACGAAGGCAGTTCGTCGCGACCAACGCTGCCGCCGTCGAGCACCGCGATCGGGTCACGGCCTTGATCGGCCAGGTGCTCGACCAGAATGAAGGTGAACAGCGACAGGCGCTGCGCCGTCTTGTTGACCTGCGCCGCCGTCATGTCCGGCACGAAGTAGTAGAAACCGCGGGTGTCGCACACCAGCTCGAAGCCCAGGGCCTTGAACAGGCTGCGGTACTGGTCCTGGAAGTTGGACAACTGCGCGTACAGCTCCGGGTCGCGGCGGCTGATGTGGAAACCTTTGAACAGCTCGCGGAAGATCGGTGCGAGCTGGGACAGTTCGGAAAGATCAAGATGCATGGGCTGGGCTCGCGTGGGGTTCTGGGGACGCACTGGCGGCGTCTTCGCGGCTGGAGGTCAGGGCGTACGAACGCAGGCTGACGCGGTGTTCCTGGGTCTCGTAGTCACGCCGCTCGAGGCGCTCGCGGTTGAAGCGTTTTTCCCGTGACAGGCGCGAGAACCAGTACAGCAGTTCGTCGGTGGCGCCTTCGGGCTCCTGCTCCAGCAGCCACACCATCAGGTCTGGCAATGGCAGTGCCTGTTCACAGCGTTCGGTCATTTCCTTGACCGTGCGCGGTGCGCGAGGCTTGGCGTCGGACGTGCTCTTGTGCGCCTTGGGGAAACGCGCTGGCTTGGGCTCGAAGCGCGCCAAGGCATAGACATAGGCTTCGACCTGGCTGGCGCTGCCCAGGAATGTGCTTTGCGGGCGGGTAAACAACGGCATGGCCGCCTGGGGCAGCGCGTCCAGGCCCTTGCGGCGCACCACCGACAGTGCAAGGGCTGCGCCACGGGTAACCGCGTTATGGCGCCGCGCTTCCTCGCGCAGCGGCAGCAGCAGTTCACGGGCATGACGCAGGGTTAGCTGGGCGCTGGTCTGCATCTCCAGAATGCGCGCATGAGTGCGCAGCAGCATGTCGTCGTCGACCAGGTGGCCAAGGCGCGCCTGTTCACCGAGTAGCTTCAGCAGCACGGTCTCGACCTTGCGCACACCTTGCTCGAAGGCGCCGTCGGCGTTGACCAGCTGGATCATCGGCTCGACGTATTCGTCCCAGGTTGCCAGCACCTCGGCATAGCGCTGGCGCAGCGGTATCTGGCGGCTGCTGGTCTTGGCCCGCTCGGCGACGGCCACCAGGGCTTGCTCATCGTTGTCGAGCTTCTTCAGCACGTCCCGCACGCGCATGTCCAGCAACCGCAGTTGCCGCGCCAGGTCGTCGCTGTCGCGGTTGTCGAAGGCATCCTGGATGTGCCCGGCCAGGCGCTCCAGGTGACGCAGGTAGGCCTCGATCTCCAGGCACAGGCCGAGGCGATGTTCACGGCGCAGGTAGGCGAGAAAATCGTGGATCTGGGCATTGAGCTCGAAGCGGTTCGGGCTCTTGGCAACGGGTACCAGGATGTCCAGGCGGATCCACACATCGAGCAGTTGGGTAATGTCCTGCGGGGTGCTCTCGATCTGCTGGCGGGCCACATGCTGGCGCAGCTCCACCAGGCTGAGGGTGCCCTGGTCGAAACGCTCGCACAGCGGCTCGATCAGGGCCCAGTGTTCGGCTAGGGCACGCAGGACGCGCTTGGGTTCGATCATCGGCTTGGACTCGTTGCCAAGAAAAAGGGAGCGATTGTACTGCATCCGACGGGTTGGTTCTTATTCGCTTGGTCTGTAGTGCGACAGGCTGATCGAACCGCGCGCCTCCTATGGCTTGCCCAGGCAGGCAGGGGATGCGTAAAAAACCGCCGAGCAGATGCGGCACTGTCAGGTCATCGGCGTTAGAATGCGCACCTGTCCCAACCCCCTCGGATGACCGCCTTGCTTACCGAACAACGTCGCCGCGCCTACCTGTCCGCCATGCAAGTGGTGCACTGGCTGCCGCGCGCCGAGCTGCCGTTCGCCGCGCCGTCACGGCCCGAGCTGCTGCTGCCGTTGGCGCCGCCCGAGGACATCGATTTCGAACCGCCGTCACGCCCGATAGCCGACAAATCACCTGTCGCCCCCCAGGCACGGGTTGTCGAGCGGCCGAAGATCGAGGTCCCGCGCCCTGGCGCTTCCGCCAAGGCCGCGGCCAAGCCTGTGGAGGCGCCCGAGCAGGCTGCGACCCCTCGCCCAGTGCCGGTACCGCCTCCGCGCTTTGCCTTGCAATTGCTGCGCGCTGGCGATTGCCTGTTGCTGGTCGAGCTGGCCACCGGCCAGCCTTTTCAGAGCCGTGACCCGTCCTACCTGCTGCTCAAGGACATGCTGCGCGCCGCTGGCCTACCCGATGCCCCGCAGATTGTGGGTGAGCCAGTGCGCTGGCCGCTGCTGATGCGCGGCAACATGGACCAGGGCCCGGACGCAGCCCGCGATTTTGTACAGGGTTTTGTCCAGGCGCGTCTGGAAGAAGCGCCCTGCACCTGCCTGTGGCTGGTGGGCATGCCGGCGCTGCGCTTTGCTGCCGGCGCCGACGACCAGGCTTATTACCAAACCCTCAAGCTCGACGACCTGGGCGAGGCGTGGGCCTTGCCGGGCCTGGAACTGTTGATGGACGAGCCGCAGCGTAAAGCGGACGTCTGGAAAGCCATGCGCCAGCTGATGGCGCGCTGGAAACGTGTTGAATGAGTGACTCGATCAGCTTTCGCCCCATGACCGAGGCGGATCTGGATGCCGTGCTGAAAATCGAATATGCCGCCTTCAGCCACCCCTGGACCCGCGGCATCTTCCTGGATGCCCTGAAATCCTATGAAGTCTGGCTGATGTTCGATGGGCAGCAACAGGTTGGGCACGGCGTGATCAACGTGATCATCGACGAAGCCCACTTGCTCAACATCACCGTCAAGCCGGAAAACCAGGGGCGCGGCCTTGGCTTGCGGCTGCTCGAACACCTGATGTCGCGCGCCTACCAGCTCAACGGTCGCGAGTGTTTCCTGGAGGTGAGGGCCAGCAACCCGGCTTATCGCCTGTACGAGCGTTTCGGCTTCAATGAAATCGGCCGCCGGCGCGACTATTATCCAGCTGCAGGTGGTCGCGAGGATGCGCTGGTGATGGCCTGCACGTTGTTCCCGGACTGAGCCAGCGGCAGGGCCGCTGCCATGACGTGCAGAGGTGTGCCATGGCGAAGAAACGGAGTGTGGTTGCCGCGCTGTTGCTGGCGGTAAATTCGGCGTCCAGCGGGGCCATAGCCGATGAACGCGACCTGAGGATGTTCGCCCAGTGGGCGGGTGAGCACCCGACACGGCCTTTTCGGGACATGCTCGTGCAGGCACGCCTATACGGCGTGGTGCCCATTGACCAGCTGCTGCGCTCGGCCTCGGACTGGAAAGTGTGCCGGGCTTCACCGTTTTCCGTCCCGCCCGAGCAACAGTGGCCGGCTGTGCGCGCTACGCTTTCGTTGCTCCGAACGCTGGGTGAGCAAGGAGCTTTGCCCGATTTCGAAGTGGTCTCCGCCTACCGTGATCCAGGCCTCAATCGCTGTGCCGGCGGGGCGATCGGCAGTGCGCATACCCAAGCATTTGCCGTGGATGTCCTGCTGGCGCCCTGGGCCGACCCCAACCCGCTGTGCCGTTTCTGGCAGCAGCGCGGTCAGGCGTGGGGCATGGGCCTTGGCCGCTACCCGAGCGGTCGTATTCATCTGGACACGGCCGGCTACCGTACCTGGGGCGGTGACGGCAGCGCGGCGTCATCCTTTTGCAGCAAGCCCAGGTGAGTCAGGCAGCCCTCGCACTCCTGTTTCACCCATTCGGCAAATCGCTGGCGCTTGCCTGCGTCATTCAGGTCGCAGGGGCTCAACAGGTGGTAGGCCGAGCCATCGCGTACAAAGCCCAGGGGTGCCTGTAACTGCCCTGTATCGAGTTCGTCACGCACCATCAAGGCTGATGCCATCGCGACCCCCAGCCCCGCGCTGGCCGCTTGAATCGACAGGTAAAAATGCTCGAAGTCGCTGCGTTCGCCAGCGATGGCCGTCTGGCCGGTAAGCCGCAGCCAGGTGGCCCAGGCGTCGGGGCGGGTCGCACTGTGCAACTGCCGACACCCTTGCAGCTTCGCCGACAATGGCGGGCGCCCCACAGGGCCAATCCACTCGTCACAGATCTTTTGCTGATGCAGCGTCAGGCCCCAATGAAAATCGTCGCGGCGGATGGCAATGTCGACGCCCGTGCGGGCGAAGTCCAGCGGGCCGCCTGCGGCCACCAGCTGCAATTGAAGATCAGGGTGGGCAGCGTGAAGACGCGGCAGGCGCGGGATCAGCCAGCGCATGGCGATGGTGGGCTCGCAGGAGACGACTAATATCGGACTGTCATCGCTGTCCTTGAGGCGCTGCACCGTGCTTTCGAGCTGTTCGAAGATGGCTTGGGTCGTGGCATGCAGCGCGCGCCCTGCCGAGGTCAGGAAAACGGCCCGGTTGCGTCGCTCGAACAACGCCACCTCCAGGCTTTCTTCGAGCAGGCGCACCTGGCGGCTGACGGCGCCATGGGTGACGTGCAGGCACTCGGCTGCACGGATGAAGCTTTGGGTAGAGGCTGCGACGTCGAAGTAACGCAAGGCGGCCAGGGGAGGAAGCTTCATGGCAGGCGGGGGCCCTCATGGGGTGCGGTATACGCGTGGAGAAGCAATCGATACCAGTGATGAAAGGTGATGAAAACTCACCGATTGCGCACACTTTAAATCGATTTTAGGCAGCTGATAAGCGTTCGATAATGCCTGACCTGTGCATGTTCATCGCCTATCGAGTGTTCCTGAATGACTGAAATCCTTGCTGTCGCCTTGTTCACCCTACTAGCGGTCATCAGCCCGGGGGCCGACTTTGCAATGGTCACCCGGTGTAGTTATGCGCATGGGCGCATCGCTGGCCTGGCTGCTGCCGTAGGCATCGGCCTTGGGGTACAGGTGCATGTGCTGTACACCGTACTCGGGCTGTCGATCATCGTGACCCAAAGCCCGCTACTGTTTTTGTGCATGAAGGTTGTCGGAGCGTGCTACCTGCTGTACCTGGGCTATCGGTCCTTGACCAATACCGTGCGCGTGCGCCTTGACGACAAAGGCACTGCGGGCGGTGCGCTGCAAGCGCTGCGCACCGGGTTCCTGACCAATTGTCTGAACCCCAAGACCATGCTGTTCGTCATCAGTGCCTTCAGCCAGGTGGTAGAGCAGGGCAGCCCGCTGTGGCTCAACCTGGCCTACGGCGCCTTCATGTCGCTCGCACACTGGGCGTGGTTCAGTCTGGTCGCTGTCTTTTTTTCCAACGGCGTTTTGCGCAAGGCAATGATCGAGCGGCAAATCATCGCGGACCGGGTGATCGGAGTAGCACTCATTGCGCTGGGGCTGATGGTGGCGATGAGCAGCGTGGGGTGATTGCGCAGGCTGCCGAAGACCGCCTGACTTTCTGGCAGGCAAAGAAAAAGGGCTTACCTTGCGGTAAGCCCTTCGTCTTGTTTGGTGGCTACACAGGGACTTGAACCCCGGACCCCAGCATTATGAATGCTATGCTCTAACCAACTGAGCTATGTAGCCGATGGCGCGCATTATTCTCTTGAACGGCCCCCCTGTCAACACGCTTTATAAAAAAAATTTGCACGCTTTCAAAAACTTAGCGAGCGATCGCGGTGCGCGTAGCGTTATCGACCCGCTGAAACCCCGAATCGTGTGGTTGATCGGCTTCAATCTCGGCCTTTAGCTGTTAGAGCCCCAGACTCGCTCGACCCTCTTTGAAGCCCATCAGCGCCTGGAAGAAATGCCTGGCCAGGCTGGATATGGAAAAAAAGGTAGCTATGTATCTATTTGTATCCCGATAATCGGAGCCCAGCTTTCCGACGGAGATCCAGGCCATGGCCATCCCCAGCGCCGCCCCGGCGTCCACCCAAGCGCAGGCGAGCACCGCTACGCCGTTGGTGATGCGCATCATCGGCTTCTGCGCCCTGGCGCACCTGATCAATGACCTGATCCAGTCAGTGCTGCCGGCCATCTACCCGATGCTCAAGGCCAATTACGACTTGAGCTTCGCCCAGATCGGCATGATCACCCTGACGTTTCAGATCACCGCGTCGCTGCTGCAACCCTGGGTGGGCTTTTTCACCGACCGCCGGCCTACACCCAATCTTTTGCCCATGGGCACGGTGTGCACGCTGATCGGTATCGTGATGCTGGCGTTCGTCGGCAGCTTCCCGATGATTCTGCTCGCCTCGGCCCTGGTGGGCATCGGGTCTTCGACATTCCATCCCGAAACCTCGCGTATTGCGCGATTGGCGTCCGGAGGCCGCTTTGGCCTGGCGCAATCGACCTTCCAGGTAGGCGGTAACACAGGTTCTGCCCTGGGCCCGTTGCTGGCTGCGGCCATCGTCATCCCGTTCGGGCAAACCCATGTCGCCTGGTTTGGCGTGGCTGCACTGTTCTTTCTTGCCGTGACCCTGATGCTGCGCCGCTGGTACATCGAGCACCTGAGCCAAGCCAAGGCGCGCAAGGCGGTACAGGCTACCCATGGCATCTCCCGCGGGCGTGTAGTCGCCGCGCTGGTGGTGCTGGGGCTGCTGGTGTTTTCCAAGTACTTCTACATGGCGAGCTTCACCAGCTACTTCACCTTCTACCTGATCGAGAAGTTCGGCGTATCGGTCGCCAGTTCGCAGTTGCACCTGTTCCTGTTCCTGGGCGCGGTCGCGGCGGGCACCTTCTTTGGCGGGCCCATCGGCGATCGCATCGGGCGCAAGGCGGTGATCTGGTTCTCGATTCTGGGCGTGGCCCCGTTCACCCTGGCACTGCCTTACGCGGACTTGTTCTGGACGACTGTACTGAGCGTGGTGATCGGCTTCATCCTGGCCTCGGCATTCTCCGCCATCGTGGTGTATGCCCAGGAACTGGTGCCCGGTAGCGTAGGCATGATCGCGGGCATCTTCTTTGGCCTGATGTTCGGCTTTGGCGGCATCGGCGCGGCATTGCTGGGCTATGTGGCTGACCTGCGCGGTATCGAATACGTGTACGGGCTTTGCTCGTTCCTGCCCCTGTTCGGGGTGCTGGCGGTATTGCTGCCGAGCACGGGCAAGCGCTGATGATCAAAAAGGGGAAGGGATGCCCCCTTGACGCCACAGGCACTGAGGCAATTGACGGTATCGCCTGCTCTGGCCTAGAGTGCCGCCTCTTGCTCACTTTCTGCGTAGTAGCCAAAGCAATGCGCCGTTTCCTGTCCTTGCCCTGTCGCCGTCAGCCTGCCCCGGATGGGCTGCGCCGTGCCTGGCCGAGCGACACCGTGCTCAAGCGCCGTCGTAGCGTCCTGTTTGCCTTCACCTTCTCGCCCCACTTGAACTGATCAGCGTTTGAACAGCGTCCGCCGTGCTGGTGGATGCCTTTGTCTGCACGTCTTATCGGTTTGCTGGGAGTGGTTCATGAACATGCGTTTGCTGGCGGGCTTACTGTTCGCCGTTTCGGTCGTGGGGTTCAGCCTGGGCGCGACCCTGCCCCTGGTGTCGTTGCGCCTGCACGAGGCTGGCGCAGGCACCCTTGAAATCGGGATGATTTCCGCCATTCCGGCGGCTGGCATGATGCTGTCGGCCTTTCTGGTTGATGCCTGCTGCCGGTATTTCAAGCGGCGCACACTCTATTTGCTCTGTTTCAGCCTGTGCACACTGAGCATCGGCCTGCTGGAACCTGCATTTGCCTCGTTGTGGTGGCTGGCGATCTTGCGCCTGGCGCTGGGCCTTGGCATGGGCATCGCGATCATTCTTGGGGAGTCGTGGGTCAACGAACTGTGCCAGGAGCACAACCGGGGCAAGATCATGGCCCTCTACGCTACCAGCTTTACCGGTTTCCAAGTGCTTGGGCCGGCGATGCTGGCGGTGCTTGGTGCCCACAGCCCATGGATTACCGGCGTGGTCACGGCCTGCTATGGCCTGGCGTTGGCGTGCATCGTGGTGACGGTGCCCAATGACCGGGTGCTGCACGCTGAAGACGACAAGAGCTTCGGCCTGGCCGGCTTCTTTCGCGTGGCCCCGGCGCTGTGCGTGGCTGTGCTGTTTTTCTCGTTTTTCGATGCCGTGGTGCTCTCGCTCTTGCCGGTGTACGCCAGCAGCCACGGTTTTGCCGTGGGTGTGGCGGCGCTGATGGTGACCGTGGTGTTCGCAGGGGACATGCTGTTCCAGCTGCCGCTGGGCTGGCTTGCCGACCGCGTCGAGCGCACCGGCCTGCACCTGGCGTGCGGGGTAGTGGCCATGGCCATTGGCATCGGGTTGCCCTGGTTGCTGAACATGACGTGGCTGTTGTGGCCATTGCTGGTGGTGCTGGGTGCTGTCGCGGGCGGCATCTATACCCTGGCGCTGGTGTTGATAGGCCAGCGTTTCAAAGGGCAGGACCTGGTCACAGCCAATGCCAGCGTCGGTTTGTTGTGGGGCGTCGGCAGCCTGGTGGGGCCGCTGATCAGCGGTGCGGCCATGGACGTGGCGCCCCACGGGCTGCCCATGGCACTGGCATTGATGGCCGGGCTGTTCGTGTGCTTTGCACGGCAGTCTTATCGGCGTGAGCAGCCGTCCTGCACCCCCTCTGAAAGCTAGCGGATTTGCCTGCAGGAACGGCATTGCAGCTCGCTCCGGTGGTTACCAACTGAGCCGTGTCAGTGACCTAAGCGGCGTCGATGTTGACCCAGTACTGGGTGTGGTAATCGATACGCACTGGCAGGCTGCGGGCCAGTAGCTGCAGGATCTGATTGGTGTCGGCCAGCTGGTAGGTCCCGGAAACCATGAGTTTCGCCACCGCTGGGGCGCAGCGCAGCAGACCGGGGCGGTATCGGTTCAGCTCAGCGACGAAATCTGCCAGCGGCATTTGCCGAACGCTGAGCACACCCTGCGTCCAGCCCCAAGGGTCACTGGGCGGGGTGACGGCTTGATGGCTTCCATTGGCCTGCACGCGCAAGGTCTCGCCGGAATGCACCCGCACTGGCGTAGCACCGGTCATCACCGTGACTTCGCCCCGGCGCACCGCCACCAGCAAGCCGTGATCGCTCTGGCGCACCAGCAGTTGCCCGTCGAGGGTCCGCAGGGTGGCTATTCGGGTATCGATGAAGAACGGGCGTTTGTCGTCAGAATTGCTGTCCAGGCTGACTTCACCGCGCAGAAGCGCCAGGCGGCGTTGGCTCGCCGTGAAGCGCAGGTCAATGGCACTGGCGGTGTTCAGTTGGATGCGGCTGCCATCACTGCCTTGCAATTGTCGGCGCTCGCCGGTGGCAGTGGCGCTGTCGGCCAGCAGCTCCGGCAGGCCCAGCGGCTCGCGCGCCATCCAGCCAAGGCCGCTGCCGACCACCAACAATGCACCCAGCTTGAGCTGGTCGCGCCGGCTGATGCCCTGGCGCTCGCTGCCTTGCAGGGTACGACGGCTGAGGTCCTTGGGTAGCCCGGCGAGCTCATCGCCCAGGTTGCTGACGCGCTGCCAGGCCAACCCATTGTGAGGGTGCAACGACAACCATTGCTGGAACTGCGCCTGGGCATCCGGCCCTGGGCTGCCGAAGCGTAGCCTTACCAACCAGTCGATGGCCTGGTCGACCCGGGCCTGGGCGGGTGCTTGGTCAGGCGTCGGCATAACGCAACCGGTAGCAAGTCTTCAGCGCCTTGGCCAGGTCGCGCTCCACGGTCGCTTTCGAAACGCCCAGGAGCAAGCTGATCTGGATGATGCTCAGCCCGTCCAGTTGCGCATGCAGAAAAGCTTGGCGAGCACGCGGCTTGAGCTGGTGCAGGGCACGATCGAGGCGCTCCAGGCTGTCGAGAATGACCAGCCTGTGTTCTTCGCTCGGGATATCGGTTTCGGGTAGGTGCGCCAGGCTGTCCTGGTAGGCCCGCTCCAGCGCACGGCGACGAAACTGATCGATCATCAGGCCGCGGGCGATGCTGCTGAGGTAGGCGCGAGGCTCTTTCAACGGCGAGGTCTGCCGGGCGCGCAACAGGCGCACGAAGGTGTCCTGGGCCAGGTCGGCCGCATGTTCGCTGCAACCGACGCGACTGCGTAGCCAGCCGCGCAACCACGCATGGTGGGATTGGTAGAGCAGGGCGACCTCGGTCGGTTTGAGCGTGTCGGGAAGCTGCATCGTCGCCACGGTCGGTTCCTGTCGGATGTGATTGTGAATGGTTCTCAATTCTATGCGGGTAAGGCCATGGCGGGCAATGCTGCCTCAGGAATTACTTGCGCAAGATCCGGCAGTCGGCCGATGAGTGGCTGGGTTAAGCTGGCATCTCCACTGATCGATGGAGCCGCTTCAATGTTGATCGACGCCGAACCTTTCGCCTACCGGCAAGCGGCCGAATACCTGGGTGGCCTGGATGCGGACTGGGCGCGGCACACTGCCGCCGTCGGCCCCTGCCGCCACCGTACTACCCCGGGGCGTGAACCCTTCGAAGCACTGGTGAGGTCGGTCGCTTACCAACAACTGCACGCCCGTGCAGGCGACGCCATCCTTGGGCGACTGCTGGCGCTGTTTGGGCAAGAGGCTTTCCCCACGCCCACGCAACTGCTGACAGCGGACCCCGCCGCCTTGCGCAGCTGCGGCTTTTCGGCCAGCAAACTGGCCACGGTGCTGGGCATTGCCCAAGGCCGCTTGGACGGTGTGGTGCCAACCCGCGAACAGGCCCTGGGCATGGCTGACGATGAATTGATCGAGCGCCTAGTGACGCTGCGCGGGGTAGGGCGATGGACAGTGGAGATGCTGCTGATCTATAGCCTGGAGCGTCTGGATGTGTTGCCGGTCGATGACTTTGGCGTACGGGAGGGCTATCGGCGGCTCAAGGGCTTGGAAAAAGCACCGACGCCTGCACAGATGCGCGCGCTGGGCGCCGCCTGGCGACCGTATCGCACCGTCGCCGCCTGGTACTTGTGGCGGGCCTGAGCGCTTGCCGAACTGCACTGAGTCTGGAAGACGAACATGACAACCTACAGCACTCCCGAGCAGCGCTGGCAGGCCGTTGCGGCACGTGTTGCCGAGGCGGCGGACCATTTCGTCTATGCTGTGCGCACCACCGGCATCTACTGCTATCCAGGCTGCAAGGCCAGGCTACCCCTGCGCAGCAACCTGGAGTTCTTCGAGTCCCCGGCATTGGCCGAGGCAGCGGGCTACCGCGCCTGCAAGCGCTGCGCAGGCCCGCCTGCCATTTCGGCGCGTACGCGGCGCCTGGTCAGCGATGCCTGTCGCCTGATCGAGGCGTGCGAGCTACCGCCCAGCCTGGAGCAGTTAGGCGAGCGCCTGGCCGTCAGCCCGTTCCACTTGCATCGGCTGTTCAAGGCGCAAACCGGCCTTACACCGAAGGCCTACGCCGAGGCCTTCCGCGCCCAGCGCCTGAGGAGCAGCCTGGGTCATGAGCAGGGCTCGGTCACCGATGCCATTTTCGAGGCGGGCTACAACTCCAGCAGCCGCTTCTATGCCGGGGCTGAGCAGCGGCTGGGCATGCCACCCCGGCAGTTTCGCGCAGGCGGCGCCGGGGTGACCATTCGCTTCGCCGTGGGCCAGTGCTCACTAGGTGCCATCCTGGTTGCCCAGAGCGAAAAGGGCATCTGCGCGATTTTGCTCGGCGATGAGCCTGAGGCGCTGGTGCACGCCTTGGAAGACCAGTTCTGCAACGCCGAGCTGATCGGTGCCGATGCCGCCTACGAACAGGTCGTGGCGCAGGTCATTGGGTTCGTCGAGGCGCCGGCGCTCGGCCTGAACCTGCCGCTGGATGTGCAGGGCACCGTCTTTCAGGAGCGCGTGTGGCAAGCGCTGCGTGAAGTACCCGCCGGCTGCCGGGTCAGCTACAGCGACATCGCCGAGCGCATAGGCGCCCCCAAGGCGGTGCGGGCAGTGGCCAAGGCCTGCGCGGCCAACCGTATTGCCGTGGCCATTCCATGCCACCGGGTGGTGCGCCGGGACGGCGACATCAGCGGCTACCGCTGGGGGATCGAGCGCAAACGGCAATTGCTGGCGCGCGAAACAGCCCTCTCCTGATGGCCCGAAGCGGCGTAGAATCGCTCGCCAGATCGAATTGCAAAGAGGAATGTTCGATGAGGCGTGTCAGCCTTTCCCGCTTTAGTCACAGCGTGATGCTGTTGCTGGCGCTGATTGTGACAGCGTCCAACCCAGCCTGGTCGGCACCTGCCCCTGCGACGACGGCGCAGGCTGCCGCTGACGCACCGGCACTGGACGAAACCGCGAGCGTCGACCAGCTTAGCGATCGACTGGACCAGATTCGCCAGGGCGTCACCAGTGATGCCAACGACGACCTGCTGGCGCAACTGCGCATGGCGGCCGTGCAGGTTCAGCGCCAGGCCGATGCCTTGAGCACCCAGCGTGCAGCCGATGCGCAGAAGGTGGACGACCAGTTGAAGGTCATCGGCCCCGCACAGCCGGACGAGCCTGCGACCTTGACCCAGCAGCGCAAGGCGCTGGAGGCCGAGAAGAAAACCCTGGTGACCCAGCAGGATCAGGCCACCAAGCTGACCCAGTCGGCGCGGGACCTGTCCACGCAGATCGTCAACCTGCGCCGCAGCCTGTTCAACTCGCAGATATCCAGCCGGGCAGCGTCGCCGTTGAGCCCTGCGTTCTGGCAGAGCATGATCCGCCCGACCCAGGACGATGTGGCACGGCTGCATGACCTGCGCGGCGAGATCACCGACGCGCTCGACAGTGCCCTGAGCGCTGAACACCGCTGGCTGTTCTTCACCAGCCTGATCGCTTCGATCCTGGTATGGACCTTGGTGCGGGGTTTGCTGGAGCGGCTGCTGGCAAGGTCCATGGTGCGCTGGTTACCGGAGGGACGCTTGCGTCGCAGTGCCTTGGCCGTGGGCGTAAGCCTGGCAACCCTGGGCACCATTGCCGGCTCGGTATCGTTGCTGCGCTGGGGCGTTGAAAGCAGTGCGCAACTGGGTTCGGACCTGGCCAGCCTGACCGACCATATTCTTGCCCTGGTGGTGTTCAGCGCCTTCATTACCGGCCTTGGCCGGGCACTGTTGATGTTGCAGCGTCCCTCCTGGCGTTTGCCGGCGATTGCCGACGAAGTGGCCGAGGCCTTGGGCTGGTTCCCCAAGGTGCTGGCACTGGCCTTGATGGTGATGATGACCCTGGAGCGGGTCAACAGTGTGATCGGCGTCAGCCTGGCCCTGACCGTGGCGGTCAATGGCCTTACTGCACTGGTGGTGGCGTTGATTTTCGCCGGCGCCCTGATGACCTACCGCCGTGCTCGCCGTCGGCATGGCATTGACCGGGCGACGGGCCTGGCCGGCTTGATCCCGTTCGTGATGGTGGTGTGGCTGGCCGCGATCCTGCTATCGCTGATCACCGGCTACCTCACCCTGGCCTATTTCCTCACAGCCAAGCTGCTATGGGTAAGCCTGGTCGTCACGTGCGCCTACTTGCTCACAACGTTCCTGAGTGATCTGTGCGAAATGCTGCTCTCGCCTCGCCAACCGGGTGGCTTGGCGCTGGCCTCGACGCTGGGCCTGGCACCACGGCACCAGGCGCAGGCGAGCACGGTGCTCGCCGGCATTGGTCGCACCGTCGTGGTGATCCTGGCCCTGCTGCTGACCTTGATGCCGTCGGGCACCAGCCCCAGCGAACTGTTGCTGAGCCTGGGTGACTGGGATGGCACGGGCGGCAAGCTACTTGGCAACCTGAACATCGTGCCCCAGGACATCGTGCTGGCGCTTGGCATACTGGTAGGCGGGATGCTGGCCATTCGTGTGGTCAAGCGCTGGTTGAGTGAGCGCCTGCTGCCGGAAACCGACATGGACGCCGGTATGCGCGCCTCGCTGGTCACCCTGGTGGGTTACCTGGGCTTCCTGTTCCTGGCCATGCTGGTGATGTCGACCCTGCACATCAACCTCACCAGCCTGACCTGGGTGGTGAGTGCCTTGTCGGTCGGTATCGGCTTCGGCCTGCAGCAGATCGTACAGAACTTCATCTCCGGCCTGATCCTGCTCACCGAACGCCCGGTCAAGGTGGGTGACTGGGTGAGCCTGGCGGGTGTCGAGGGGGACATCCGTCGCATCAACGTGCGCGCCACCGAGATCCAGATGTCAGACCGCTCCACCGTGATCGTCCCTAACTCGCAGTTCATCTCCCAGAACGTGCGCAACGTGACCATGGGCAATGCGCTTGGC
Organism: Pseudomonas sp. DE0010; assembly: GCF_007680745.1. Taxonomy (NCBI): domain Bacteria; kingdom Pseudomonadati; phylum Pseudomonadota; class Gammaproteobacteria; order Pseudomonadales; family Pseudomonadaceae; genus Pseudomonas; species Pseudomonas sp. DE0010. The sequence continues at coordinate 59,793 of NZ_VEJQ01000027.1, forward strand.
GTGGTCGGTATTACCCTGACCTTGCCCCTGGACACCGACGCCAACCGGGTCCGTGAGCTGCTGCTGACCGCCTTCCAGGAGCACGAGGCCATCCTCGAAGCACCGGCGCCGTCGGTGTCGTTCAAGGACCTGACCAATGCCGGCATGGTGATTGGCGTCAGTGGTTATGTAGCAGGGCCGCGGTTGGTGGGCGGTGCCCGCAGTGACCTGCTGTTCACCATACTGGGCCGCCTGCGCGATGAAGGTATCGCCCTGTCGGCGCCGCAGAGCATGGTGCTGTTGCAGGACGGGCAACGCCCGGACGACGCTGAAAAAGACGCGTGAATCATGGGCTGCCTGGCAGCCCATCTTGACGTGCGTACACCACCAGCCGAAGGTGCCGGTCTTCATCGACGGTCAGCGAGGTGTGCTCGAACGGCTGGGCTTGCCCATCGATGACCAGTTGGCGCACACCGCTGCAGGATGCATGCACGTCGTGGGTGCGCCAGCCGGCCTTGAAGGCCGGCGAAACATGCTCCAGTTCGTCCACCAATGCGTGGATATCGGCTTCCTGCGTGGCCCGGGCGAAGTCGCGGCGAAAGCTTGCCAGCATCATTGGGGCCTGGCTGTCCCAGTCGTGCAAGCGCCTATGCATCGTCGGGTCGGTGAACAGCAGCCAGAGCAGGTTGCGGCGCTCAGGCGGGTGCGCGGCGAAGCCGAAGAGTGCGTCGGCTAGCCCATTGAACCCCAGTACATCCCAACGCAGGTTGAGGACGAAGGCCGCGTGCGGCAGGTCGTGCATCAAACGCCGCACCAGCGGCGGCAAGACACACCAGGTCTTGCCTGGTTCTGCGGGTGGACGGGCATGTGCCAGCAGGAACAGGTGGCGACGCTCGGCGGCATCGAGTTTCAGCACCCGCGCCAGGTTATCCAGAAAACTGGCCGATACACCGATGTCGCGGCCTTGTTCCAGCCAGGTGTACCAAGTCAGTCCTACGCCCGCGAGCGCGGCGACCTCTTCGCGTCGAAGCCCAGGTGTGCGCCGCCGGCCGCCACTTGGCAAGCCGAGGTCTTCGGGCGACAGGCGCTCGCGCCGCGAGCGCAGGAAATCGGCCAGGTCGGAGCGTGTACGTTGCAGCGTTCGCATGGCGTGTCTCGTTGTTTTGAGTAATAGCATAAACGGTTAAATTGTAATGGTTTAGAGGCCGCCCCAGACTACCTGCATCTTAATTCTGGAAAGGCACGATGAACGCCAATACTCCCCTCCCGTTACCGCCCGAGCATCGCCTTGGGGGCGCGCCATGGCTGGGTCTGTCAGTGCTTTTGTTGGCAGGCTTCGTGACGATCTTCGACCTGTTCGTGGTCAACGTCGCCATCCCAAGCCTGCAGACCGGGTTGCACGCAAGCTTCGCGCAGATCGGTTTCATCGTGGCTGGCTATGAACTGGCGTTCGGGGTGTTGCTGATCAGCGGCGGTCGCTTGGGGGATGTGTTTGGCCGTCGCCGGCTTTTTATCGTCGGTATGGCAGGGTTTACCGTAGCGTCGGCGTTATGCGGCCTGGCGCCCAGTGCTGCTTTTCTGATCGGTGCACGGGTTGTACAGGGGCTGGCCGCCGCGCTGCTGTTCCCTCAAGTCTATGCTTCGATTCGGGTCAACTTCGACGCCCAGGACAGCCGCCGCGCCTTCGGCTTGCTAGGGATGACGCTGGGGCTGGCTGCCATCGCAGGCCAGGTGCTGGGCGGCTGGATGGTACATGCTGACCTGTTCGGATCAGGCTGGCGCAGCATCTTTTTGATCAATGTCCCCATTGGGTTGCTGGCTATCGTGGCGGCGCGCTACATCCCCGAGACCCGCGCGCCCCAGCGCCCGGACCTGGACTGGGCAGGCGTGGCGCTGGTCAGCGTCGGCCTGGCATTGCTGCTCGTGCCGCTGATCGAAGGACCGGGGCAGGGGTGGCCTGCCTGGAGTTTCTTCGCGCTCGGCCTGGCATTGGGCTTGCTCGCGCTGTTCAAGCGCCAGCAGCAACGGCGACGAGCGACCGGCAGGTTGCCCTTGGTGGACATGCAACTGTTGACGCAGCGCCGCTTTGCACTGGGTACGCTGCTGGTGCTGGTGGTCTATTCCACATCCAGTTCCTTCTTTCTGTGCTTCGCCCTGCTGATGCAAAGCGGGCTGGGTCTGGATCCCTTCATGGCGGGCAGTATCTTCGCACCCTGCAGTGTGGGTTTCGTACTGGCATCGCTTGCTGCCCCGCGGCTGGTTGCGGGCTGGGGAATACGAGCGATCGTGGTAGGGGCCTTGCTGTACGCGCTGTCGATCGGGTTGCTGATTGCCCAGGTCCAGGCGGCAGGCGCACAGCTGGTGCCAGTTTGGCTGATCCCGGTACTGATCGTGGTAGGTGCGGGGCAGGGGTTGGTGATGACCCCTTTGCTCAACCTGGTACTGGCCCTGGTCGACGAAGCGAAGGCCGGCATGGCCTCGGGCGTGATCGCGACCGTGCAGCAGGTCGGTGCGGCGCTGGGGGTGGCCGTGGTGGGGATCTTCTTCGCGGCAGCGCTGCCAGGGGAAGGCTCGGTCGTTCAGGCCGGCCAGTATGTGCATGCGTTTGTGGCCGGCATGCTCTACAACCTGGGTGCCGCAGTGATGGTGATCGTCTTGCTGGTGATGCTGGCAGGCGAGCAGCGGTCTGAGAGGAGGTGAGTAAGCCGCACGCAATGGCGCCGTGCTCCCGCTTTTTTCGGGCTTGAATAAAAACAGGAGCGTTCGGCAGACCCTCAAGTGGGCTGCTGAACGCTCCTGCTTGTTTACGCTGCGGTTAAGCGGCGATCAGACGTTGAAGCGGAAGTGCATCACGTCGCCATCTTTGACGATGTAATCCTTGCCTTCCAAGCGCCACTTGCCGGCTTCCTTGGCGCCGCTCTCACCCTTGTACTGGATGAAATCGTCATAGGCCACGACTTCGGCACGGATAAAGCCTTTCTCGAAGTCGGTGTGGATCACCCCGGCCGCTTGCGGGGCAGTGGCGCCTACGCGCACGGTCCATGCACGTACTTCCTGCACGCCGGCAGTGAAGTAGGTCTGCAGGTTCAGCAACTCGTAACCAGCACGGATCACACGATTCAGGCCAGGTTCTTCCAGGCCCAGGGCCTCGAGGAACATGTCCTTTTCTTCACCGTCGTCCAGCTCGGCGATTTCCGCTTCGATCTTGTTGCACACCGGTACGACCACCGCGCCTTCTTCCTCGGCGATGGCGTTCACCACGTCCAGGTGCGGGTTGTTCTCGAAACCGTCCTCGGCAACGTTGGCGATGTACATCACCGGCTTGCTGGTCAGCAGGTGGAAGCTACGGATCAGGGCCTTTTCATCGGCGCTCATGTTCTTCATCAGGCTGCGCGCTGGCTTGCCTTCGGTGAAGTGCGGGATCAGCTGTTCCAGAATGGCCTTCTGCGCCAGGGCGTCCTTGTCGCCACCCTTGGCGTTGCGGGCCACTTTCTGCAACTGCTTTTCGCAGCTGTCGAGGTCGGCAAAGATCAGTTCGAGGTCGATGATCTCGATGTCGCGCTTGGGATCGACGCTGTTGGAAACGTGAATCACGTTCTCGTCTTCGAAGCAGCGCACCACGTGGGCGATGGCGTCGGTCTCGCGGATGTTGGCGAGGAACTTGTTGCCCAGGCCTTCGCCTTTCGAAGCACCGGCCACCAGGCCTGCAATGTCGACGAATTCCATGGTGGTGGGCAGGATGCGGTTGGGCTTGACGATTTCAGCCAGCGCATTGAGGCGCGCATCGGGCATGGGCACGATACCGCTGTTCGGCTCAATGGTGCAGAAAGGGAAGTTCTCTGCCGCGATGCCAGACTTGGTCAGGGCGTTGAACAGGGTGGACTTGCCGACGTTGGGCAGGCCGACGATGCCGCAATTGAAACCCATGGGTATTCCCCTCTCTAAAGGAAATCAGGCCTTCTGGCTGTGCAGCTCGCGCATCGCCTTGGCGAAGTCGCCAGCGAGCACGTCCGGCAGCACACCGAGGGCAAAGTCGATGCTGGCGTCGAGCTTCTCCTGCTCGGCGCGCGGTGCGCGGCCCAGGACGAAGTTGGAGACCAGCTTGGCGTCGCCTGGATGGCCAATACCGAGCCGCAGGCGATGGAAGTCGTTCTGGTTGCCGAGCTGCGCGATGATGTCGCGCAGGCCGTTGTGCCCGCCATGGCCGCCGCCGCGCTTGAGCTTGGCAACGCCGGGAGGCAGGTCGAGTTCGTCGTGTGCCACCAGGATGGCCTCCGGTTTGATCCGGAAGAAATTGGCCAACGCCGCCACGGACTGGCCGCTACGGTTCATGTAGGTGGTGGGGATCAGCAGGCGAACATCGTTGCCCTGATGGCTGAATTTAGCCGTCAGGCCGAAATATTTCTTGTCAGCGGTCAGCGAGATGCGCTGGGCGCTGGCAATGCGTTCAACGAAAAGAGCCCCTGCGTTATGCCGGGTCTGTTCGTATTCGGGGCCGGGGTTACCCAGGCCGACGATCAACTGGATGGCGGTCACGTCAGGGGCTCTTCCTTGGAGTTGGTGGGTTACAGGGCGCGCGGCACTGTAACCCGATCAACGCCGGCGTGCGAGTGGATTACTCGGCAGCGCCTTCTTCCTCAGCTTCAGCGGACACGCGTGGTGCGTGAACGTTGGCAACTGCTTTGTCATCACCGTGGGCCAGAGCGACGAACTCTACGCCTTTCGGCGCTTTCAGGTCCGACAGGTGGATGATGGTGCCGATTTCAGCATTGGCCAGGTCCACCTCGATGAACTCAGGCAGGTCTTTGGCTTCGCAGGAAACTTCGATCTGCGATTCAACGTGCGAGATCTCGCCGCCTTTCTTGACCGGTGCTTCTTCGTTGATGAAGTGCACTGGAACAACAGCGGTCAGCTTCTGGCCAGCAACGACGCGAACGAAGTCGGCGTGCATGATGAAGCCTTTGGCTGGGTGGCGCTGCATGGCCTTGACGATGACGCTCTGCTTGGCGCCGTCGACGTTCAGTTCGATAACGTGGCTGAAGGCAGCTTCGTTTTCGAACAGCTTGGCGATTTCCTTGGCCACGATGGTCAGGGATTGAGCTTCTTTATCACCACCGTATACAACGGCTGGGATGCTGGCGGAGTGACGCAGGCGGCGGCTCGCACCTTTCCCCAGGTCAGTACGCGCTTGGGCGTTCAGAGTGAAATCAGTCATTTTGTTTCTCCAAAATAGCCCCCCGAGGGCGTTTGCGACCAGCGCCAACGGGGATGGCAAAAAAGCCCCGCCCCAGCAGATGTGCTGGGGCGGGGCGCTTTTCGTCAGCGAGCGTTCCGCTTAGCGGAACATCGCGCTGATCGATTCTTCGTTGCTGATGCGGCGAACCGCTTCGGCGACAACCGGTGCGATATCCAGCTGGCGGATACGGTCACAGGCTTGAGCAGCGGCGGACAGTGGAACGGTGTTAGTCACCACCAGCTCGTCCAGTACCGACTTCTCGATGTTCTCGATCGCGCGGCCCGACAGGACAGGGTGCGTGCAATAGGCGTAAACCTTCGCAGCGCCGTGCTCTTTCAGGGCTTTGGCCGCATGGCACAGGGTGCCGGCGGTGTCGACCATGTCGTCTACCAGGATGCAGGTGCGCCCTTCGACGTCGCCGATGATGTGCATCACTTCGGAGTGATTGGCCTTTTCACGGCGTTTGTCGATGATACCCAGGTCGACACCCAGGGACTTGGCGACAGCACGTGCGCGCACGACACCACCGATGTCCGGGGAGACAATCATCAGGTTCTCGAAACGCTGGTCTTCGATATCGTCGACCAGTACGGGCGAACCGTAGATGTTGTCGACCGGGATATCGAAGAAACCCTGGATCTGGTCAGCGTGCAGGTCGACGGTGAGTACACGGTCGATACCCACGACAGTGAGCATGTCAGCGACGACTTTGGCGCTGATGGCTACACGTGCCGAACGCGGACGGCGGTCCTGGCGGGCGTATCCGAAGTAAGGAATCACGGCGGTGATTCGGGAAGCTGAGGAGCGGCGGAAGGCGTCGGCCATCACTACCAGTTCCATCAGGTTATCGTTGGTCGGTGCACAGGTCGGCTGAATAATGAAGACGTCTTTACCGCGGACATTTTCATTGATCTCAGTGCTGATCTCGCCGTCGGAGAATTTACCGACAGAGACGTCACCGAGAGGGATATGCAGCTGACGTACGACACGCCGAGCCAGATCGGGGTTAGCGTTCCCCGTAAAGACCATCATCTTGGACACGCGCAGTACCTGAAGGCTGAGGGTATACCTGGATGAGTATAAGGAAAATGGCAGGGGCGGCTGGATTCGAACCAACGCATGGCAGGATCAAAACCTGCTGCCTTACCGCTTGGCGACGCCCCTGTATCTGTTGCTGCGAGCGCTAGGCACTCGACTTCTTGACCAGACTTTGCAGCTTGCGATGCAACATCGAAATATTGCTTCCTTTCGCCACAAACCCTGTTTGGGTCGCTGAAAGAAGGGCCAGAACTTTATCAGCTTCGGCTTTGCTTGGGAAGGCCCCAAACACACAACTTCCAGTTCCGGTTAGTCGAGCCTCTGTGAACTTCCCCAGCGAATTCAGCGCGTTGCGAACTTCCGGGTAATTCTGCTCTACCACCGGTTGGCAGTCATTTCGACTGTTTCCCTTGGGAACGGGGCGCATCTTAAGGGGGAGAGAATCACGTGTCAACTGCGGATGTGAAAAAATTTCTGCTGTGCTTACAGACACTTGCGGAACCAGCACCACATACCAGGGTTGTTCCGGATCGACCGGCGTGAGCTGTTCGCCCACACCCTGGGCAAAGGCGGCATGACCGCGCACGAATACCGGTACATCGGCACCCAGGCCCAGGCCCAGGGCAGCCAGGCGATCTTCGTCCCAATCCAGTTGCCACAGGTGGGCAAGGCCGAGCAGGGTGGTGGCGGCATCCGAGCTGCCGCCGCCGATGCCACCGCCCATCGGCAGCACCTTGTCAAGCCATATGTCCGCGCCCAGGGGCGTACCCGATTGGACCTGCAGCTGGCGAGCGGCACGCACGATCAGGTTGCTGTCATGGGGCACGGTATCGAGGTCGCTGTGCAGGCGGATCATGCCGTCCTCACGCACAGCGAAGCTCAGCTCGTCGCCGTGGTCGAGAAACTGGAAGACCGTTTCAAGCTCGTGGTAGCCATCGGCACGGCGGCCAATGATGTGCAGCCACAGGTTCAGCTTGGCCGGCGCGGGCAGGGTAAGCGCTTGCATCGACTCAGTGCCCCAGCTGGCGGGGCTGCCAGTCCTTGACCACCAGGGTCACGTCCAGGTCCTTGCCGTGCAGCTTGAGGCGTTCGGGCAGCCAGTAACCGTTATGCTCGGCATAGCTCAGGTACTCGACCTGCCAGCCGTCCTGTTCAAGGCTGGCCAGGCGGCTGTCGCCGTCGAGGGTCAGCTTGCTCTTGGTGTCCGGCGCTGGCAGGCCGCGCACCCACCAGACCAGGTGGGAAACAGGCAGCTTCCAGCCCAGTTGCTCTTCCAGCAGCGCTTCGGGGCTGGTGGCTTCGTAGCGGCCCTGGTTGGCCACTTCCAGCACCACGGCGTCAGGCCGGCCGGTCAGGCGTGCGGCCCCACGGCCCAGCGGCCCGGCCAGGCGAATGTCGAAGTAGTCCTGGCGCTGCAGCCAGAACAGGGTGCCACTGCCCGAGTCGCGTGGGGCACGGATGCCCACCTTGCCGTTGATCTGCCAGCCGTCGAGGCTGCTCAACTGCTGTTTGTGGGCACTCCACTGCTGTGGATCGCCGTGGCCCTGCAAGGCTTCGCGACTGCCAATGCCGGCACAGCCGGCCAGGAGGGCGATGAGGGTGAAGGTTACGAAATGGCGCAATAGCATGGTCTTAAAGGGTCTCGGATCCGGTCAGGCGTAGGAGGGTCTTGCGCAGCACAGGGCTGTCGGCCTGGGCTTCGAAGCCCTTGGCCCACACCTGGCGGGCTTCGCGCCGCTTGCCGTTGGCCCACAGCACCTCGCCCAGGTGGGCGGCGACTTCATGGTCGGGGAAGCTGGCGAAGGCCTGGCGCAGGTAATCCTCTGCTTTGTCGAGGTTGCCCAGGCGATAGTTCACCCAGCCCAGGCTGTCGAGCACTGCTGGATCGTCCGGGGTCAGCTGATGCGCCTTGTCGATCAGGGCCTGGGCTTCGGCGTAACGGGTAGTGCGGTCGGCCAGGGTATAGCCAAGGGCATTCAGGGCCATGGCGTTTTCCGGCTCGCGGGCAATGATGGCGCGCAGGTCCTTTTCCATCTGGGCCAGGTCATCGCGCTTTTCGGCGAGCATGGCACGGGTGTAGAGCAGGTTGAGGTCGTCCGGGTAGCGCTGAATGGCTTGTTGCAGCACCTGGTTGGCCTGGGCGTCCTTGTTGTTGTTGCTGTAGCTTTCCGATTCGATCAGGAACAGCTGGATCGCGTAGTCGGGCTGGGCTTCGCGGGCTTCGGCGAGCAGGCGAGAGGCTTCGGTGCCGCGGCCGTTGGCGATCAATATGTCGGCCTGGCGCAGTTGCGCGGCCAGGTAGTCGGGCCCTGGCCCTACCAGGGCGTACTGGCGCAGGGCACCTGCCGGGTCGTGGCGTTCTTCGCGGATGCGGCCGAGGTTCAGGTGAGCGGCATCGGTGTTGCTATCGCGTTCGACCAACTCCTGCAGGTAGCCTTCGGCTTCATCCCACTCCTTGTTTTCAAGGCACACCAGCGCCAGCGAATAGCGCAGCTCGTCGTCCTCGGGATACTGCTGGACCAGGCTGACGAATTCGCCCTTGGCGTCGGCGATGCGGTCCTGTTCGACCAGGGTCCGGGCATAGGTAAGGCGCAGGCGCTTGTCGTCGGGGTTTTCGCGAATCGCCTTGCGCAGCAGGAGGAGGGCTTCTGGACCACGGTCCAGGGCTTGCAGCAAGCGGGCGCGCAGCAGGATCGGTGCAATTTCGCCGTTTTGTGGCGCGTGCGATTCGAGCAGTTCAAGCGCCTCTTCGGCCTTGCCGTCCTGGTTCAGCAGCAGCGCCTTGCCGAAGATCAACTGACCGTTGTCAGGGTACTTGGCCAACAGGCGTTCGAAGCTCTGCAGCAGGCCGTCACGTGTGCTCTGGTCGGTTTCGGCAGCCGACAGGGCCAGAAAATCGAAATGGGTATCGCCCTGGCCTTGCAGGACCTTTTCCATATAGGCCATGGCATCGTCATAGCGGCCTGCGCGGGCCAGCTGGATGGCGGCGGCGCGTTGCGCATCGAGGTTCTGCGGGTCGTTGCGGGCCCAGATGAGGGCGTTGTCCAGCGCAGGTTCATCGGCGCCCAGGTATTCGGCGATACGGTAGGCGCGTTCGGAGACGCCAGGATCCTGGGTTCGCGCGGCCTCATCGGTGTAGTTGGCCAGGGCGATGTCGAAGCGATTGCGTTGCCCGGCAAGCTCGGCTACCAACAGGTTATAGAGCGTATCCTGCTTGAACGAGCCGTACACCATGGGCTTCTCGGCTTCGGGTTTGCCGGCGTCGGCAGCAGCAGGCTCGGCCTTGTGCGCGGGCAGGCTCTGGCAGCCCTGGAGCAGGGCGAAGGCAAGCAGCAATGCGTAGGGTTTGTTCATAGAGGGCTTATAAGGAGACTCACCGGCGGTTGGGGCATGATGACACAAGCGCGGTGGCAAACCCACCGGGCCAAGGTATGAAGCGGATCCTTCGTTTATGAAGACCGCGACATTAGGATGTGGTTCGGCTTGCAGCGCGGGAGGTGGCCTGGTCGGCGGGCCAGGGGCTTGTGCGTAGCCATCGCGCAAGCGCTTGCTGCTGCCAAGCCCGTAGCATACCTGCATCCATCCCATGCCCGTGTTTTTGCTTCTAAGCGCGCGGTAGTTCAGGCGCCGCAGATCGCGACTTCAGGAGGCCGAGCGCAGGGCTTGCGCAGGG
>NZ_VEJQ01000280.1:0-242 GCF_007680745.1 Pseudomonas sp. DE0010
GCCTGAGCCCTGTGGCTTACAGGACCCAGGCTGAGATAGGCTAACCAACTGTCCAACATTTGGGGCGCAGCTCAGGGTTCGCTGGCCCTTAGATGCGATGAAAGACAGTTGCTCCTACAAATTCGCTAGCCTTCACGCCGTTGCCGTTGCCGTTGCCGTTGCCGTTGCCGTTGCCGTTGCCGTTGCTTTTGCTTCTAAGCGCGCGGTAGTCCAGGCGCCGCAGATCGCGACTTCAGGAGGCC
>NZ_VEJQ01000281.1:0-242 GCF_007680745.1 Pseudomonas sp. DE0010
GGTCGCATCCGCGGTCGTCACCCCCAGGATCCGGGTGGCCAGGGCCAGGGCCTGACGACTCAGGGGCGTCGAGCCCGTGGGGCAGTCGAGGATCACCAGGGTATCGGCCGGGACGTCCAGCGCCTGCAGGCGGCGGGTCAGCCACTGGGTGTCGGTGGCCAGGGCCTGCTCCAAGGCCTGCAGATCCAGCTCGTCGGGGGCGCCAAAGGGCACCAGGCGCAGGCGCTCGTCCACCGCCAGGC
>NZ_VEJQ01000282.1:0-242 GCF_007680745.1 Pseudomonas sp. DE0010
TGGGCGGTGGCGTGGGCGGGATTCTGCGGTTCCTCCATCAGCGGCTCGAACACCAGACTGCCGACATGGTCAGGCCCCTTGCCGGTGAACAGGCCGAGCTTGAGGCCGATGAAGGTGATGGTCAGATCGGCGCGCACCAGAGGGCCCGCCGCGGCGCCGGTGTCGGCATCCAGTCCGGAAGGGAGGTCGATGGCCACCACCGGCAATTCGCTGGCGTTGATCCGTTCGATGGCCGCGGCATA
>NZ_VEJQ01000283.1:0-242 GCF_007680745.1 Pseudomonas sp. DE0010
GCCATGGCGCTCGACCAGACCGAGTTGCACGAAGCGCAGCGGGCGCGCGCCGACCCGGCGATCCGCCGGCTGCGGCATCAGCCGCAGCAGCTGAAAGCGCTCCGGCGGCAGGCTGGCCCAGGGATGGGGCTCGTTGGATGCGGCCTCGACGGCCGGTGATGCGTGATCGGGGGTTTCCACGGACGGGCTCCAGCGGGTGCGCCGCTTGGGCGCCTTTGCTGGCTTATCGGCCGACGCGCGAG
>NZ_VEJQ01000284.1:0-242 GCF_007680745.1 Pseudomonas sp. DE0010
TCGAAGCCCGTGCCTTCATCGACGGCCGCTACCAGGCCGCCCAGGGCGGCGCGACTAACGCCGACCTGAGTCCGGTGGATGGTCGCCCGCTGGCCCGGGTGGCCAGTTGCATGGCCGAGGATGCCGAGCTCGCCGTGCAGGCTGCGCGGGCGAGCTTCGCGCGAGGTGACTGGGCCCATCGGGCACCAGCGCAGCGCAAGCGGGTGCTGATCGCCTTCGCCGATCTCTTGCTGGCCCATGCC
>NZ_VEJQ01000285.1:0-241 GCF_007680745.1 Pseudomonas sp. DE0010
GAGGGGCGTCGGCACCAGTGCTGATGCACCTTCGCGAGCGACGGGGCTCCACCGCTGGAGTCTCCAGGCTGCCGCTATGCCGAGGGTGCCGTTGAAAGCCATTGGCAAACCGGGTAACAGCCCTTAGAATATGCGGCCTTTCGGGCCATGTGGCCCAGTGTGCCCACAGCTACAAGCACCGACTACAGGAACGAAGTTCAATGGTAACCATCCGTCTAGCCCGTGGCGGCTCCAAGAAGCG
>NZ_VEJQ01000286.1:0-241 GCF_007680745.1 Pseudomonas sp. DE0010
GGGCTATGTCTGTGGGGTGGAAGACCGCGAGGATGGCGGGGTGCGGCTGTATGTCGGTCCGGCCGAGCAGCCCGAGTTCGTCTACCAGGTCAGACCCCACGCCTACGCCATGCCCAGTTTCGTCATGGGCAGCGAGCCGGGGGAGGAGCGCAAGTACTTCCGCGCCCAGGTCTATCTGCGCGAGGGTGGCCAGGACCATGACGTCATGGGCTGGTCCCGCGAGGACGTGATCGGCGACATC
>NZ_VEJQ01000287.1:0-240 GCF_007680745.1 Pseudomonas sp. DE0010
CTGGCCATCGTGGTACTGGGCGGCCTGGGCTCCACCGTCGGGGTGGTGGTCTCGGCCTTCGTCATGACCCTGCTGTTCGAGCTGCTGCGCGAATTCGGCGACATCCGCATGCTGGTGTTCGGCGTGCTCATGGTGGTGATGATGATGTGGCGGCCGCGTGGCCTGATCCGTATCGCCCGCAGTGGCTTCGCGATTCGCAAGGGAGTGGCGCCGTGAGCGACAACATTCTGACCGTCAGCG
>NZ_VEJQ01000288.1:0-239 GCF_007680745.1 Pseudomonas sp. DE0010
ATAACCAGTTCACCATAACCCCGTAGACCATTTCCCGCATAGACCACGGTGCCATCGGCGGCGGCCATCACGGGCTGACCTTCCTGGCCGGCGATGTCTATTCCCTTGTTCAGGCTGCTGCTGGCCGAGAAGCGACTGATCAACGTACCTTTCGTCGGCCAGGCCCAACCGGCGGCGGATTGGGGGACGTCACGGGTCGGCGTCTGGGCCGGTGTCACCGGCGTCGGCGGCGGAGCCGC
>NZ_VEJQ01000289.1:0-239 GCF_007680745.1 Pseudomonas sp. DE0010
CCAGTGGATGGATTCGGCGATGTCGTCCGGGGTCAGGGGTTCGGTGCCGGCATAGACGGCATCGGCCTTGGCCTTGTCACCCCCGAAGCGCACCACCGAGAATTCGCTTTCGGACAGGCCCGGCTCGATGTTGGTCACCCGCACCCCGGTGCCCAGCAGATCGGATCTCAGGCTCAGGCTGAATTGCTTGAGGAAGGCCTTGGTGGCGCCATAGACATGGCTGCCCGGATAGGGATAGT
>NZ_VEJQ01000028.1:0-64166 GCF_007680745.1 Pseudomonas sp. DE0010
TGTGAGAGTAGGTCATCGTCAAGATTCATTTCGCAAAACCCCTATCTGCGCATGCAGGTAGGGGTTTTGTCTTTGGGCGTCAAAATTTTTCCAAGCCTGCTTGTCGCTCAAAGAACCCCTCCCTGTTCGTCAGGAGCCCGCATTTTGATCGCCCGGCCATTCGAAGCCGTATCTCCAGCCTATGCCGCCCTCCATAAGATCACTAGAATAACCCCACGCACTTACTCAGAAGCGTCCTATGTCCAACCCCGTCGAGCCAGAAACGCTGGCTGATCTGCCACTCGAAGACCTGGTCGCATGCCATGAATGCGATCTACTCTTACGCAAACCTGCGATCCACCCCGGTGAAAAAGCGCTTTGCCCACGCTGCGGCTACGAGCTCTATGCGCACCGGCATAATGTGGTCAATCGCAGCCTGGCGTTGGTGCTGACGGCGCTCGCGCTGTTCATCCCAGCCAATTTCCTGCCGATCATGCAGTTGCATCTGCTAGGTCAGACATCGGACGACACCGTCTGGAGCGGCGTACTGGGGTTGTACGATTCGGGCATGCAGGGGGTGGCCATCGTGGTTTTCCTGTGCAGCATGGCGATACCGCTGGCAAAACTGATGTGTCAGCTGGTCGTTTTGCTGGCGATTCGGCTTAACACAGGGCGCAGGCTAGGCTTGTTGCTGTACAGGACCTATCACCACTTGCGTGACTGGGGCATGCTCGAGGTCTACTTCATGGGCGTGCTCGTGGCTATCGTCAAATTGGTGGACCTGGCAGAACTTACCGTAGGGGTTGGGCTGTTCTGCTTCATCAGCCTGCTGTTGATTCAGGTCTGGCTGGAGGTCGTCATGTCACCGCACCAAGTCTGGAGTGCGTTATCGGGGGAGGACCCGCATGCGGGCGATTGATGCAGGTATCGTTGTCTGCAACGAGTGTCATGAACTGAACAGGCAAGCCACAGGTGACGCATCCCAAACCTGCACGCGGTGCGGTGCCAGGGTGCATCCGCGTCGACCGAACAGCATCATGCGCACCTGGGCGCTGCTCATCGCTGCATCCATTCTTTATATTCCGGCCAACGTGCTGCCGATCATGACCGTCAGCTCATTCGGTCAAGGCACGCCCGACACCATCATGTCGGGCGTCGTTGCCCTGCTCAAGCACGGCATGGTACCGATTGCGGCCGTGGTATTTACGGCCAGTATCCTCGTGCCTACGTTCAAGCTGGTAGGGATCGGCCTGCTGTTGTATTCCGTGCAGCGCAGGCAGCCCCTGTCGGCGCGTCAACGGATCTGGATGTACCGTTTCATCGAATTCATAGGACGTTGGTCCATGCTCGACATATTCGTCATCGCCATTCTGGTGGCAGTGGTGAATTTCGGCAGGATAGCCAATGTCGAAGCCAATCTGGGCGCTGTCGCCTTCGCAACTGTGGTGATCCTGACAATGCTTGCTGCTTTGACTTTCGATCCCCGACTGATTTGGGATAACACGGAGTCGGATGACGACCATGAGTGACCTGCCAACGGCTAAAACCCGCCCTGCCTCCAACTGGTCGGCCATCTGGATCCTGCCCCTGATCGCGCTGATGATCGGAGGCTGGCTCGCATGGCAGGCCTACCGTGAGGCCGGCGTGCAGATCGAGGTGCGTTTCGAGTCGGGTGAAGGCATCGTCGCCAACAAGACTGAAGTCATCTACAAAGGCATGCCGGTCGGCAAGGTCAAGAGCCTGGTGCTGGATGCCGAGGGCGAGAATCAGGGTGTCATCGCTACCATCGAGATGAACCAGGCGGCCGAAGGGCATCTGAACAAGGGCACGCGTTTCTGGCTGGTCAAGCCGAGCGTCAGCCTGGCAGGCATTTCCGGCCTCGAGACGTTGGTGTCTGGTAACTACATTGCCGTCAGCCCTGGAGAAGGGGAGCCCACCAAGCGGTTCACCGCGCTCAAGGTGGCACCGCCCCTGTCGGATTCCGAGCCTGGTTTGCACCTTACCCTCAAGGCCGAGCGCCTGGGGTCGCTCAATAAAGACAGCCCGATCTTCTACAAGCAAATCCAGGTCGGCCGCGTGAAGAGTTACCGGCTTTCCGAAGACCAGAGCACGGTCGAGGTGAAGATTTTCATTGAGCCGGCCTATGCGAGTCTGGTGCGCAAGCACACGCGCTTCTGGAACGCCAGCGGCGTCAGCATCGATGCCTCGCTGTCGGGGGTCAAGGTGCGCAGCGAGTCGCTGTCGAGTATCGTCGCCGGCGGCATCGCCTTTGCCACGCCAGAGCACCGCAAGGACAGCCCGCCCACTGACCCAAGCCTGCCATTTCGCCTGTACGAGGACTTCGATGCAGCCCAGGCCGGTATTCGGGTAAAGGTGAAGCTGAGCGACTACGAGGGCTTGCAGGCAGGCCGTACGCCCGTCATGTACAAAGGTATCCAGGTGGGTTCTCTCAAGACCCTGAAAATGGAAGACAACCTTTCCAGCGCGACCGCCGAGCTGACGCTGGATCCATTGACTGAAGACTACCTGGTAGAGGGCGCCCAGTTCTGGGTGGTCAAGCCTTCCATTTCCCTGGCGGGTATCACGGGCTTGGAAGCGCTGGTCAAGGGTAACTACATTGCCATCCGCCCTGGTGAGAAAGGCGCTCGACCTGAACGCGAGTTCGAAGCGCGCGCCAAGGCGCCGCCGTTGGACCTGAAGGCGCCGGGCCTGCACATGGTGCTGTTCGCAGATACCCTGGGCTCCCTGGAAGTAGGTAGCCCCGTAACCTTCAAGCAGGTGAAGGTAGGTAGCGTGCAAAGCTATCAGTTCGCCCGTGACAGCAACCGCATTCTGATCGGTGTTCACATCGAGAAAGAATACGAAAAACTGGTAAACGGCTCGACACGGTTCTGGAACGCCAGTGGTATTACCCTCACCGGTGGCCTGTCCGGCATCAAGATCAAGAGTGAATCCCTGCAGACCTTGATGGCAGGCGGCATTGCCTTCGACACGCCACGGCCCAATGTGCCGCTAAAGCGCCATATCCCGCGTTTCCGTTTGCATGAGAGCCAGGAGGCAGCCAACCGCGCCGGTACCCTTATCACCATCCGTGTGGAACGTGCCGATGGGCTCAAGCCAGGCACCGCCATACGCTTCCGTGGGCTGGATGTGGGCAGTGTGGAAAGTGTGGACCTTACCAAGGACATGCAGGCAGTGCTGTTGAAGGCGCGTATTACCGAAGCGGCAGAGCGCATTGCCCGTGCCGGCACTCAGTTTTGGGTGGTCAAGCCATCCTTCGGCCTGGTGCGCACCGAAAACCTCGACACGCTGGTAGGCGGGCAGTACCTGGAGGTACAGCCTGCGGTCAAGGACAGGGGCCCTCAGCGTGACTTCATCGCACTGGCCGAAGCGCCCGAGGTTGCGGGGCCCGAAGTGGGTTTGCCAGTGACCCTCAGCGCACCTCGGCTAGGCTCCATCAAGCCCGGTGTGCCCGTGACATTCCGCGAGGTGGCGGTGGGCAAGGTGACCGATGTCGAGCTGGGGCAGAGTGCCGACAGGGTGTTGATCCACATTCTGATCGAGCCACGTTATGCCAGCCTGGTACGTAGCGGCAGCCGCTTCTGGAACAGCAGCGGCTTCGGCTTCGATTGGGGCTTGTTCAAGGGCGCCACCGTGCGCACGGAGTCGCTGGAAACACTGATCGATGGCGGTATCGCCTTCGCGACGCCCGAGGGTGAACGCATGGGCACCCCGGCTCGGCCAAGGCAAACCTTCCCGCTGTTCGAAAAAGCCGAAGACGATTGGCTGCAGTGGGCACCCAAGATCCAGATCGCCAAGTGATACAAGGGCAGGGCCGCCATGCGGCCCTGCCACTTTATAGAGCGTGGGTTGAGCCGCGAGCCTGGCAACTCACAAAACGCAGGCATAAAAAAACCGACCCTGAGGTCGGTTTTTTGACTAGCGCGTCGCTTAGGCAGCTGCAGCTTCTTTCAGCGCCTTGATGTGGCCATTCAGACGGCCTTTGTGACGAGCAGCCTTGTTCTTGTGGATGATACCTTTGTCGGCCATACGGTCGATTACAGGTACAGCCAGAACGTAAGCGGCTTGCGCTTTTTCGGCGTCTTTTGCGTCAATGGCTTTAACTACATTCTTGATGTAGGTGCGGACCATGGAACGCAGGCTGGCGTTGTGGCTGCGACGCTTCTCAGCCTGTTTTGCACGTTTCTTGGCGGAAGGTGAGTTGGCCACCGTCGAGCTCCTCGAAAGACTTTAGGTAAATAGCAAACAAAATAGGCCGCGAATCATGCCGATCAGTCGGGCGGATGTCAAGGCCACTTGCAAGGTTCCGCCGAGCGGTGCGCCAACAAGCGGGAAAGATTCCTTTCTGCTGCGCGACCTGTACACTCGGGAATTTTTGGCTCCCCTGCGAAGGCGCGGGAGTATCGCACATTCGGGCGCGCTCTGGCAGCGTCCTCTGTCATTGGCGTGAATCTTTTCGATGAACCTGCTCAAATCCCTGGCTGCGGTAAGCTCGATCACCATGATTTCGCGGGTGTTGGGCTTTGTCCGCGACACCATCCTGGCGCGTATTTTCGGCGCCGGCGTTGCCACCGATGCCTTTTTCATTGCATTCAAGCTACCCAACCTGCTGCGCCGCATCTTTGCCGAAGGGGCGTTCTCCCAGGCATTCGTGCCCATTCTTGCCGAATATAAAAGCCAGCAGGGCGAAGAGGCCACGCGTACTTTCGTGGCCTACGTCAGCGGCTTGCTGACGCTGGTGCTGGCCGTTGTGACGTGCATCGGCATACTGGCCGCACCCTGGGTGGTGTGGGCCACGGCGCCTGGTTTCGTCGACAACGCCGAGAAATACCAGCTCACCACCGATCTGCTGCGGGTCACCTTTCCTTATATATTGCTAATCTCGCTGTCATCGCTGGTGGGCGCCATCCTCAACACCTGGAACCGCTTCAGCGTGCCGGCCTTCACGCCGACCTTGCTCAACGTGGCGATGATCGTGTTCGCCGTATTGCTCACGCCGTATTTCAATCCGCCGATCATGGCGCTGGCCTGGGGGGTGCTGGCCGGTGGCCTGGCGCAACTGCTCTACCAGCTTCCGGCCCTGAAAAGGATCGGCATGCTGGTGTTGCCGCGGCTGAACCTGAAAGATGCCGGCGTGTGGCGGGTGCTCAAGCAGATGCTCCCTGCCATCCTCGGCGTCTCGGTGAGCCAGATATCGCTGATCATCAATACTATTTTCGCCTCGTTCCTGGTGGCAGGTTCCGTCTCCTGGATGTATTACGCAGACCGGCTCATGGAACTGCCGTCTGGTGTCCTGGGCGTCGCTTTGGGCACCATCTTGCTACCGACCTTGGCCAAGACTTACGCCAACAAGGACCGGGAAGAGTACTCGCGCATCCTCGACTGGGGCCTGCGCTTGTGCTTTTTGCTGGTGCTGCCGTGTACGCTGGGGCTGGCGATCCTTGCCGAGCCGCTGACCGTGGCCCTGTTCCAGTACGGCAAATTCAGCGCGACCGATGCGGCCATGACCCAGCAGGCGCTGATCGCCTATTCCGTTGGCCTGCTGGCAATCATCATGGTCAAGGTGCTGGCGCCGGGCTTCTATGCGCAGCAAAATATCCGCACGCCAGTGAAGATCGCCGTCTTCACCCTGGCCTGCACGCAACTGTTCAACCTTGTGCTCATCGGCCCGCTGGCGCATGCCGGACTGGCCCTGGCCATCAGCCTTGGCGCCTGCCTCAACGCCGGCTTGCTGTTCTGGAAACTGCGCACCCAGCAGCTGTTCCAGCCGCAACCGGGCTGGGCCGTGTTTCTGCTCAAGCTGGTGTTGGCGGCAGGCCTGATGTCCGGTGTCCTGTTGGCCGGCATGCACTACCTGCCGGCCTGGGTCGAGGGAAACATGCTTGAGCGACTGATGCGGTTGATGGCGCTGATCATGGCGGGCGTCGTCACCTACTTTGGTTGCCTGTACCTGTGCGGTTTCCGGCCTCGGCAGTTCGCCCGCAAAGCCTTGCACTGAGGCGGCGGGCGCGTCAGGCGTCGGTTTTTCGCAATCCACGCCACCCCAAGGCGCTGCTGCCTGTCACCGGCGCCCGGGTGTGGTTATAATCGGCCACTTTATGAGCAAGAAGCGCGTTATGCAGCTGGTTCGAGGTCTTCACAACCTGCGCCCCGAACACCGGGGGTGTGTCGCCACCATTGGCAACTTCGACGGGGTACATCGTGGCCACCAGGCAATCCTGGCGCGCCTGCGCGAGCGCGGCCAGGCCCTGGGCCTGCCGACCTGCGTGGTAATCTTCGAACCGCAGCCGCGTGAGTACTTCACGCCTGACACCGCGCCGGCCCGCCTGGCCCGGCTGCGCGACAAGATCGCGTTGCTGGCCGGGGAGGGCATCGACCGCGTGTTGTGCCTGGCCTTCAACCAGCGCCTGGGTGAGCTCGACGCCGACGACTTCGTCAGGACCATCCTGGTCGATGGCCTGGGCGTGCAGCATCTTGAAGTGGGTGACGACTTCCGCTTTGGCTGTGACCGTAAAGGCGATTTCGCCTTCCTGGTCCAGGCAGGCGCGCAGTATGGTTTTACCGTAGAAGCCGCCAACACCGTGATCCAGGACGGCCTGCGGGTCAGCAGCACCGAGGTGCGCAAGGCGCTGGCGCAAGGCAACTTCGAGCTGGCCGAGCACCTGCTGGGCCGCCCGTACAGCATCACCGGCCGCGTGTTGCATGGCCAGAAGCTGGCCCGCCAGCTCGGCACACCCACCGCCAACATCCAACTCAAGCGGCGTCGTGTACCGTTGGCCGGGGTCTACCTGGCCAGTATCGAGATCGATGGCAAGGCCTGGGCGGGTGTCGGCAACATTGGCGTGCGTCCTACCGTTGCCGGTGACGGACGCCCGCACCTGGAAATCCATCTTCTGGACTATGCCGGTGACCTTTATGGCCGCCGCCTGACGGTGGTGTTCCACCACAAGCTGCGTGAAGAGCAGCGATTCGCCTCCCTGGAGGCGCTGAAGTCGGCGATCGATGCGGATATCGCCGCCGCACGTGCACATTGGCACGCTCAACCGCTAACCAAGAGCCTGAAATGACCGACTACAAAGCCACGCTAAACCTTCCGGACACCGCCTTCCCCATGAAGGCCGGCCTGCCTCAGCGCGAACCGCAGATTCTGCAGCGCTGGGACAGCATTGGCCTGTACCAGAAGCTGCGCGAGATTGGCAAGGATCGTCCCAAGTTCGTCCTGCACGACGGCCCGCCCTATGCCAACGGCAAGATCCACATCGGTCATGCGCTGAACAAGATCCTCAAGGACATGATCGTCCGTTCCAAGACCCTGGCCGGCTTCGATGCGCCGTACGTGCCGGGCTGGGACTGCCATGGGCTGCCGATCGAACACAAGGTCGAAGTCACCCACGGCAAGCACCTGACCGCCGACCGTACCCGCGAGCTGTGCCGCGAGTACGCTGCCGAGCAGATCGAAGGGCAGAAGACCGAGTTCATTCGCCTGGGCGTGCTGGGCGATTGGGACAACCCCTACAAGACCATGAACTTCGCCAACGAGGCCGGTGAAATCCGCGCCCTGGCCGAGATGGTCAAGCAGGGCTACGTGTTCAAGGGCCTCAAGCCGGTGAACTGGTGCTTCGATTGCGGCTCGGCACTGGCCGAGGCCGAAGTCGAATACGCTGACAAGAAGTCGCAGACCATCGACGTGGCGTTCCCTGTCGCCGATGACGCCAAGCTGGCCGCAGCCTTCGGCCTGGCGGCACTCGAAAAGCCGGCCGCCATCGTGATCTGGACCACCACCCCGTGGACCATCCCTGCCAACCAGGCACTGAACGTTCACCCCGAATTCCAGTACGCCCTGGTCGACATCGGCGAGCGCCTGCTGGTCCTGGCCGAAGAGCTGGTCGAGTCCTGCCTCAAGCGCTATGAACTTGAGGGTTCGGTGATCGCCACCGCTCCAGGCTCGGCCCTTGAACTGGTCAACTTCCGTCACCCGTTCTACGACCGCCTCTCGCCGGTCTACCTGGCCGAGTACGTCGAACTGGGCGCAGGCACTGGCGTGGTGCATTCCGCGCCGGCCTACGGTGAAGACGACTTCGTGACCTGCAAGCGCTACGGCATGGTCAACGATGACATCCTCACGCCCGTACAGAGCAACGGGGTGTACGTCGAATCGCTGCCGTTCTTCGGCGGGCAGTTCATCTGGAAGGCCAACCCGGCCATCGTCGAGAAGCTGGGCGAAGTCGGTGCGCTGATGCACACTGAGACCATCAGCCACAGCTACATGCACTGCTGGCGTCACAAGTCGCCGCTGATCTACCGTGCCACCGCACAGTGGTTCGTGGGCATGGACAAACAGCCACGCGACGGTGAACCGCTGCGCGAGCGTGCCCTCAAGGCCATCGAGGACACCAAGTTCGTCCCGGCGTGGGGCCAGGCACGCCTGCACTCGATGATCGCCAACCGGCCTGACTGGTGCATCTCGCGCCAGCGCAACTGGGGCGTGCCTATCCCGTTCTTCCTGAACAAGCAGACGGGTGAGCTGCACCCACGCACCGTCGAGTTGATGGAAGAGGTTGCCAAGCGCGTCGAGCAACAGGGCATCGAGGCCTGGTTCAAGCTCGATGCCGCCGAGTTGCTGGGCGCCGAAGCCGAGCAGTACGACAAGATCGCCGACACCCTGGACGTATGGTTCGACTCCGGCACCACGCACTGGCATGTACTGCGCGGCTCCCACGACATCGGCCATGCCACCGGCCCCCGCGCCGATTTGTACCTGGAAGGTTCCGACCAACACCGCGGCTGGTTCCACTCGTCGCTGTTGACCGGCTGCGCCATCGACGGCCACGCGCCGTACCGCGAGCTGCTGACCCACGGCTTCACGGTGGACGAGAACGGCCGCAAGATGTCCAAGTCGCTGGGCAACACCATCGAGCCCGAGAAGGTCAACAACACCCTGGGTGCCGATATCCTGCGCCTGTGGGTAGCTGCCACCGACTACTCCGGCGAAATGGCAGTGTCCGAGCAGATCCTGCAGCGCAGCGCCGATGCCTACCGGCGTATTCGCAACACCGCACGCTTCCTGCTCTCCAACCTGACCGGCTTCGACCCGGCCCGCGACCTGCTGGCGCCGCAGGACATGCTGGCCCTGGACCGTTGGGCGGTGGACCGCACCCTGTTGCTGCAACGCGAGCTGGAAGAGCACTACGGCGAGTACCGCTTCTGGAACGTCTACTCCAAGGTGCACAACTTCTGTGTGCAGGAGCTGGGTGGTTTCTACCTCGACATCATCAAGGATCGCCAGTACACCACGGGTGCCAACAGCGTCGCCCGTCGCTCCTGCCAGACCGCGCTGTACCACATCAGCGAGGCGCTGGTGCGCTGGATCGCGCCGATCCTGGCCTTCACCGCCGACGAAATCTGGCAGTACTTGCCGGGTGAGCGTAACGAGTCGGTCATGCTCAATGGCTGGTATGAGGGCCTGAGCGAGCTGCCGGAAGGCACCGAACTCGATCGCGCCTATTGGGATCGGGTCATGGCGGTCAAGGCTTCGGTCAACAAGGAACTGGAAAACCAGCGGACCGCCAAGGTCATCGGCGGCAACCTGCAGGCCGAGGTCACCTTGTATGCGGACGAGGCCCTGAGCGCCGACCTGAACAAGCTGGGCGACGAGCTGCGCTTCGTGCTCATCACCTCGGCTGCCAGCGTTGTGCCGTTCGCGCAAGCGCCTGCCGAGGCGGTGGCGACCGAAGTGGAAGGCCTCAAGCTGAAAGTGGTCAAGTCCGGCTACACCAAGTGCGGCCGTTGCTGGCACTTCCGTGCAGACGTCGGCAGCCATCCGGAGCACCCGGAAATCTGCGGTCGCTGTGTGGAAAACCTGACCGGCTCCGGCGAGGTGCGCCACTATGCCTAACCTTGCAGCGGGGCGCTTCGGGCGCCTCGCATGGCTGTGGCTGAGCGTGCTGGTCCTGGTCGTCGACCAGGCCACCAAGCTGTACTTCAACAACGCCCTGACCATGTACCAGCAAATTGTCGTCATCCCCGACTACTTCAGCTGGACCCTGGCCTACAACACCGGCGCTGCGTTCAGTTTCCTGGCCGATGGCGCCGGCTGGCAGCGTTGGTTGTTCGCCCTGATCGCCGTGGTGGTCAGCGCAGTGCTGGTGGTGTGGCTCAAGCGCCTCGGTCGTCATGAAACCTGGCTGGCCGTAGCGCTGGCCCTGGTACTGGGCGGTGCCATCGGCAACCTCTACGATCGCATCGTGCTGGGCCATGTGGTCGATTTCATCCTGGTGCACTGGCAGAACCGCCACTACTTCCCGGCCTTCAACGTGGCTGACAGCGCCATCACCGTCGGCGCAATCATGTTGGCGCTGGATATGTTCAAGAGCAAGAAATCCGAGGAGCCGGTCCATGACTGACATTCGTATCGGCCAGAACACCGAAGTCACCCTGCATTTCGCCCTGCACCTGGAAAACGGTGACACGGTCGACAGCACGTTTGACAAGGCACCTGCCACCTTCAAGGTGGGCGACGGCAACCTGCTGCCGGGCTTCGAGGCCGCGCTATTCGGTTTCAAGGCTGGCGACAAGCGTACCGTGGAGGTTGCCCCGGAGAACGCCTTCGGCCAGCCCAACCCACAGAATGTGCAGGTTATGCCGAGGTCTCAGTTCGAAGGCATGGAGCTGTCCGATGGCTTGCTGATCATTTTCAAGGACGCCGCCAACGCCGAGCTGCCGGGCGTGGTGAAGGCCTTCGACGACGATCAGGTGACCATCGACTTCAATCACCCACTGGCTGGCAAGACCCTGACCTTCGAGGTGGAGATCCTCGAGGTGAAGGCCCTGTAGGCCTGGAGCCGATCATGCAAATCAAACTCGCCAACCCGCGCGGCTTCTGCGCGGGGGTCGACCGGGCAATCGAAATCGTCAACCGCGCGCTGGAAGTGTTCGGCCCGCCCATCTATGTGCGTCACGAAGTGGTGCACAACAAGTTCGTCGTCGAAGACCTGCGCAGCCGTGGCGCCATTTTCGTCGAGGAGCTCGATCAGGTACCGGACGATGTCATCGTCATCTTCAGCGCCCATGGGGTTTCCCAGGCCGTGCGCCAGGAAGCCGGTGGGCGCGGCCTGAAGGTGTTCGATGCCACCTGCCCGTTGGTTACCAAGGTGCACATCGAGGTGGCCAAGTACAGCCGCGATGGCCGTGAGTGCATCCTGATTGGCCATGCCGGGCACCCGGAAGTCGAAGGCACCATGGGGCAGTATGACGCCAGCAACGGCGGGGCCATCTACCTGGTAGAAGACGAGAACGATGTGGCCAATCTGCAGGTGAAAGACCCTGACCACTTGGCATTCGTGACGCAAACTACCCTGTCGATGGACGACACCAGCCGCGTGATCGACGCGCTGCGTGCGCGCTTTCCCAACATCGGCGGGCCTCGCAAGGACGACATCTGCTACGCCACGCAAAACCGCCAGGATGCCGTGAAGCAACTGGCCGACGAGTGTGATGTGGTCCTGGTGGTCGGCAGCCCCAACAGTTCCAACTCCAACCGCCTGCGTGAACTTGCCGAGCGCATGGGCACCCCGGCCCATCTGATCGACGGTGCTGAAGACCTGCAGCGGGCCTGGTTCGACCAGGTTGACCGCATCGGCATCACCGCAGGCGCGTCCGCGCCGGAAGTGCTGGTGCGCGGCGTCATCGAACAGCTCAAGGCATGGGGCGCTACGGGCGCCGAAGAGCTGGACGGGCGTGAAGAGAACGTCACCTTCTCGATGCCCAAAGAGCTGCGTGTGCGCTCATTGATCTGATCGCCTGCGCGGGCCTGAGCGTTTATCCATGAACGCTCAGGCCCCAGCACCTGTGCACCTTCGACTAGCGCGGATTTCATTCGATACCCGGACCCTGCCGCTGGACGCCATCACCACTTGATGCTGGCTGATGCCGGCTGAGCGCGTGCATACCTCGAAAGTCGCCGCCAGCCAGTTGCCGGCAGGGTTGACTGGCAGGCCCATGGCCGTGAACGTCATCGTCGTACCCAGGTTCGCGGCGATCTGCAGAGGCCGGCGCAGGCGTTGCTCACGCAGCACCCGCGAATCCTTCTCCAGCATCACTCGCCATCCGTTGCCCCACGCATCGTCGAGCGCCTGCACCCGCACATCCTCACCCAACAGCATGGCGTGCCCGCGTGCGCTACGCAGCGTTTGCGCCAAGTCCCGCGTGACGGCAGCACGGTGTAGGTCATCGCTGAGCTTGACGTAAGCAGGCGCCCCAAGCTGCGTCAGGACAGCGAGCACCGCCAGCGCCGACACCGTTTGTATCAGTGTTACTCCCTGTTGCTTCACCGTGCATTTCTCCTTGGACGTGCTTGGCTTTAGCCTCACGCACGCGGGGTCACCCTTCCAGTGGCAGGCGTACATCGACAACGCATGAAAAGTCGCAGGAGCTGCAGGGATGCAGGTAACGCAACGGGGCATGACGCTCTTGGAAACGCTGTTGGCCATGGTGGTGATTGCCGTTGGCATGTTTGCCGCAGCGGCGCTGCACATGCAGGCTTTGCAGGCCACGCATGACGCTCGGCAGCAGGTGCAGGGGGTGCTGGCATCTGCCAGTGCACATGAGCAGGCGCTGCCATGAGGCTTCGGCAAAACGGGGTCGGATTGCTCGAACTGCTGCTGGTGCTGGCACTCGGGTTGATGCTGTTGGCCGGCGCCAGCCAGTTGTTCACCTCTGCCCACCGGGCGTGGCAGTTGCAAGGGGCTGCGCTGCGCATGCAGGAAGATGCACGGCTGGCCCTGTTGCGCATGGCCCAGGACGTCCGCATGGCTGGCATGTTCGGCTGCCTGCGCTTAGAGCCCGCCGATCTGCCGGACAGCGACACCCTTGCCGCCTTTAGCCGACCACTGGCAGTCGAGGAATCAAGCCTTACGGTGGTAGTGGCCGACCTTCCGGGCCATTCGCTCAAGCCCCAATGGACCCTACTCACTGACTGCGTCGGATACGTCAAGGTACATCGTGGACATGTCCACGCCGCCGCGCCGCTGATGGCCATCCCCATCACCCGGCATCGTTACGCCGTCAGGGACGATACCCTGTACTTCACCCGTGGCAGCAGCACCCAGCCCCTGCTTGAGCATGTGCGCCGTCTGCACGTGGTGGCTGCGGACGATGGCCAGCGCATCGACCTGCACTTGAATCTGTTCGACCCTTTGTTGGCGCTGGAGCAGCAGTACGTTGTCAGCGTGGCCCGCCGCAACGGGGGCGAGCCATGACACGCGAGCGGGGGGTGGTGCTGCTGTTGGCGTTGGTGCTGAGCCTTTTGTTGGGGGTGCTGAGCACTTCGGCGCTACGTGCAGCCGCCGTTGAAACGCAAATGGTAGGCCTGTTCAAAGAAGGTCAGCTGGCCTTCGAGCAGGCCGAAGCCACATTGGCGGTTGGCAGGCAATCGATCGTGCAGGCGCCGCCACCGCCGTGTGAAGTGTGTCTACCGCCTGAGCAGCCTCATCGCCTGGCCGGGGCCTGGCAGACCGGGCCGGAAGGCTTTTTTCAGGTGCAGAACCTGGGTACTACGCAACGCGCCGTGGCTATCCCGATGGGGCGGCCAGTGACAGTTTTCCGGGTCACCGCGGTCAGCCAGCGAAGTCATCCGCGGCAGGCAGTGGAAGCGGTGTATGCCAACGATGGCGGTGAGCTTGTCCGCATGGCGTGGCGACAAAGATTCAGAGGAGACTGACATGCAGCAAGGCATTAGCCTGATCGAGCTGTTGATTGTGCTGGCCGTCACCGGCATTCTGGCAGCCATTGCCTACCCCCGTTACAACGACCACCTGCGGCAGGCAGCGCATCACGAGGTGGTCGCCCTGTTGCAAGATGCCGCATTGCGCCTGGAACGCCATCGCTTGCTTACTGGCCAGTATGCCGAAGGCGACCCGAGTCTGCCTTCGGGCAACCGCTACTACAGCCTGCAAGCGCTGCGCGAGGACCAGACCTTCACCCTGCGTGCCCGACGTTTGCCCACAGGGCTCATGGCCGAAGACCGCTGTGGCGATTTCGAGCTTGATCAAGCTGGGGTAGGGCGCAACCACGGCGCCAGCGACAGCGCGCGCTGCTGGGGAGGCTGAACGGTCACAGGTGCCCGGTGCATCGCGGTTTTTTACTTCAGGTGTTGAATCGACAGATGAGCAAGCAAGTAGTGGTGGTCGGTGGCGGGGTCATTGGCCTGCTGACGGCATTCAACCTGGCGGCGAGCGTTGACCAGGTGGTGATATGCGACCAGGGCGAGGTAGGTCGCGAGTCATCCTGGGCCGGGGGCGGTATCGTCTCACCCCTGTATCCGTGGCGCTACAGCCCGGCAGTGACCGCCCTGGCACATTGGTCGCAGGACTTTTATCCACAGCTGGGCGAGCGCTTGTTCGCCAGCACAGGCCTGGACCCTGAAGTGCATACCACCGGGCTCTACTGGCTCGACCTGGATGATCAAGCCCAGGCCTTGGCTTGGGCGGGCCGTGAGCAGCGCCCGCTGAGCGCCGTGGACATTTCGGCGGTGTACGAGGCAGTCCCTGTGCTGGGGCCAGGCTTTAAGCGGGCCCTCTACATGGAAGGCGTGGCCAATGTGCGCAACCCACGCCTGGTCAAATCGCTGAAGGCAGCGTTGCTGGCATTACCCAATGTGAGTGTGCGTGAGCACTGCCAGATCACGGGTTTTGTGCAGCAGGACGGTCGTATTGTTGGGGTGAGCACCGCCGAAGGCGAGCTGGCCGCCGACGAAGTCGTACTCAGTGCCGGCGCCTGGAGCGGCGAACTGCTACGCCACCTGGGCCTTGAGCTTCCGGTCGAGCCGGTGAAAGGGCAGATGATCCTGTTCAAATGCGCTGAGGATTTTCTGCCAAGCATGGTGCTTGCCAAAGGCCGTTATGCAATTCCGCGCCGGGATGGGCACATTCTGGTAGGCAGCACGCTGGAGCATGCCGGCTACGACAAGACCCCCACCGATCAGGCGCTGGCAAGCCTCAAGGCATCGGCGGTGGATCTGCTGCCCGGCCTGGATGGCGCGCCCGTGGTGGCCCACTGGGCCGGGCTACGGCCAGGTTCGCCTGAAGGCGTTCCGTTTATCGGGCCGGTGCCAGGTTTTGATGGGTTATGGCTGAACTGCGGCCATTACCGAAACGGGCTGGTGCTGGCGCCAGCCTCGTGCCAACTGCTGGCCGATTTGCTCAATGGCGCTGAGCCCATCATCGACCCGGCACCCTACGCCCCTGATGGGCGTCTTGGCTAACCGCCTGATCAACCCTGACGGCCAGGCCCCTGTTGCAAGTGCGCCTGGCTGCAATACCAGGTGTTGCCCTGCGCCAGTGCCTGGTCGGTGGGCAGGTGCACGCCGCAATGCGCGCAGCGAACCATTTTCAGAGGCGCATCGAGCTTGGCCTCTTGACGCGGTTGCTGGCTGAGTTTGAATTTGCGCCACAGCCAGAACGCGGCGGCGATCAGGACGATCCAGAAAAGTAGGCGAACCATGGTGTTCAGCTTGTCGAATGAAAGAGGATGACAGTCTAGGGCGCAGGCAATAAAAAAGGGAGGTCCAGGACCTCCCTTTCATGCAACGCCTGAATCAGTCGAACAGACCGAAGGTCATGTAGCTGAACCAGGAGCGGTTGCTGTCGGCTTCCTTGGGCCCTGGTGGCTCGATCGGGTCGCCGTTTTCGTCCTTGGGCAGCAGCTCCTTGGGCATTTCGTCACGCGCATCCTGGAACTGCTTGATCACGTCCTGGTTGGCGCGGGTCTGGCCCGGTGGCAGCGGGGTGTCGGTTTCGATCAGGCCCAGCGTAGCCTTGGACAGCCAGCCGCGACCGTCAGACTCGGTCTGCTTGGGCTGGAATTCGCCATCGGCCAGGCTCGGGTGGTCCGGGTAGTTGAGCTTCAGGGTCTCAAGGCTAGTGGCAGCCAGGTCGTCCAGGTGCATCTTCTGGTACGCCTCGACCATCACCGCCAGGCCGTCGCCAACCGAAGGCGTTTCCTGGAAGTTCTCGACCACGTAGCGGCCACGGTTGGCGGCAGCCACGTATGCCTGACGGCTGAGGTAGTAGTCGGCCACGTGGATTTCATAGGAGGCCAGCAGGTTGCGCAGGTAGATCATGCGCTGCTTGGCGTCCGGGGCGTAACGGCTGTTGGGGAAACGGCTGGTGAGCTGCGCGAACTCGTTGTACGAGTCGCGTGCCGCGCCCGGATCGCGTTTGGTCATGTCCAGCGGCAGGAAGCGCGCCAGCAGGCCACGGTCCTGGTCGAAGGAGGTCAGGCCCTTGAGGTAGTAGGCGTAGTCGACGTTCGGGTGCTGCGGGTGCAGGCGGATGAAGCGCTCGGCAGCCGACTTGGCAGCCTCCGGCTCCGAGTTCTTGTAGTTGGCGTAGATCAGCTCCAGCTGCGCCTGGTCGGCATAGCGGCCGAACGGGTAACGCGACTCCAGGGCCTTGAGCTTGTTCACGGCGCTGGTGTAGCTGGAATTGTCCAGGTCAGCCTGGGCCTGCTGATACAGCTCGGCCTCGCTGAGGTTCTCGTCGATGACTTCCTTATTAGAGGAACAGGCCGCGGTGAGCCCGAGGATGGCGATCAGCAGCAGGTGTTTCACTTGCATGGCGGCTTGCGTCCCTTTGACGGCCGCTGTCTTGGGCGGGGCCGTCCTGTTATGATGAGCGCCCCGGCCAACCCCGGGACAAAAGAAGCCGTATTTAACCACAAGCTCGCAGCTGAAACCAAAGGCTGTGCGCCCACTGAATCGAGCATGTCCGAGATCATTCAACTTAGCGCAGAGGTCCCGTCCGAACTGGGCGGTCAACGCCTCGACCAGGTCGCCGCCCAATTGTTCGACGAGTATTCGCGCTCGCGGCTGACGGCCTGGATCAAAGATGGCCGTCTGACGGTCGACGGTGCTGTCCTGCGCCCGCGTGACACCGTGCATGGCGGTGCCGTGCTGGCCCTGGAAGCCGAGCAGGAAGCCCAGGGCGAATGGGAGGCCGAGGACATTGCGCTGGACATCGTCTATGAAGACGACCAGATCCTGGTCATCAACAAGCCTGCGGGCCTGGTGGTGCACCCGGCTGCCGGCCATGCCAGCGGTACCTTGCTCAACGCCTTGCTGCATCACGTGCCCGACATCATCAACGTGCCACGTGCCGGCATCGTCCACCGCCTGGACAAGGACACCACCGGCCTGATGGTCGTGGCCAAGACCTTGCAGGCGCAAACCCACCTGGTGGACCAGTTGCAGAAGCGTTCGGTCAGCCGTATCTACGAATGCATCGTGGTGGGCGTGGTCACTGCTGGTGGCAAGATCGACGCCCCCATCGGTCGCCACGGCGGCATGCGCCAGCGCATGGCTGTCACAGACGGTGGCAAGCCAGCAGTCAGCCACTACCGTGTGCTCAAGCGTTTCCGGTCGCACACTCACGTGCGGGTCAAGCTCGAAACCGGCCGTACCCACCAGATTCGCGTGCACATGGCCCACGTCGGCTTCCCCCTGGTCGGTGACCAGACCTACGGCGGGCGCTTCCGCATCCCGCCTGCGGCAAGCCCGACCATGGTCGAAGCGGTCAAGACCTTCCCGCGTCAGGCCCTGCACGCACGCTTCCTGGCACTGGTGCACCCGGCGACGGGCGAGCGCATGGAATGGGAATCGCCACTGCCCGATGATTTCGTCTGGCTGCTGTCGCTGCTCAACCAGGATCGCGAGAGTTTCATCGGATGAGTGGCCTGACGCAGTCGCTGCTGACGCCGGACTGGCCTGCGCCAGCCTCGGTTCGCGCCTGCGTCACCACCCGCCAGGGCGGCGTCAGCCTGCCGCCTTTCGATACCTTCAACCTGGGTGACCATGTGGGGGACGACCCTGCGGCCGTTGCCCAGAACCGCCTGCGCCTGAGCGGCGAGTTCGACATCCAGCCCGCCTGGCTCAAGCAGGTGCACGGCTTGGCCGTCGCCGATGCGGACCCGTCCCGCGTGGTCGAAGCCGATGCCAGCTGGACCGACCGGCCAGGCATCGCCTGCACGGTGATGACCGCCGATTGCCTGCCTGTACTGTTTTGTGACCAGGCCGGTACGCAGGTGGCGGCAGCCCATGCGGGCTGGCGCGGGCTTGCCGGGGGCGTGCTGGAAGCCACCCTGGATCGCTTTGACGTACCACCGGCTCAGGTGCTGGTATGGCTGGGCCCGGCGATTGGGCCCCAGGCCTTCGAAGTGGGCCTGGAAGTGCGTGATGCCTTTACTGCGGTGCACCCGGAGGCCGCGCGGGCATTCGTCGACGGCAAACGCCCCGGCAAGCTGATGGCCGATATCTACGCCCTGGCCCGTATTCGCCTGGCAGCCCGTGGGGTCACGGCTGTTTACGGTGGCGGCTTGTGCACGGTGAGCGACGAGCGGTTCTTCTCCTACCGGCGTACCCCGCAAGGTGGGCGTTTCGCTTCCTTGGTGTGGCTGGCGCCGCGCTAGCAATGGGCTGCACCTGCCCTTACACCGGTGCAAATCCAACAGCTTGACTTCCGTCAACCCCGCTACGCTTGAATCTTCCAGAATCAGCCTTATCTATAAGACATCTCAGGCAGGTTTCTTCATAAACAGGCGCTGTCCATCGCTCCGACCTGCCCTTTACAGGAAGGTACATCATGCGAATAGACCGTTTGACCAGCAAGCTCCAGCTTGCAATATCCGATGCGCAATCCCTGGCCGTTGGCATGGATCACCCCGCCATCGAGCCTGTCCACTTGCTCCAGGCCTTGCTCGAACAGCAGGGTGGCTCTATCAAGCCACTGCTGATGCAGGTCGGCTTCGACATCAATAGCCTGCGTCAGGCGATGGTCAAGGAGCTTGACCAACTGCCGAAAATCCAGAACCCCACGGGCGATGTGAACATGTCGCAGGATCTGGCGCGCCTGCTCAACCAGGCAGACCGCCTGGCCCAGCAAAAGGGTGACCAGTTCATTTCCAGCGAGCTGGTCGTGCTGGCGGCCATGGACGAGAACAGCAAGCTGGGCAAGTTGCTGCTCAGCCAGGGCGTGAGCAAGAAAGCCTTGGAGAACGCCATCAACAACCTGCGCGGTGGTGCGGCCGTGAACGATGCCAACGCCGAGGAATCGCGTCAGGCACTGGACAAGTACACCGTCGACCTGACCAAGCGTGCCGAAGAAGGCAAGCTTGACCCTGTGATCGGCCGTGACGACGAAATCCGCCGCACCGTCCAGGTGTTGCAACGCCGTACCAAGAACAACCCCGTGCTGATCGGTGAGCCCGGCGTGGGCAAGACCGCCATTGCCGAAGGCCTCGCCCAGCGCATCATCAATGGTGAAGTGCCAGATGGCCTGAAAGGCAAGCGTTTGCTCGCCCTGGACATGGGGGCCCTGATTGCCGGCGCCAAGTACCGGGGTGAATTCGAAGAGCGCCTCAAAGGCCTGCTCAACGAACTGTCGAAGCAGGAAGGGCAGGTGATCCTGTTCATCGACGAACTGCACACCATGGTCGGCGCCGGTAAAGGCGAGGGTGCCATGGATGCGGGCAACATGCTCAAGCCGGCCCTGGCCCGTGGTGAACTGCATTGCGTAGGCGCCACTACCTTGAACGAGTACCGCCAGTTCATCGAGAAGGATGCGGCCCTGGAGCGTCGCTTCCAGAAGGTACTGGTGGAGGAGCCTAGCGAAGAGGACACCATCGCTATTCTGCGTGGCCTGAAAGAACGCTATGAAGTGCACCACAAGGTGGCCATCACCGACGGCGCCATCATCGCGGCGGCCAAGCTCAGCCACCGCTACATTACCGATCGCCAGTTGCCTGACAAGGCCATCGACCTGATCGACGAGGCAGCCAGCCGTATTCGGATGGAAATCGACTCCAAGCCTGAGGTCCTCGACCGTCTCGACCGCCGTCTGATCCAGCTTAAGGTCGAGTCCCAGGCGCTCAAGAAAGAAGAGGATGAGGCTGCCAAGAAACGCTTGGAGAAGTTGACCGAGGAAATCGAGCGCCTTGAGCGTGAATATTCCGACCTCGAAGAGATCTGGGCGTCGGAAAAAGCTGAAGTGCAGGGTTCGGCCCAGATTCAGCAAAAGATCGAGCAAGCGCGCCAGGAGCTCGAGGCCGCCCGCCGCAAAGGCGACCTGAGCCGCATGGCTGAGCTGCAGTACGGGGTAATCCCGGACCTGGAGCGCAGCCTGCAGATGGTCGACCAGCACGGCAAGACCGATAACCAATTGCTGCGCAACAAGGTGACCGAGGAAGAAATCGCCGAAGTGGTTTCCAAGTGGACGGGCATCCCTGTGTCCAAGATGCTGGAAGGCGAGCGCGAGAAGCTGCTGAAAATGGAAGCGCTGCTGCACCAGCGCGTGATTGGCCAGAGCGAGGCCGTTACCGCCGTGGCCAACGCGGTGCGCCGGTCCCGGGCAGGCTTGTCCGATCCTAACCGGCCCAGCGGCTCGTTCATGTTCCTCGGCCCGACCGGCGTGGGCAAGACCGAACTGTGCAAGGCGCTGGCCGAATTTCTGTTCGATACCGAGGAGGCCATGGTGCGTATCGACATGTCCGAGTTCATGGAGAAACACTCCGTGGCGCGGCTGATCGGTGCACCACCAGGCTATGTGGGGTACGAGGAGGGCGGTTACCTGACCGAGGCCGTGCGCCGCAAGCCGTACTCGGTGGTGCTGCTCGACGAGGTAGAAAAGGCTCACCCCGACGTGTTCAACGTGCTGTTGCAGGTACTGGAAGACGGACGCCTTACCGATAGCCACGGTCGAACCGTGGACTTCCGCAATACGGTCATCGTGATGACGTCCAACCTCGGCTCGGCACAGATCCAGGAGTTGGTGGGCGACCGCGAGGCACAGCGTGCTGCCGTGATGGATGCGGTGGGGGCGCACTTCCGTCCCGAATTCATCAACCGGATCGACGAAGTGGTGGTGTTCGAACCGCTGGGCCGCGAGCAGATCGCCGGCATTACCGAGATCCAGCTGGGACGGCTGCGCAGCCGCCTGATGGAGCGCGAGCTTTCGCTGAGCTTGAGCCCGCAGGCCCTGGACAAGCTGATCGCAGTGGGTTACGACCCGGTGTATGGCGCGCGGCCGCTCAAGCGTGCGATTCAGCGCTGGATCGAAAACCCGCTGGCGCAGTTGATCCTGTCGGGCAAGTTCGTGCCAGGTACGGCGATCACTGCCACGGTGGAAGGCGACGAGATCGTCTTTGCGTGACGTTAAGTTGTTAGGGCCGTCTCGCGGCCCATTGCGGCTGGTCCGGCGCCCCGGCAGTGTCGCTCCAAATCCTAATGTGCGGTCAGGGTAGGAGCGGCCTCGTGCCGCGATGGGCCGCAAAGCGGCCCCGACAACCCTTATGCTGTCATCGACGAGCCCAGCCAACCCCCGTAAATCCGGGCATTTGCGCTAATCCAAGATAACTTGCTGAAATTTTTGAAATTTATGCTTGCATGATCAATCGAGTGGCCCTAATATACGCCGCGTTGTCAGGCACTAAGCGAATCACCAGCAACACCGGTGACCGCAAAACAACTTAGAAATCAGTAAGTTGAATGAAAAAAAGTGGTTGACAAGCAAAACGAAGAATGTAGAATAGCCGGCCTCAGCAGCGATAACGCGAAAGCGGATAGCCAAAGAGACCGAAGTTAACACAAGCTTCGAAGATGTAAGGTTGTACCGAAGTTCAGTTCCGCGATAGCTCAGTCGGTAGAGCAAATGACTGTTAATCATTGGGTCCCTGGTTCGAGTCCAGGTCGCGGAGCCAATCTCGGGGTGTAGCGCAGTCCGGTAGCGCGCCTGCTTTGGGAGCAGGATGTCAGGAGTTCGAATCCCCTCACCCCGACCATTTTCCGGGTCGTTAGCTCAGTTGGTAGAGCAGTTGGCTTTTAACCAATTGGTCGTAGGTTCGAATCCTACACGACCCACCATGTAAGAAGGGCATCTCGAATGAGATGCCCTTTTTCTTTTGCCTCGGTTTTTCTAAGCCCTGTGTTTTCCCGCAAATCCGCTATTCTGGCCTGTGTCTTTCGCAGTCTGGGGACCTATTGGCATGGGAGCCAACACATCAAGTGTCGTGGTCGTGGGTGGAGGCATCATGGGTGCTTCCATTGCGTGGCACCTTGCAAGGCTCGGTGCTCGGGTCACTGTTCTGGAGCAAGGGTCTCGAGCCGCCAGTGGCGTTACCCGTTGGTCATATGGCTGGGTAGGCACTGCCAGCGCCAGTGCATCGGACAACCCGGCGGCATTTTCCTCCACATTGCAGGCCATCGCCGACTTCAACCGGCTGGCGCTTGACCTCGGGCCTTTGCCGATTGCCGCCCGTGGCGCCATGGTGTGGTTGGACAACGATGCGCAAACGGCCGCCCTCATTGACCAGCAACGTTCTGCCGGCGTAAACCTTCAACCACTGGACGCCCAGCAGATAAGCGCCCTTGAGCCGTGCATGATCACGCCACCCGCACTGGCCGCTTGGGCGCCGGACGATTTTGCCGTGGAACCTGTTGCCTTGGCGAAAATGCTGTTGAGCGGCGCCGAGCAAGCCGGGGCAGAGGTTCTATACGGCCGGCGGGTCGATGGCATAGAGACGCACAACGGACGCGTGACGGCCGCCAGGTGCGCAACGCAAACCTACGCCGCCGATACCGTGGTGCTGGCCAATGCCAGTGCCGCAATCGGCCTTGCAGCAGGTGTCGGTCTGCCCTTGCCCTTGCTTACCCGGCCTGCTGTGCTGATGCGCTTCGCGGCGCCAGCCGGTGTAGTGCGGCACCTGGTGTACGGTAATGGCTTGGAGTTACGCCCGGCATTGGAAGGGGGCGTGGCCTGCGCCGAAGAAGCGCCTGCCGAGGGTGAGGCAGGGTTGCCAGCCTTGGTCGAGCGCACCACAAAAGCCATCCGGCAGATGTTCATCGGCGCCACGGCGCTTTCGCTGCGCGCGGTCAGTATCGGGCACCGACCGATGACCCCGGAAGGCAAGCCTGTGATGGGTTACCTTCCTGGCGTCGAGGGGGTGTACGCCTTGGTGGCACATCCTGGAATCGTGCTTGCGCCCCACCTCGGCCGTCTGGCAGCCGAGGAAATCGTTCGAACGCGACGCTAGCCGGGCGCCTGCGAGAGCACCCGGCCAGCAGCCAGGTCAGTGCAACTTCAGCCGTGGTTCAGTGCCGCGACCAATCTTGCTGCCCAGCATCATCAGGGCCGTGCGGAAGAAACCGTACAACGCCATCTGGTGCATACGATACAGCGACACGTAGAACATCCTTGCCAGCCAGCCTTCGAGCTTCACACTGCCCATCAAGTTACCCATCAGGTTACCCACGGCCGAGAAGCGCGAGAGCGACACCAGCGAGCCATAATCCTTGTACTGGTAGGTCGGCAGCGGTTTGTTCTCAAGGCGCGCCTTGATGCTCTGCGCCAGCATCGACGCCTGCTGGTGGGCCGCCTGCGCCCGGGGCGGTACGTTGCGATCGCTGTCTGGCTGCGGGCAGGCGGCGCAGTCACCGAAGGCGAAAATATCGTCATCACGGGTGGTTTGCAGGGTGGGCCGTACGACCAGTTGGTTGATGCGGTTAGTCTCCAGGCCATCGATCTCCTTCAGGAAACCCGGCGCCCGGATGCCCGCTGCCCAGACCTTCAGGCTGGCCTGGATCACTTCGCCGTCCTTGGTCTTGAGACCTTCGGCCGTCACTTCGCTGACGGCCGCGTTGGTCATTACCTTCACCCCCAGCTTCTCAAGGGTCTGATGTACGGGCACGCTGATGCGCTCCGGCAATGCCGGCAGCACGCGCGGGCCTGCCTCGATCAAGGTGATGTGCATGTCTTTCGGTTGAATGCGGTCCAGGCCGTAGGCCGCCAGTTCATGGGCCGCGTGATGCAGCTCGGCAGCCAGCTCCACGCCCGTGGCACCTGCACCGACGATGGCTACGCTGATCTTTTCACTGGCCACATCGCCTGCATGGGCGCGCAGGTAATGGTTGAGCAGTTGCTGGTGGAAGCGCTCTGCCTGCTTGCGCGTGTCCAGGAACAGGCAATGCTGCGCCGCACCCAAGGTGCCGAAGTCGTTGGTATTCGAGCCCACGGCAATGACCAGGGTGTCGTAGGCAAGGGTACGCGCGGGCAGCAGCTCGCGGCCGTCTTCATCGAGCGTGGCAGCCAACTGGATCCGCTTGCTCTCACGCTCCAGGCCGCTCATGCGCCCCAGTTGGAAATTGAAGTGATTCCACTTGGCTTGCGCCACGTAGTTCAGTTCGTCTTCGGAGGAGTTCAAGGAGCCGGCGGCCACCTCGTGCAGCAGCGGTTTCCAGATATGGGTAAGGTTGGTGTCCACCAGGGTGAT
Organism: Pseudomonas sp. DE0010; assembly: GCF_007680745.1. Classification (NCBI taxonomy): domain Bacteria; kingdom Pseudomonadati; phylum Pseudomonadota; class Gammaproteobacteria; order Pseudomonadales; family Pseudomonadaceae; genus Pseudomonas; species Pseudomonas sp. DE0010. Next base: position 24,313 of record NZ_VEJQ01000028.1, read on the forward strand.
GTCAGCATGCTTGCGCTTGCCCAGGGTCTTGCCCAGGCGGGTCGCCAGTTCCAGGCCGCCGGCGCCGCCGCCGACAATCACGATGCGATGAGTCATGGGGATATCTCATAAGGTTTACGGAATTCTTGGCCCAACGGGCCTGCCGCACGAGGCATGAGGGGAGGGCGAGCGCAAGGCAGCTCATAGCTCCGGTCCACTCAATAGGCGCCTGATCCAGGACGACGGGGTAGTGAGGTGCTCGACACAGTGTCCCCCGGGCTCGCAGGTCATCATCGACACTGGCTGACACGCAGGGTTCAGGCAGTGGGTCATGCTGGGCCTCTACGGATAGACGTTCGTGCAGGGGCAAACGCTACAGTGATCGCTCACGCGGCTGTAACAAATGATAATGCTTTCTATCCGCGCCGCCGAGTGTACGTCATCGCAAACGATCACTGCACAGGATCAAAGACTGATTCCCACGTCGAAGACGATACTGCGCCCCAGGTTGCCGCGTAGAAAGTCCGGCGCATCCGGGTGAGCGAATAACACCCGGGCAAAGGTTGGCCCGACCAGCGACAGCGAGCGCCAGCCCTGGCGCAAATACTCGGTGGGCGGCGGGAAGTGGGTGTTGAGGTCCAGCACCTCGCGCTTGAGGCTGGCGAAGGCAATGATGTCCAGCTCGTTCAGGTCCAGCCCGCGTTCACGGTAGTTGTGCGCTTTCTTGCGCAGGGTAGGTGCCAGCCTGCCCAGCAACTCGGTGGCACTGATGCGGCGAGGGCGCGCTTCGCGTCGTACCAGTTGCGCCAGTGAAAAGGCGCTGCGCCTGCGTTGCAGCTCTTCTCGCCATTCATCGTTAAGCCGGCGACCCTCGTCCAGCACGAAGAACACCTCGAAGGCCGCATCGCGGAACAATACGTCAGGCGGCTCCTGGCCGGCGGGTGTGAAGTCGTCGTTGCGATACGCGATGTTCAGGCCTTGCAGCAGGCGCTGGCAGACCCAACGCTCACGCTCCCATTTGCGGGCATTGGACAGAAACGCATTGGCTTGTTCGGCCTGGATGGTCAGCAGGCGCAGGTAATCGGAATCATCCATGAAGCAAGCTTAGCTGTAATTTGATGACGATCCGGTGTTGATCGCGCCTTGAATCAATGAATTGCATGCTTGTGGTGTAGGGAGACGCTGATACCAAGGCAATCCGTGTAGACTCCCTTTGTCCATGCATTGATTGAGGTTATTCCTAAATGATCAGCGCGCATGTGCTGTCGGGAACAACGCTGACCGTTTGCTGGCTCGGCTACGTGCCGCTGCTCGCCTGGGCCGCCAGTCAGGCCCGCTGGGTCGAGCTGGTCACCGACCGGCGGCGCCAGCACTTGCTGTTCGGCACCGTGGTCGGGTTGTTCGCGCTGTGGTTGGTTCGGCGTGATTTCGACACGGGCGTGTCCTACCACTTCATCGGCATGACCGCCGTCACCCTGCTGCTGGACTGGCCGCTGGCAGTTCTAGGTGGCTTCATGGCGCAAGTGGGCCTGCTGCTGCTCGGGCGTCAGGAGTTGACTGCGTTAGGGGTCAACGGCCTGCTGCTGGTCGGCCTGCCGGTGCTGGTCACCGAAGTCTGTGCCATCGCGGTGGAACGCGCGCAGCCGCGAAACCTTTTCGTGTACATCTTTTGCTCAGGGTTTTTCCCGGCGGCACTGACGGTGATCGTCTGCCTCACCGCCGCGCTGGGATTGCTCTGGCTCGATGGGTTGTTCGCCATGCCGGAGTGGCTGAGTGATTTCGTGGGCTACCTGTGGCTGATGATGTTTCCCGAAGCGTTCATCAACGGAACCGTCATCAGCGCACTGGTGGTCTTCTGCCCCGAATGGCTGGAGACGTTCAACCGCACTCGATACCTGCAGGCTCCCTGGAAGGAAGGCGGTGGCTGACAGCCATGCCTCGCTGAGCAGCGTCTACCTGGTGGGTTTCTGAAATGTTCAGTGACGAGGCTCCAGGTCCCCCGAATACAATTCGTCTTCCGAGTCCTCGGCCCCGGGAATCTTGTGCTCCTCGGACGCCCAGGCGCCCAGGTCGATCAGTTTGCAGCGGTCGGAGCAGAACGGCCGGAAGGTGTTCTTCTCGTTCCATTCCACAGGTGCGCCACAGGTCGGGCAATCGACGGTCAATGGCTGGCTCATGGCTGGCCTCCTCGTAAAGTCAGATAAAAGTGGTGCAGTCGGTCGATCTGCGCATGCAAGTGACCTAGGTCGCCGTCATTGACCACCACGTCATCGGCATGGCGCAGGCGTTCTTCACGCGGCAGCTGGGCCTGAAGAATGGCCTGCACCTGTTCGGCGCTGGTGTGGTCGCGGGCGAGGGTGCGTGCTACCTGCAGGGTCTGCGGGGCGTCGATGACCAGTACGCGCTGGGTTTTCTTATACTGCCCCGACTCGATCAGCAGGGGCGAGACATACACCGCATAAGGCGATTGCCCTTTGGCCAGGTAACTGAAAATCTCCTGGCCGATCAGCGGGTGCAGCAATCGCTCCAGCCATTTGCGCTGCGCCGGGTCGGTGAAGATCAACTGGCGCAGCGCGGCACGGTCAAGCTGCCCATCCGCCTGCAGCACGGCAGGGCCGAAGTGCTCGACGATGCTCGCCAAGGCTGGGCGGCCGGGCTCGACCACCCACCGCGCTGCCTGATCGGCATCGACCAGGTGCACGCCAAGCTCGACGAAGCGCTCGGCTGCGGCGCTCTTGCCGCTGCCAATGCCGCCGGTGAGGCCGAGAATCCAGGGTGTTGTGGCCGCTGTGGTCATTGGAATCCAAGCAGTTGCATGTAGGAGGGGGGTATTTCATCACCCCAGAGCACGGCAATCCACCCCGCAATGGCCAGATAAGGCCCAAAGGGCATTGCCGCCCCCATGGCATGCCGGCGCAGCCCGATCAGGCACAACCCTATGAATGCGCCCGCTACCGAGGACAGCAAGAGGGTTAGCGGCAGTACCTGCCAGCCACCCCAGGCACCGATGAGCGCCATCAACTTGAAGTCACCGTACCCAAGGCCTTCCTTGCCGGTCATCAACTTGAATGCCCAGTAGACGGTCCAGAGGCTTAGATAACCCAGCACGGCGCCCCACAGCGCATCGCCAAGTGGCGCGAACACATCGCCAGCATTGACGATCAGCCCCAGCCACACTGCCGGCAACACCAGTACGTCGGGCAACAGCTGGTGATCCGCATCGATCAGGCTCAGCGTCAGCAGGCACCAGGTCAGCAGCAGCGCAAAAAGCGCTTGCTCCGACGGGCCGAAGCGCCACGCAATTGTCACCGACAATAGGGTACAGGCCACCTCGACCAAGGGATAGCGCACGCTGATCCGGCCCTTGCATCCCTGGCAACGGCCATTGAGTGCCAGGTAACTGAGCACAGGGATGTTCTCCCACGCCCGGATGGCGTGCTTGCACAGAGGGCAATGGGAGCCGGGTAACCATAAATCGAACCGCGCAGACGAGGTTGGGGGTAGCTCCAGTATCTCTTGCGCAGTGCGTCGCCATTGCCGCTTGAGCATGATCGGCAAACGATGCGCTACAACATTGATGAAGCTGCCTGCCAACAAACCGAGCAGCGCGGCCCAGGCGATGAAATGCGCAGGCTCCATGCCCTGCAGTGTCCATACCGTCATATCAGATCAGGCTACCCAGTTGGAAAATCGGCAGGTACATCGCCACCACCAGTCCACCGACCAGCACTCCCAGCACCAGCACGATGGCCGGTTCCAGCAGACTGGCCAGCTGGTCCAGGGCCTGGCTGACCTGGTCCTCATAATGGATCGCAGCCTTGTCCAGCATCTGGTCCAAGGTCCCGCTCGCCTCGCCGATTGCCGTCATTTGCACCAGCAGGGGCGGGAACACGCGCTCCTCAGCCATCGCCTGATTGAGGGCCCGACCGTTCACCAGTGCTTGACGCAAACGCATCACCGCCTGCTCGTGAAGCTCACCGCCGCAAACCCTGGCCACCGTGCCCAGCGCGTCCAGCAACGGCACCCCAGCCGCATAACTGGTCGCCAGGCTGCGGGCGAACCGCGCCAGCGCAGCCTGCCCCAACAACGCTCCGAACACCGGCATGCTTAGCAGTTGCTGCGCGCACCACAGGCGTGCCGGTGCATGCTGGCGATACAGCTGGCGCCCACCGATGCCCAGCAGTACCCCTGCCAGCGCCACCCAGGGCGCCACCTGCCCGAACCCCGCAGACAGGTCTATCACCCACTGGGTGAGAGCTGGCAATGCCGTACCCATGCCGACGAACATCGATTCGAACTGCGGAATCACTTCCAGCAACAAGATGGTCGAAACCCCCAACCCCGTGAGCAACAGCAGGATGGGATAGGCCATCGCCTTTCGTACCTTCTTCTCAAGTGTGCGCCGCTGCTCCAGCATGCACGCCAACTGTTCGAGCTGGCGATCCAGCGTCCCCGACTGCTCACCCACCCGTACCAGGTTGCAGTACAGCCCATCGAACCAGCGCGGATGGCGTTGCAAGGCATCCGCCAATCCCAACCCCGCGCCCAAGTCTTTTTTCAGCGCCAGCAGCACCACCGCCTGCCCCTCGGGGCAGCCGCTACGGCTCATTACTTCGAACGCCTGCAACAACGGCACACCCGCTCGCAGCAAGGTCGCCAACTGCCGACTGAAACCCGCCGTGTCCGGCCTGGCCTGCCAACGCGGCCAGGTCAGTGCCAGCCCTCCCGCTGGCCGCACCCGCGCCACCGTGATGCCTTGGCGAATCAGCGCAGCCTGTACATAGGCCGGGCTGCGCCCCGTGGTCTGGCCGCTGACGGGTGCGCCGCTGGCGTCCGTGCCCTGCCAGGTATAGAGATGCGTAGATGACGTCATGCACATGTCCTTTTCGTCCCTGTGACAAGCCTGGAAACAGCTTGCCCCATCCATGGAAAGGCGCGCCTTTCCGATGGTCACTAGAGTAGTGCAGCGAGGGCAAAGCCCAAGCGGGTAGGGGTGACAAAAGGTGTCTGTTCAGGCCTACTGCGCCGCTGCCGGTCGAGGCAAGCCTGACCTCACTGAGTCTGCGTATCGAAAAGGAAATTGTTCATGAAAGGGCAACGCGGCATCACCCTGATCGAACTGATGATCGTCGTCGCGATCATCGGCATTCTGGCGACCATCGCCTTACCGATGTACACCAACCACCAAGCCCGCTCCAAGGCCGCCGCCGGCCTGCTGGAGATCAGCGCCCTGAAAACCGCGATGGACCTGCGCTTGAACGAAGGCCGCGACGTCACCGACGTCGCCAGCCTCGGCGGCCAGCCCAGCACCGCCCATTGCGCGATCACCGCCACCGGCAAGGCCAGCGATGCCAGTGGCCGCATCGTCTGCACCCTGGTCGACGCCCCCGCGACCGTGCTGGGCAAGGCCCTGACCCTGACCCGCTCAGCCACCGGTTGGGCCTGCACCACCGACATCGAAACCGACCTCGCCCCCAACGGCTGCGCCGCGCCCTAAGGGTGACGCAATAAACGAATGGAAACAGAGGTTTGCGTAACGGGTGCAGCAGTGGTACGTTGCGCTACACGCCGGTGTAGCTCAGTCGGTAGAGCAGCGCACTCGTAACGCGAAGGTCGCAGGTTCGATTCCTGTCTCCGGCACCATCCAGCTGTTTCGATACGTCTCTCCTTGTACACGGAATCCCCTGAAAAGCCCGCCAAGTGCGGGCTTTCTTGTTTCTACCTATCTCGTTCTGTCTCTAGGCATATACCGATTTTAGGTATACGTTAGGGTATACGCCGGTTCGACGAGAAAACGTATACCTATGGCACGCACTGTTACGCCACTCTCAGACCCCAAATGCGAGGCCGCCAAGCCGCGGGACAAGGACTACACCCTATTCGACGGCCAGGGCCTGTTCCTGCTGGTCAAGAAGAACGGCAGCAAGATCTGGCGCATGAAGTTCAAGCGGCCGGATGGCAGGGAGGGGCTGGCCACCTTCGGCAACTACCCCGCGTTGTCTCTGAAGGCTGCCCGAGAGAGGCGGGCCGAAGCGCTGGAGCTGTTGGCGCACGGCAAAGACCCGATTGAGAACGCCAGGCAGGAGAAGGTCGAGGCAGCGAATGCCAGGGCCAACACCTTCGCCGTGCTGGCCAAGGACTGGCATGACGCTTGCTCTAAGAAGTGGTCTACAGGTCATGCCGCGACGGTGTGGCGGCGAATCGAAACTTACCTGCTCCCGGCCCTGGGCCAGCGCCCGGTGGCCGGCCTCAAGACCCGCGACCTGCTGGCGCCGCTCAAGGCTGTGGAGAAGCGCGAAGTTCTGGACACTGCCGGCCGGCTACGTCAGTACATGACCGGGATCATGCGCATGGCTGTCCAGCACGGACACATCGACACCAACCCAGCGGTGGACCTTCAGGGCGCAACCGCCACACGCAAGACTGTCCACCGGCCTGCGCTGGCGCTGGATCGGCTGCCTGAGCTGCTGCAAAGAATCAACAGCGACACCGGTCGCCCGCTGACCCGGCTGGCCACCCAACTCACCCTGCTGGTCTTTATCCGCTCCAGTGAGCTGCGGTTTGCTCGCTGGCCAGAGATCGACGCCGGTCGCTCCATGTGGGAAATCCCCGGCGAGCGCCAGCAGATCGAGGGCGTGAAGAACTCGCACCGAGGCTCCAAGATGAGCACGCCCCACCTGGTACCTCTCAGTCGCCAGGCCCTGGCCACGCTCGAGCAGGTACGCCAGCTCACCGGGCGCTTCGACCTGGTGTTCGCGGGTGACAGCAACCACTGGAAGCCGATGAGCGAGAACACGGTGAATAAGGCTCTTCGGCGCATGGGTTACGACACCAAAACCGAGGTGTGCGGGCATGGTTTCAGGGCTATGGCCTGTTCCGCTCTGGTCGAGTCAGGGCTGTGGAGCAAGGACGCGGTAGAGCGACAGATGAGCCACCAAGAGCGCAACAGTGTGCGAGCGGCGTACATCCATAAGGCCGAGTACATCGAGGAGCGCCGGCTAATGGTTCAGTGGTGGGCGGACTACCTCGATGCAAATCGCGAGAAGCACGTTACCCCATACGACTACGCGAATCGTGCTGAGCAGAATGCCAGTGTGGTGCCGATCAAGAGGGCCTGATGCGGACCTTCCATTGCTCGCGTAGACAGATATAGACTGAACAGCACTGTCTGGATGGACAGTGTTTTGGTCTCCAGGTCAGCCCCTTGGCTGGTGAGCGGGAGCGTGCCGACAGGCAGGATAGATAGCGTTGGAGTGCATATGACAGAAATACCTACACCAGAAAATTTTCTTGAACTGTCGTTGGTGGCGGATAAGTTTGTCGAACAAGCCTCCAGGGCAATTGTCTTTGAACTGGATAAGCTGCCGGGAGCCCGTCACTCCGACTCCTCCCTAGCAGAAACTGCTATTGCTTGCGCCAAGCTTCTAGAAGAGAAATACAACGAGGTTTTAGGCGCTGAATGCAAGCGCACAATTGAATGGTTCGATGCAGAGCCTGCCTTTGCAATGGCATTCAAATGCCTGTCCTACGTCAAGGTGCCCGAGAATCACTGGGAGGGGCCCATCCTGCGTGAATTAGAGCGCTGGAGGGCAAATGTTCGGCTAGATAGAGGACCGCATGCCGGAAGTATGGCGCTGAAGATTGCCAGAATTCCTTGCCACTACCTTACATATCTCTCTTTAGTTGCCGGGGCTTCCTATCGATATGTCAGCGGCATAGGGCATCGGGCGGTGATTGAGGGGCCGTCTACCATACGTCGTTTGAAAGATCTGATCTCTGAGCTCGAGGACGTACTAGGCGCTGAATGGCTTCCTGACGACCTGCGAAAAAACCTAGGCTATAGCTTAAGGACAGGGGCTGCTCTTCGAGATCTGAATACCCACGACGAGAACGTATTTACGCCGAGCCGTAGAAACGATATCGATTTGCCGGCACGCCTCTTCGCTACTGATCTTTTGCGGATACATCAGCAAATATTTCAGTCGTTCCATAAGAAGTCAGTCTTTCATCTCATGGGACTGTCGTTCGTAAGCCGCCCCTTGGAGATGCGGACCATAGAACGTTTGGCGAAGAGCGAAATGGATGCTCACCGGGAGGTCGTCGCAAAGCGTATTGCCGACAGAAGAGGACTCGATTTTGAGCATGTTCTGACGACACTTAAGGCGAACAAAAGCCTTATCTTTCCGAGCCAAAACCAAGGGTGAAATACCCGCGCTTCGTCGTGCTCAACGAGCAAACAACTTGCGAACCTGTATCCCGTTATCTACAGCTATCACGGGACACAGGACATGCAGAAAATATCGGCTCATGTACAGCCTGCCTTTTCGACTACTCACCTATTCGATCCAACGAACACCATCATCCGCTTCCCCGAGGTCGAGGCCATCACTGGCCTGGCTCGCGCCACCGTATACAAGCGCCTCAAGGATGATCCGACCTTCCCCCGCCCTGTATCGCTGAGCAACAGCAAGTCTCGCGGATCGCCTGTGGGATTCGTTCTCGCTGAGATTCAGGCTTGGGTGCGCCAGCGCATCGCTTTGCGCGAGGTGGCGTAAATGAAAAAGGCCACGATCCCCGAAGAGAAACGCAGCCAGTCGCAAGGCGATATTACCACCAGCAAGCCGCCGAGCAAGATCGCCCGGGTGTTAGCGTACATGGTGAATGACGGCAGCTTGCAACGCTTCGAGGCCGAACGCCTGGGCGACCACTGCTTGCACTCGACTATCAGCAGCCTGGCCAATGGCTATGGCCTGAAGTTCCAGCGCCAACTCGAGCATGTACCTAATCACTGGGGCGAACCTTGCACCGTGACCCGGTACACCCTTCCCGCCAGCGAGCGCCGTCGCGCCAGCGCGGTGCTGGAAATGCTGTGCTCGCCGCTGAAGCAGCGCCAGCGGGTGGCGGCATGATTAGTTTGGCGCTCAAGAACCGCGATGAACGGTCGATAATTCTGGTTGCAGGCAATTGTGATGCTCGGTATGGTTCGCCGGTCGCTGCAAATTCAGCGGCCGGGTTTGGCGACCCGACGAAATCAAGGCGCATAAGCGCCCCTATCACGATTGCAGGCGCTTTTTTTGTGCCCGCAGTCCCGTGTTATGGCGGCTGTGCGCGGGAGACCCTTGGGTCTGCCGGGTTCCTTGATTCCCGGTTCGCCAACCTGCGTACAGCTGCCACCCTAAATCGTTTGGCGACGATCAGTGGCAGCTCCTCAAATCAAGGAGCTCGACCCATGCACGCCCTCAATCCGTCCGAAATTTCCCGCGAGCATCAGCGCGCCTACTGCTCAAAGCTGCTGAAGACGCTTACGCGCTACTCCACCCCCTCTGAGCTTTCCCGTATCACTGCCACCCTTGAAGGTGAGGTGGCGAAGACCTTGGCAACTCGCTTCGTCCCTGGCCTCAATGATGCAGCCTATGAGGTCTACCGCAGCTTCTGGCTGAAGGGTGGTGCCCAGTGATGAAGAACTTCAGCCTTCGCGCATACGCCCACCGCCGCCTGGCCCTGGCCGCACTTCGCGCTGACTCCAGCCTTGCCACGCGCCTCAAGCGCTACAACGCCGCCATGGCGAAAGCCCGCGCCCTGGAAGCGCAAGGCGGTGCCCAGTGACTTGCGTTCAACAGGCCGTCGAAGCTGTACAGGGCTTCATTCAATCTCAGGTTGTGGTCACCATGCCGGGCCAAGAGATGTTCCGCATTCCTCCGGTGATCGGCTGCGGCATTGCTACGGATATCGCGGCCATCGTGGGCGCTGATTTCCCGTCCGCATCAATCAGCATCCAAGGGCGCTGCCGCGGTTCCTTGGCGGGCCTGGATCATGCCTTGCGCGTATCAGAAGAAGTCTCCGCCGCGCTGGAGAAATGCCAGCGCCAGCCGCGCCCAGGCGCTGCGCTGGTTGAGCATTTCAAGGCCGCAGCCCAAGTCGGGGGTGCCCAATGAATAACTTCCCGGCAGTAGCGGCTCTTGATGGTGAGGTTCTGTCTGAGGCGGTGCTGGATGCTCGCGAGATGTGCTACATGAATTTCGCCCGCGAAGAGCACAAGAAGCTGGAGAAGATCCTGCTCACGCTGGTGATCCCGGCGATGGGCGGGTATGACAACGAGCTGGCCTGCGACATTGCCCGTCACCTCGAGCAGATCCAGTCGTTCAGTGGCAATTATTGCTGGCGCCACCGCCACCTTGGTGCCTCGCATGGTGTTGTTGGCCAGCCTGCTGCTAACGGAGGTCTTGTATGACTTCCGTTATCCAGTTGCCGAGCGATATCCAAGACGATCTGCGCGACGTACAAGGCGTGCTGGTACTACTGAGCATGGCTCTGGCGCTGATCGCCGCACCCACCACGCCAGTCATCGTCGCCCGCGTCACCGCAGTGATGGCGCAGCACACCGCCATGGCCTGGGCCGAGCTGCTGGACGGCGTGATTGCTGAGCAAGGGGGTGATCTGTGAAGACCGACACGACCCTGCGCATTACCCGCCGTCAGTATCGCCAGTTCGCAGAGTTGGCCAAGTCGAATGGGGTTGGCTTGACGTTGGACACCTTCACCAACCTGGGCGGCATTTGGGGCGAGTACAGCTGCTGGGCGCAGCCGATCATTCATGACGTGTCGAGTGACAGCCGTCTGTGTGATGAACGTATTGCTATCAAGCTGGCCACCAGTGTGAATGCTGGCGCTTTCCGTGGTACCCACCGCCCTGAGCTGGACTGGTCGGCGCTGGATGACAGCGAAATTTACCCGTTCATCGTCAGTCATGAGATCGGCCACCACGTTGACAATTTCGCGTACTGGGATATCGCCCTGATGCCTGATTTGGCAGCCCGCGATCGGTGCCACAAGGTGATGTACCGCGTGAACGAGATGCTTGCAGATCGCTATGCCTGGGAGCAGGTAAGGCCCGGCGAGCCACTGCCGCTGAGCGAGACAGGCAAGCGCTTGCAGGAGGAAATGGCTACCGACCTGGAGTTGCTCAACCAGCATATGCCTCGCACCCGCGGGACGCCCAAGGCGCTGCCAAGTGGCCAGTACGCCTATGTGCCTGCCTCGATGCTGAAAACCGAGGAACTGGCCGCATTCGTCGGGCCGCACGTCTCCCCGGCGCTGATTGAACACACCCGAAACCGCCGCCGCGTCCATCGCCGCGACTCCAGACTGAGGGGTTAAAAATGACCAGTTTTCAACAGCGCCTCGCTGCGCTGACGGGATCGGCTTGCCCGAAGAAAGCCACCGAGCTGTTTTACGTGAGTCATCCGAAGGCCGAACGTGCGCTGCTGGGGCCGTTCTTGAGCCAGGCCGATGCCGAGTGCGGGCGCGTAGTTTTGCGTAGTGCTGAGGCGGTGGTGACGGCCTGCCTCGTCGAGTCGCTGGACGAACTGACCTACTGGCACGCTGTGAACAACGGCCAGGTCTGCCGGGCCTTCGCTGGCGCCGAGGGGGTGAACCATGAGTAAGGTTACGCCGATTCGCCGCAAGGGTGCCGGTGGTCCGCCGACTGCTGGCGCTTACATCGACACCGCCAGCTATGCCCTGCTGGTGGAAACCCTGGTGGGCTTCTTGGAGCTGCGCATTGCCGAGGGTGATGCTGGCCGTCACTGCCCTGAGCTGAAACGCCTGACCAACCAACTGGAACGGCTGGCCAAGCGCTTCACGCCGCCGCAGGGGGCCGCATGACTGATCCTGTGATCTTGTTCCGTGACGTGCTCCAGTCGGCCTACGGGCCGCTCGACTGGCTGCCCCTGGACGATGGCGACATTCACCGCTTCCACGTTCCCGGCGACAAGCCTGGCACGCTCAATGGCTGGTACTGCCTGTTTGCTGATGGCATTGCCTCGGGCGCGTTCGGGAGCTGGAAGACGGGCGGCACCAACACCTGGTGTAGCCGTGAACCGGTGGACGCCCGCGAAGCCGAGCATGTGCGCCAGCGCATCGAGCAGGCCCGGCGGCAGCGGGAGGCCGAACGGCAGCGGCGCCAGCTCAGAGCGGCCGGCCTGGCGCAGCGCTGGTGGCGTGATGCCCGTCGTGCTGATCCGGCCCACCCCTACCTGGTCGCCAAGGACATTCGAGCCCATGGTTTGCGCCAGCGTGGTGACGACCTGCTGGTCCCCCTGTATGCCGGTGGTGTGCTGGTGAACCTGCAACGGATCGCCCCGGACGGCGACAAGCGCTTTCTGTATGGCGGGCGGATCAAAGGCGCCTATTCGCCACTGGGGCGCATCACGCCGGGCAAGCCACTGTGTATCTGTGAGGGATGGGCCACGGGTGCCACGCTTCACGAAAGCGGCTACACGGTCGCTTGTGCGATGAACGCCGGGAACCTGAAACCGGTGGCGCTGGCGCTACGGGCCGACCACCCCGACACCGAAATCATCATCGCCGGCGACGACGACCGCCAGACCGAGGCCGAAGGCAAGGGCAATCCGGGGCGCACCGCCGCCAATGATGCCGCAGCCGCATGCGGTGGCCTGGTGACCTTCCCCGAGTGGCCTGCCGACGCGCCGCTGACCCTTACCGACTTCAACGACCTCGCCGCCTGGAGGTGCCGCCATGCGCCCGCCTGATACCAATGTCATCAACCTGCGCCCCGAAGCGCCCAGGGTCGAGCCTGATCGCCCGTGCTGGGGCGTGTACGAGCACTGGGTAACCAATGAAAAGGGCCGCAGGCTCAAGCCCGGCGTGTACTGGCACGGCTTCAAGCGCAGCGCCGGCGATGATGACAGCGACGACGACAAGGCCGACCGCCCGATCACTGACGAGTGGATCGCCACGCCGGTGACCGTCACTGCCCGCACCACCAACAGCGACGATGGTAGCGAAGGCCGGTTTCTGCGCCTGCTCACCGACAGCGGTCCCAAGGAGTGGATCATTCCCATGGAGGTGTTCGGTGGGAGCGGCGAGGACGCCAGGCGGACGCTGTTCGGCATGGGCGTCATCATCGCCTTGAAGAAGCGCGGCCAGTTCATGGAGTACCTGCTGGACCAGCGCCCTGCAGAAGTGTTTGCCACCACCTGCCGCCCCGGCTGGCATGAGTCGGGCGCCTTTGTGCTGCCTGGGCGCACCATTGGCAGCGACAAGGTGCGCTACCAGGCCAGCGCCAAGGGACAGAACCTGTTCAGCGTGCGCGGTAGCCTGGAGGGCTGGAAGGTCGAGGTTGCGGCCAAGTGCGAGGGTAACCCGGTACTGACCTTGGCCATCGGCTGCGCCCTCGCTGGCCCGCTGCTGAGCCTAGTGGGCGTGCTGGGTGGCGGTGTTCACCTGGTGGGCGACAGTTCCAGCGGCAAGTCGCTGGCGCAACTGATCGGCTCATCCGTATGGGGCGACCCCGGCATCTTCGCCGCATCGTGGGACATGACCAAGGGCGGCTTGGAGATCGAGGCGTCCAGCCGTAACGACACCATGCTGCCCCTGGACGAGATCAAACGGGCCGATCCCAAGCGCGTACAGGAAATGGCCTACTCGCTCGCCAACGGCCAGGGCAAGGGCACCATGACCCGTGACCGGGAGGCCCGCGGCAAACTGAGCTGGCGCCTGCTGGCGCTGTCCAGCGGTGAGCGCTCTCTGTCCGAGCACGCGGCCATCAGCGGCAATGCCGCCCACGCTGGCGCTGAGCTGCGTATGGTCGACGTGAATGCCGGTACCCGCACACACCGCGCCTTCGATGAATTGCATGGCCTGGAGGGCGCCGACTTCCACCGCCAGCTCACGGTGGCCGTAGGAGCGAACCACGGACACATCGGGCCGGCCTTTGTGGAGAAGCTGCTGGCCAGCGATGACCGCCCCGGCCTGCTCGAGGACTTCGCCGGTATCCGCGCCCAGTTCGTGGAGGACAACGCTCAGGCCGGACGCGTGGCGGATCGCTTCGCGGTGATCGCGCTGGCGGGCGAAATGGCCATTGCCTACGGCCTACTGCCCTGGACGCCGGGCACCGCTCTGGCTGACTGCCAGTTGCTCTATGGTGAGTGGCTGAGCCGGGTGGGCAGCGGCAATGCCGAAGACCGCCAGATATTGGCGGGCATCCTCGACTTCATCGATAAGCACGGCAGCAGCCGGTTTTCGGACGTGAATGACCAGACGCCCGACGCCAAGGTGTTCAACCGGGCGGGATACTGGAAGGTGTCCGGCGGCAAGCAGCTGTATCTGTTCAACAAGTCGGCATTGATCGAGGCGGCGCATGGGTACGGGCTGAGCCGCATCGTGAAAGCGCTGGATGGCGCCAGCGCGATTGCCGAGCGCGGGGCGGATCGTAAACGACACGCCAAAAAGTACCGCGTACCTGGTGGTGGTTCACCTTGGCTGTATGTGATCGACCCCGAGGCCCTGGACAGTGAAGGTGTTGCAGTATGACCACCAAAACCACTAGCCGAGATTGCCAATATCCACAGGAACTTAGATTCGGTGGGAACAGTGGGAACGGTGGGAACAGCCAGCAGGGCCGGGGCTTACAGCCGTTCCCACCCAATAAAAAGAGTGGGAACAAGTGGGAACACACAATCGCTTTTCAATATAAGCGCGGTGCTAATCAGCCCTGTTTGGTTATCACAGTTCCCACAATAGTCGGCGTGGGAACGAACTGGGAACAGAAAAACACCCCTGGAGGCCGCGAATTTACTGGGGCGTTCCCACCGTTCCCACTGTTCCCACACTTTCTGAATTCACAGAAACATTTGATTAGCAGCTATCAAGGCATGGTGACGCCATGAGCCTCCTTGCCGACCTGCTCAATCACATGCCGCCGAACGTTGCTGGCGCTGGCAAACCACCCATGGCGAAACGCACCCCGGATCGTCCGCGCCTGGTGCTAGTCGAGCCTGCGCCATTGCCGTCCAGCCCCTACGCCAACGCCGCCAACGCCACGCCTGAATGGCGCCAGGCCCGCGACCGGTACATCAGCCACGTGATGACCTGCCGGGGCTGCTATGCGCCTGGTGGCCGCTATTGCCCGATTGGTGCCGAGCTGCGCGCCACCTACGACAACACGCCCATGGAGGCACACCCATGACGCCCACACCGACCATGCGCCTGTGCGATATCGCCTTGAAGCCTGGGATCAGCGCTAGTACACAACTCATCACCACCCGGCGCATCTGCCGCAACATCAGCAGCAACCTCGATGCGATCCACGCTGAGCGACGTGCCATGCGCCGCCAGGCGGGCAAGTTGAAAGCGTTCCTGCCGTTCACCCGACAGGCCATTGCCGACCTGGAGGAACAGGCACAGACGCACCGATCCGTTGAGCGAGCCAAGGCGCTGGTGGCGCTGGCCGGGTTTGGCCAATCGCTGCTGTTCGACCATGACGGGCTGGCCCAGGCCCTGGGATTCGAGCGCCTGTGCGACCTGCTGAGCGTGAACACGGTGGAGCGCGAACGGGCCAGGCAGGAGGGCGTCACCAACCTGGAAGGCCTGGTGTTCACCCATGCGCTGGAGGACAGCGCAGAGCGCAGGGCACAGGAGTGGAATGACGCGCCGCTATTCAACGCCTGCCACGCCGCCATGGCGGACTTCATCAGGGATTGCCCGGATGGCGTGTTGCCTGACCCGTTCGCACCTGGCGCGCCACTCGGGCCGAAACTGCCACCCAAGCTGAGCGTGGTGTAAGCCATGACCGCACCAGCAATGAAACAAGCGGATTCAGCCGCCAAAACGAAACAGCGGGTTTCAGTCGATCAGCGCCGGCAGGTGCTGGACCTTCGCCGCCGTCACTCGCTGCGTGAGGTGGCCGAGATTACAGGCCTACCACTGGGAACGGTTAAGACCCTGGTTTCACGCTCCGGGGCGTTCCGCGACAACGAGCAGCATCGCGCCATGTTCACACTGCCGCCGATCAGCGCCAGCGCCGAGACCCTGCCGAGCGTGCCCGAGCTGCCGCCGCAGGAGGTGGTCACAGGCGACAAGGAGGTGGATGCGGTGCTGTGGCTGCGCTCGATCATCAACACCGGTCAGGCCGTTCTGATTGACCGGGCCATGGAGGGCGTCAAGAAGATCAAAACGTCGCTCGATGTGCTGGAGAAGCGCTACACGGCTCACCTGATAGCCACCAACCCCGGCCACCCATTCGCCGCCATGTCGTCGTTCGGCTTCGCTGACCTGGAGGCGCTGGCCACTCGGGCTATCGAGCGGCACCGGCTGAGGCTGGAGGGTAACGCTCGCTTCGGTGATGCCCTGCTGGCTGACACCGAGGCGGAAACGTTCTGCATCGATGCGCTCCGCGGGCTGGAGGCTACCGGCCAACTCGGTGACTTCGACAAGAGCGAAGTGGCTGCCCTGTTCAACGCCCACCCTGAGCTGCTGCCTCACACCTTGGCGGACTGCCTGTACGAGCTGGGCTACTGGGATCACCTGTACCGGCTGCGCAACGCCGTAGACCGAGACGCCAGCGATGGGCCGCCCGAAGCGACGGCGCGTGACTGGTTCGTGTTCGGCTTGCTGGCGCAAATCAGGCCACGCGATAAGGCCGAGGCGCTGGCGGTATTCCGCTACTTGATAGCCAGCCAGCGAGACGACATGGCGGAGTCAGAGGCGATTCTTTGCAACCTGATCGGGTGACCGGCCCGATCAACCACACCATCGGGCACCTGCCCACAACAAGCGCCAGCGGCGCATCAAGGAGTTACTCATGGCAGCTACAGCAGCTCATTACACCCCCCGGACGAAAGTGCGCCTCGGCGGCTTCCTTCGTAAAAAATACTTCAAGGAACAGAGTTTCCTGCTGGACCGGGGCGATCCCAAGGAGGCGGTCAAGGCTATTGACGTGAACTATCCGGGCTTTGCCCAGGACGTGGCCGATGCTGAAAGTCGAGGACTTAGATTCGCGGTATTCAAGAACGGCAAAAACATCGGACAGGATGAACTAGACCTGGGCGGCGCTCGGGAGCTCTGGTTCCTACCCGTGATTCAAGGCAGCAAACGGGCAGGGGTTCTGCAAACCGTCATCGGGGTAGTGCTCATCATCGCATCGTTTTTTGTCGCACCAGGATCTCAGGCGGCATTCCTTGCCGCGGGCATTGGATCGACGGCCGGCGGCGTCATCCAGATGCTAAGTCCTCAAGCCAGTGGGCTGTCCCAGAGTGGGGCCCCTGAAAACCTGCCGTCATATGCATTCGGCTCAGCCAAAAACACCACCGCCAGCGGTAACCCCGTTCCGATCTGCATCGGCGAACGACGCTGGGGCGGGGCGATCATTTCGGCCTCGATTGTCGCGGAGGACAAGGTATGAACGTACGTGAAAGGATCGCCCGCACGATTGAGGCCATTGCTCAAAAAGATCACGCCCAGGTCCGCCAGTTGATAGATAACTGCCCCACAGAGCATGTGGAGGTGGCAAGCCTGGAGTTTCTCAACACGACGAGAATGCTATGTCGTGTGGCCCAGCTTTTCGAGTGCGAGATGCGCGGCCTGGCATTGAACTTCGCGAGTTCAGCTATGGATGGCGCCGCTAAGCTGGAATGTCTTGATCAGATTGCCGCAGCGAACCAAGCTTTTGCAGATTTCTGCAGCGACCATGGCGTGAGTACGCGAGATCTGATTAGCACCGTTGGTGGTCATCATCCTGCGGTCGTTTACCTGACGGGGCTGTCTCCAAGTGCCAAGGGCGATCTTATGGAGAGCTGGCGGCATTCGTTCGCTGTTGCCGCTGGCGCCGAGATGCTCGGAGAGCGTCGTCACTGATTGGGCTTTGGTCGGGCGCATGTTAGCTTTTCCGTTTCTTGAGTAACGGATGACTGAACCATGCGCTCTACCGGCCTAGCCATAATCGCAACTCTTGCCCTAAGTGTCGCGGGCTGTTATTCACCCGGTGAACTGATTCAGAAGGGCCCGACCTATTCTGCTCAGACAGCCAAGCAGCCCAAGGCATATGCTCTGTGCGTCTTCCCTCAGTGGCAAGAGAGTCGCCCAGGGGCTACGTTGGCTGAAACCGAAAGCGGTTACCGCCTGCTCAGTGGTGACGATATGGGCACCAACGAGATTTTGCAGATCACCAAGTCCGCCAGCGGCAGCGATGTGAAGTTCTATCAGCGCTGGTACATGGATTTTGGCGCTGGTAGAGCAACGGCGCTGGAGTCGACGAAGAGCTGCCTGTGACTGTTCCCGCGCCACGAAATGCGACCTCACCGTTTTGTGGCGCGAGACAGACCAAAACGTCTGGTCTGATTGATGGCAAAATTCCTAGACTGAAAAAAATACGGATGACAAAAATGAGAAAAATTGCGCTCAGCGTACTTTCTGCGATTCTGGTTTCCCAAGCAGCCTCAGCGCTCACGCGAGAGGTTACTGTGAAGGGCTTAAACCCAGCGCTGCCTTCGGTCACAGTTAGTACGACCGGAACTGAAATCACCTGGGGGATGTACAAAAGCGATGAAAGTGACGATGTTCTGATGCGGCAACTTGATAAGGCAGATGCAGAGAAGCTGCAAGATGTGGTCAAAAAGGCTAGGTCCGCGAGTCAAGAGATCATCTCCACAGGCAGGTGTCCTAACTCTGTCGTTAAAAGTGGAGAGCTAGGTAGAATTCGCAGCTTCAGTGATTCATCAATCTCCTTTGAACTCATTTGCAAGAACAACAAAGTCAAACTCCACTATGTAATGGCGGATGAGTACGCAGTGAATATCGTACTGAATAGCGTCGAAATCGCTGACCTAGAGCTGATGGCCAACAGGATTCTGGGACAGTACAAATAGCCAGTGAGTTACCTACGTGAAGCTCAACGTCATGGGTTAGATCTAGGCAGGCTGGCCAGCCCCGGTCAGGCACTAACATTTGCTAACAGGGCGACGGCTTTGCTCCGGCGTTGGCCTTTCTCATGTCAACATTTGTCAACGTCTGGCCGTGTCGCCGGCGCGGAACAGATCAGCTGGTATCCACGAGATAGGAAGCTCCAGCAGGCAGTGCCGGCCCTGTTTCGCGCAGTGCTTCAAGCACGATCCTCACGCAGGTGGAGTGCGTGATCCCCCGAAATACGCAGCCGGGTGCGCGTACCGGGCGAGTTTGCGTCGGTGGTTCGCCAACTTGCAGATCCTCTCTCGTCCCCACACATTACACTCAGACCAAACTGACTCGCAGACGAAGCAAATGGAAGATAGCCAGCAAAAGATCGAGCGATTGAAGAGCATCGTCGATACGGCCCGGCAGGAGGTCGATTTGGCAGTTATGTTCCATGAGACATGGCGGCCTGCGGCATATGACACCGACCTTCATAGCCGTATAGGTACTTCATATGCGTCCCATGCCTTTCAGATCATCCGTATGTCTCTGCGGCGTGAGCTAATCCTAGCGCTTACGCGTCTGTGGGATAAGGACGATAGGGCCGTGAGGATGAGCGTGATTGCGCACCATTTGGGTGATAAGGCGTTCTTTGAAGCCCTAGTTCAGTACAGGGCGCGACGCCTAGGCCTTAGATCCATGTTTGTCCCAGACCGTATGAGGGAAGAGCTAACCTCTAGACGTAATCAAGTACTGAAATTGATCAGAAAATACAGCCAGGGTGGTACTGCCTTTGAGGTCCTAGAGAAGCTGAAGCGCCTACGTCACGAGCATTTGGCGCACCGGCAGTTGCCAGGTGTTCCTGTATCAGTGGCAGAATTGGATGCCTCAGGACGAGAAAAAGACGATGAAATGCGTGCCTGGCCGACTGATGACCAGATTGAAGCATTTTATCAAGATAATCTCGAGATCCTACGTTTACTGTTGAGTGTGGTGAATGGCATGGCGTACGACTTATCGGAATCCGCCAACGTCTACAAACATTACGCAAAATTTTTTTGGGCCTCAGCCCGTGGTGAGCGCACCGAGGGGCATCCCGATTATCGTCCACCGCTTTCAACGCTGCCCCACTCATAACTGCCTGTCCTGCAAGTCAAATCCGATGCAAACGCCTGCTCAAGTCGATCATGTCGCAAGGGCAGTCAGTTCGCACCAGTGGTTCGCGATAAAGGTTCGCAACCCCTATGCGCGAACCTTTTGTGCGAACCTGGGCGGCCTGCCTGTTATCAAAAGTTATGGTTTCCACACCCAGGTTTCCACTCTGGTTTCCACGGTATTGCGGCTTCTGATGACCACCATGCCTCAGTGACTGACCACATGATAACCACAATGCTTGCTGCCCAGCGGCAATTGATCAAACCTCAGATTTTCTCAGGTCCCTACCTTGTCGAAAGCGACGCACTGTGTAGGGATCAGCAAGGCGGAGGAATCTCTACTGCGATGCGCACGGGAAACAATCAAAGAGGAGATCAACGTTTGCCGCGCTTGCCCTTTCCCTTAGACTTCTTGGCCGAGGATGGTTTGGCTTGGGAGGGGAACAAGCCGCGGATCACTGTCAGGAGGGCGGCGAAAATGTTCAGAGTGACCCCAGTGGTCACCACTGCAATTGTCTGATCAGAAAAAACGGGCTTGTCGTGAAACTTGGTCCAGCCTGCGAATAGAAGGAAAATCGCCCATCCCCACAGGCAACCGACCACGATGTAGCACGCCTTGTCGGCATAAGATTCGCGTAGAGCGCGATCTGAGGCCAGTGACTTGACGTGCTCCCGTCGCTCATCGTCTTTGACCCGTGAAGGGTTTTCGTTCACAGGCTGTTCGTCTACCCCGCTTGGATCAGAGGGAATATCCGAAAGATCAAGGCTTGACAGGCCGCTGTCAGCCTTCTCAGCCACGCATACGGCTCGGCGGGTGGATATGGCTGGCCATCTGTTCCCAAGTAATCACGGAGCCATTAGCCTCGCCGTCTTCCAATCCCAACTGCCATGCAGTGCCATCCTCGTGGGTTAGGAAGGAGAGCTGTGAGCCAGTGAGACGACCGTATTTTGTGATGATTGCGTCAATCAGCTCATGAGCGTTGGCGTCTGATGCAGGGATCGATGGCGTGACCAGTACGAAGCCACCCTCATCATCGTTTTCCACGTTTCTTAACATAGAGGTGATGGGGCTCGAACCATAAGTCTTCAGCTCATGGTAAAGCGAAGGAATCACCGGGCCATACTTCCAACGAGCGAAATTGTCATCGAAAAGCGGCGCATTTGGACCATTCTTGCGCAAATGCCAAGACTGGGCGAAGAACAGGAGCTTTTGAAGCTTCATCGGGGTCAATCTGGGGATATTCCCGCGTAAGCCTTGCTCTATGAAGGCATTCGCTACGGCTAGCGCTGAGTAAGCCATGAGCACCTCCTTTGGGCTGAGTGGTCACCCCCAGGATATGGGGACACCCGGGTTGGCTATCAACAGGGACGCTGATTATTGCCATGGGGCATACCATGTCAATGGCCATCTGTCTCTATTTGTACCTCACTATGGGCGGCCCTGCATAGGGGAGTGCCCAGAGTGCTGGCTTGCTTTACCCAGCCTTTACCGAATGTGAGACAGGCATGAGACGAAACCCGCATTGCCTGGACGCCCGAGGCCGGGCACCTGGCCGTGCCGACAAAACCTTGGAGTCGGCGCCGTCTCACATTGCTGGTGGTGCTGGGCGCTACTTTGAACAAGCTTTGACGGATCACGGGCCAGGCAGATAGCAGTGGCCCTTGCGTCCGGGCGTCTGAGGTCTGGCCGGTGCTGGAGGCCGTCAAAGTCGAGGCCCTGGCCGTCTCATACCCCTGACAGACCTCTGACGGATTCTGGACAGCTTTGGACGGATCGTAGCTGGTGTTGCGCTATGATGCTGGCGCTATGGCGCGTGATGAATAGGCTGCCGATCTGGTGGTGGTCTGCTCGGCCGCACGCTCGTCCAGAATCGCCTGGTGAAACTAGACCAGCACTAGACCCTACTAGACGGTAAGCGGTGGCTCCCTGCGCTGGATCACTTGCCGGGCTTGGCCTGGGCCTATGCGTGATGGGTTGGCGAGGACAGTCCCGTCTAATGCCGAAGCCCGAATTCTGGACAGGCTCTGGACGGATTCAGGGCGCCAGCAGGAGGCTAGGTGGGTCGGGAGGCGCGTAGGTCCGCGGCTGCGCGCATGTGCCGTTGGGTCTCCGTCGAGTGTCTGTCCAGAATGGCTCTCACCCTATTCTCGCCCTTGACAGTCCTTGACGGGGTTCTTGACCACTCTTGACGGATTGCGTCGCTGGCGCTCAAGCAGGTTCGGCTGTAAGCCTTGCTGTGCTAGAGCTGGCGCTGACTTTGGTAGGCCAGTTGGAGCGGGCGTCGTCAAGAAATTCCGCGAATGCTCGTCAAGGGAAAAACGGGTGGTCCAGAACCTGCCAAAATATGACATGTCGGGTCTGCGAAGATGGCGGCCAAGGTGGCGCGGCACAAATCCGTGGCGCACCTTGTGTAAGCGGGAACCAGGGCCACCACCACGGATAAGGAATGGTGGAGATCACCACGTCCTAGCGGCAAAGGTACCTCCGAGACGGAGACTCCTAGAGCATTTGCCAGACGCTACCGACCGACTATGGTTCTTCGACAACCTAAGGGAGAGGCATCGATGAAAGAGCTACGGACCGTGGCCGAGGTGCTTGAACGCCTCAGTCACAACCAAGACGCGCTTAGGGCCTCAGTGGAGGAACTGGCCAAGTGGGTTGGCGAGCGCGGATCGTATGCAGTAATAGGTAACGTCAATGGCGCGTTGGCGACCATGGATGAC
Organism: Pseudomonas sp. DE0010; assembly: GCF_007680745.1. Classification (NCBI taxonomy): domain Bacteria; kingdom Pseudomonadati; phylum Pseudomonadota; class Gammaproteobacteria; order Pseudomonadales; family Pseudomonadaceae; genus Pseudomonas; species Pseudomonas sp. DE0010. Next base: position 46,856 of record NZ_VEJQ01000028.1, read on the forward strand.
AACATCTGCGCCGTGCGACGGGGTATCGCGGAACTGGTGGCTGCAAGTGTCGGGTAACTTGCAGCGTAGGCTGATCGGTTCGGAAAAGGCCACCAATCATGATGCGCTCCATTGGCTCTACGTTGCGCCAAACGACACGGTAGAACGCCTCTTTGAATCTGAGAAGTCGGCTCCGCTGAATCCTCTCCCCGCGACGAGCTGATGAAGCCTCACTGCCACCGGATTTGCCCGATCCCCCATGCTATGACGAGGACATTGATTTGTGCTGGGCTTGTGTGCTGGTGTTCAGGCAAAATTAAGCAAGAAAGATTGAGCTAACGCTGGTTAGCTACTTAAAAATGAGGAGATAGCGGATGTCACTTTCACCAAGCGAGGAGATTCTGTGGGTCAAACAGCCTAAGGTGAAGGCTGCTCGGTCCACTGATGCTGAAATCAATGAACGCTACGCGCGAGGCGAGGGACGCATTGTCATTGAAACCAACCGTGAGAAGTTGCCTGGTTTCGTCTCTTTGCTGAAGCAAGATAGCTACATGGATCTTCGACCATTTTACCAGCGGCGGCCTCGCTGGTCAGTTGAGAAACAGAGCCTTCTGATTGAATCATTTATAATGAACATTCCAGTCCCTCCGGTATTCCTCTATGAGAAAGAATACAATTCCTACGAGGTGATGGACGGGCAGCAACGTATCACGGCACTGAGAGAGTTTTACGCAGGTAAGTTTGAGCTTACCGGTTTGACTCAGTGGCCAGAGATCAATGGTCGGAGCTATCAAACACTTCCAGAAAAGATTCAGGCGGGTCTAGATCGGCGATCTATCACTTCTATCGTTTTGCTTAAAGAATCCACCACGGATGAGGATGAAGCATCGAGTCTACGAGAGACTGTGTTTGAGCGCTTGAATACTGGGGGTGTTGAGTTGACACGCCAAGAAATCCGGAATGCGCTGTACCGAGGTCGTCTCAATAAGTTAATTGATAGGCTTTCTCGTCGGTCGGCATTTCGTGAGGCATGGGGAATACCGCAATATGTTGAAAATGAGATAGATGAAACTCCAGGGCTATTGGATTTAGTGATCTATGCCAAGATGGAGGATGTGGAGATGGTTCTTCGGTTCTTCGCTCTAAGGCATGCTGCGCATTATAGTAACGGTATGCAAGGTTTTCTAGATCTATATATGCGTAAGGCGGCCGATTTTACAGAGCAAGATATCGAAATACTTGAGCGTGAGTTTATCGATACCCTAGATCTGGCCTCCGATATTTACGGTGATCTGCTTTTTAGACCTTACGATGCCGGAACTGGCGCATGGGCTAAGAAGCCGCAAAAAGCGTACTACGATGCTGTTATGGTAGGAATGTCTTCCTTCTTGCCAAGAGCACATCTTGTGCGAGCTAAGGCTGCTGAGATCGTAGACGCAACAAAGAGAATGTTTGAAGCGCATGAGGCCGGTACGTTTACCGGGCGAGGCAATACGAAAGAAGATATTTTGACTCGAATTCGTTTGTTCTCTGAAATGATCGAAGAGGCGTTAGTCTGATGCATACAGCGCTGCTTGAACGATGTGTTGAGGCGATTGGTGCTGTACGAAAACATATATCTTTCTCAAATATGATGCGCCAAAAAATAGGCGCGATGAGTTTCGTGTGCAAGGCTGAGGCGGAAAAATGTTTTAATGTCGATGAGATGCTGAGCTATGCTCCGGATGCAACTAATTGGAAAGTAATAGACCATTGCTCGGCAGTCACCAGGATTTATGCCCTGTATGAGTCATTTGTTTTACAAGTGCTGCGAGAGTACTTGGTATTTCTATCGGGCTCCTATAGCTTTAGCGATCTTGGAACCGATTTCAAAGCGAAGTATACGCGAGGTATTGGTCAGATTTTGTTAGACCAAGATAAGCAGCGTTATCAAGCGCTTGATATCGATAGTGTATTAAGTGCAGCTGGTGATGCGTTGGCGGGACGGGCGGGATATCAACTTCAGCCCGAGGCATTAATACGAGCTGAGCAAAACCTGAGAATGCCTGAGTTGCAACGTTTGTTCAGTCATTGTGGTTTGAGTGGAATTGAAGGTTGGATAAATGCTCACTCTGCTATGAAGAGCTTTTTTGCTGACCAGTCTCGTCTTTCAGAGACAGCGGCCAGTGAGCTTAAACAAATTGTCGAATATAGAAATGAAGCCGCCCATGGAGAAGTTGATGATGTTCTTGGTGCGGATGTTCTAATAGAGATCAGTCATTTTTTTGAGGCGATGTGTCAGAGTATAGTGGATTTTGTTCAGCATGATACTTTGCGTCGAGCGAAAGAGATAGGTAGAGTTCAAGTGGTGGGGGTGATATCAGAAAAGTTTAGTAGAGGGATTGTGGTCGCAAAAATTTCCAATGCAGAAATTTCTGTTAATGATCCTCTATATGTGTATGGTGATGGGGTAGCGATGTTGGTGAGCGTGCAAAGCGTGCGCTTAAATGGAGATGATGTATCGAAGGCAATCGTTGTTGAAGAGGCTGAGGTGGGCCTTGCAATAGGTGTTAGTTCGAAGGTTGGGTGTGAGTTGATCCGTTTTATTTAGTTTAAATTTAGCTGATCGGTAATGATTCAAGCCGCACATAACGCCCTGGGTGTCGAGATTCTTCGTAGCGAAGCAACGCTTCACCGCTGTAGGCGGCGCAAGAAAGCAGGAGGATCTGCTGGTATGACGCTGTGGTGGGGCGTTCATCAAGGGCGAGGTGTTGATATGGCCCGTGGTGAGTTGGCGGGCGGGTGGGCTGTCATTTTCAAGGTGCCGGGTGGTACATTTGGGTTTAGGTATACGTTTAGGTATATGGATAGCGCTTTTTGCGGTTAATTTGCCGAATTACATGGGCTTTAGGTGTTTGGTTCGATTCCTGTCTCCGCACCACTTCAGATTCCAGCGAAGGCCACTAAAATCTCTGGAACCCCCGCAAAAGCCGCCTCAGTGCACCACGCTGTTCACTCAGAACGGCCTAGCAGCCTATCCCGTCACTCCAGGGCATCACACGACCACCGGAGCGGCCTTGCCGGGGCGTCGGACCGGCCCCAACGATCTAACGGGTCTATCAAACTCCGACAGCGATTCAGCTCAATGCACCTTCGAGCTGCAGTCCAGACCGGTCCACCTCGCCCGATCTGATCAAATCCACCACACGCAGCACCTCCATGACCAACGGCCCAGCATCAGACAAACCCTCCATGCCGCTAGCAACATTGTCCTGATACAGGCAGGAATACCATTTAAACGCATTCCAATTCCTCCACATCAAAGCTGAAGGCAATGAAAGCGTCTGCCCAGATAACTCACCCTCGCTCGCCATCTTCCCGCCCGTGATCCGCACCACCCCGTAGTGCAGCGCCTCAGACGCAACCTCAATTCTAAGCAGCATGCCATCGACGCCAATGTCGAAAAACTGCCCCACGTGCTTCAATCTCGAAGCCTTGGGATAGAACCATTTGCGGCAATTCTCCTCGCTGCAGTCATGCCCAGAAAAGCCAGGCGGCGCTGACACCGGTGTGCACTGTGCCGACAACCCATGTCGTACTGCATTGAAGAAGCCAAACAACACCGTCCCCTTCGCATGGGGCAGTGCCTGGGCAATGGCTTCGGCAGCCTGCAAATTGTCGCCGGCAATGAGAAGTTCGATCAGTGCATGTCGTGTTGTATGCGTCATGGTTTGCCCGGTGATTTTCTGGACCAGATGCTTGTACTGGAGCAACGCGTGCTGAAGCGCCGGCGTTGCGGTCGAGATGCTGATGCACTGCTCAAGCCAGCCGAGGATGTGCTCCTGGTAGGACAGTTGGCGGTAACTCACGCCGCAGTGACTGTTTGCGTGCGCTTGCGTGCCTTTCGTCGTCAGGTACCACAACTGCCACGGCTTGCGTGAGACCTCGCCAATGTCGTTATAGCGCTTGAGTTGCTGGTTGCCGTCAGGGGCGTCGATCTTGTTTTCTATCAGGATGAGGTGGTCCCGCAGGTGGATCACCACGTCGACACGGCCGTAGCCCGCAAAAAACTGCTCTTTATTGACCTTGGCATCGCTGATGCTGCCTTCGTAGTCGAAGCCCATTGTCGCCAGGAACAGTTCTAGAAAGCATTCACCCTGACCGTGGCGGCCCTTGGGGTTCAAGAGTTCTGCAATCATCGCAGAATGGGTATTGACCTCGGCCCGCTCGATTCGGGTGATGGAGAAGATATTGAAAAGCTCACCGCTTGCTGCGAGCTTGGCTTCTGTCTCCCTCACCAGGCTGCCTGCCTGATTCAACAACAGTTGCGCTTTGTCCATGCTCATTATTTGTCCAGAATCAGATTCAGCATTGTCCCGTGGTTCGGGCTCGAGTTAGATATCAACGGCGTGCTGTAGCGATCAGACATTCGCACATCAACCATCACGTTGGATCGTACTCGGGGCTGATGATATAGGCCGCGAGCTACGTATTCATTGATCCAGACGGTCACCGATTCGCGCTTTCCTAGATCAGATGTAATCGGCTTGCCTGCTTCCACAGCCAACAGGGCGCGAGGCCAGGCCTCTTTCGACACGATACGCGCTCTCTCGTAACGCCCGCCCATGCAGGCATCACCGTACTAATCACCTGAAAGTCCAATCTCGCCCCAATACCACCTCACAAAACGCCCCCTCAAGCGTCGCATTGTGATGCGCCACAATCTGCTCAGCCCGCATCTGCGCGGTATCCGTACAACTGTGCCCATCCGCAACCAGCACCGCCTCGAACCCAAGATCCCGAGCGGCCCTGCAGGTACTGTCCACACAGTACTGGGTCTTCATCCCGGTAATCACCACCCCGGTCGCTCCAAGTGCCCGCAAATCGTCAGCCAGGCCCGTCCGCGTAAACGCATTGGGCCGGTGCTTCTCGAACACCACCTCGCCACCCGCAAGCCGCAGCTCCGGCGCAAGTTGCGTCAATGCACTGTCCGGCGCAATCGGCGAGCCAGCGGGCCCTACATGGCGGGCGAGAAAGATCGGCGCGCCAGCACTGCGCGCCTTGTCCATCAGTTCATTGATGGTTTCCAACAGGGCTTCGCAACGCCATGGCGTTTCCTGGCCATGCACCAACCCAACTTGAATATCCAGAATCACTAGCGCGTACATTCGTGCGTTTCCTTGCATGAGGCCAGCGAAGCAAGGGCACAAAAAAGGCCCTGTCCATCACTGGCGGGCCTTTGAAGTCTGTTCGCTATGTGCTCACGACACCTCGCACGCTCCGCCAGGGGCGGTCGTGGTGGTGGTTGTCGGGGTCGAGCGGTAGATGAGCATTGCCCGACACTAGCAACACTGCGCTGCGCTTACAAGCAGGGTACCGCCGAGCATGTTCACGCGTTGTCCACAGCACAAATTTTGATCATACTGCGCCCCGTCGCAGCGCACCGGTTCGGTTTCGCACGCCAGTCAGAGCCTCTCTTCCAGCGCCTGCACCCGTATTACCCGCTCTGCGCCGCACCCTACAAGCCCAAGCCAGCGCGTGCCTGACACGGGTGAAGTGAATGATTACATGGGATAACAACAATGCCCGAGGGCTTGAAAGTGGCACGTAAGCCACACCTATTGTTGATCGACGATTCCCCCGAAGACCTGCGCCCGCTGCTGGCCCAGCTCAGCACGCAACCCTGGAAGCTGTCGGTGTGCCATGAACCGCATCAAGGTTTTCAGCGGGCCCTGGCGCTGCGGCCCGACCTGATCGTGCTGGACGTGCACATGCCCAGAATGAACGGGTTCTCGGTTAGTCGGCTGCTGCGCGAGTCGCCGGTGACCCGCGATGTACCCATCATCTTTCTCACCTCTGCCAGCCAGCTGGAGCACCGGCTAGAAGGCCTGAGCCTGGGTGGGGTGGACTATGTGGTCAAGCCCTACCAGCCCGCCGAAGTCATCGCCCGGATTCGCATTCACCTGCAACTGACCTGGCGCCAGACCGGTGCCGATGCCGGTACAGGCGGCGACGCCGTGGACAGCGATCAGCTCGTGCTGCGCGCGGCCATGCGATTTATCGACGAGCACCTGGACGCACTGCCGTCACTCGATGCCCTGGCCGAGGCGGTGGGCACCAATAGCAAGCGCTTGTCCTTGCTGTTTCGCCAGCATTTGAACACCACGGTCTTCGCCTTCGCGCGCGGCGCCCGCCTGCGGGCGGGGCAGGCGTTGCTGGCCACCAGCGACATGAGCGTGCAGGACATCGCCGCCCATGTGGGCTTCAGCGCCGCCGGCAACTTCGCCACGGCGTTTCGTGAATACAGCGGCATGACGCCTCGGGAGTTTCGCAACCAGGCTGCCACTCGAACATCCACCGAATGAAGCGTGTGCGCTGGCACCTGCTGGTGTTGTGGTTCATCAGCGCGTGGACATTTGCCGGGCCGTGCGAGGTGGCGCAACAACACCTGGCGAGCGGGGCAGGGGCGTTGGAAGACCCGCACGGCCTGCTGTCTGTCGAGCAGGTGGCCGCCCTGGCACCGCAGCGCTTCGGCTCTTTGAACCAAGTGGTTCCGCAGGTGCCGACGCGCTCGGCCATTTGGCTGCGCCTGCCGGTGGTCAACCCGTCGGCGAACCGCGTGCAGTGCTGGCTGACGTTGGGCGAGCCCCGGCTGGAAAACCTGCAAGTCTTCGTGCCGGCGCTCTCGGGCTGGCAGACGCTGGTTGGCGGCAGTGACTACCCGCTGGAGCGCTGGGCGGCCAAGGAGCGCCAGCCGGCGTTTCCCATAACGCTCGAACCGCGGGAGGGCAAGACGGTGCTGGCGCGGGTCAGCAGTACCAACGCCTTGCTGCTCAACCCCCATGTCTGGACCGATGCGGCGTTGCACAAAGACCGCGAGCGTACCTATTTCCATGACGGCATCGCCTTGGGCATCGTCCTGCTGGTAGTGCCGTTCAGCTTGCTGGTCAGCTGGATCTTCCGGTCACGCCTGTTGCTGCTGCACGCGGTGGCAGTAGGCAGCTATGCAGGCTTGGCCTGCCTGATCAGCGGTTACCTGCTGTATTGGCCGCAAGCCTTGTCCTGGTCCAGCGCGCTGACGAGCGTGTTGGCTGCGGTGTCGTTCATGGCCTTTCTGGCCTATTTGCGCGAACTGCTACGCGTCCGCGAACTGTCCCGGTGGGTGGGGGCGCTGTTCAGCCTGCTGCTGTTCGGTTACGTCGCAGCCTGGCTGTACGGAATGGTGGTGGACGCCGTCGCCGGTCGCGCGGTCGTCTACTGGTTGCTGAAACTGATGTACCCGGTGGTGATCGTCGCGTTCTGCTGGGGGTGGTGGAAGCGTCTGAACTACAACTGGCTGGCCTGGGTAGTGGTGGGGTCGCTGGCGGCGCAGTGCCTGGCCCGTTATGTGCTGCGTCTTGAAGACCTGCCCTGGCAGGAACGCAGCACCTTCTACAGCCTGTCCTCAAGCCTGGGGGGCGTGTTCTTCCTGACGTGCTCGTTGATCATGGTGGTCAGAAGCAGCCGTCAGCGCGAACGCACCGCCCGGCGTGCCCTGTACAAAGCGCAGCAGGCCGAGAACGAACGCCTGGAACAGACCGTCGCCCTGCGTACCAAAGAGCTGCACACCGCCTTGCTGGACCGCAGCAGCCTGCTGGCGCGTATCAGCCATGACCTGCGCTCGCCACTGGTGGGCATTTTGGACCATGCCAAGGCATTGCAGGACAGCCCCGAAGGCGCCCACGCCCAGCGCATCGAGCGCCAGGCGCGTCAGCAATTGGCACTGATCGACGAGCTGATCGAATTCTCCCGCGACAGTTTCAGGCAGGTGCAGATCGAGCCGGTGCCGGGCTACGTCTATGCCTTCATCCAGGAGTTGGCGACCGAAGGCGCCGACCTGGCGCAGCGTCACCATAATCGGTTCGAGTACCACCTGCCTTCGCCCTTGCCCGTCGTCGTCACGGCCGATTTCCGCCGGCTGCGTCAGGTGGTGCTGAACCTGCTGGGTAATGCGGCCAAATTCACCGCGCACGGGCTGATCAGCCTGTCCGTGGAAAACCTCGGCATGGACGACGGGCAGGTCAGGTTGCGTTTCGAGGTTCGCGACACCGGCATGGGTATCGCAGGCGCCGAGCTGGATCAGGTCCTGCTGCCGTTTCGTCGCGGCAGCAATGCGCAGCCGGCCACGGGCAGCGGGCTGGGGCTGTCGATCGTCACCCAGTTGCTGCAGGCCATGGGCAGCACCTTGCATGTGCAGAGCCAGCCGGCCCAGGGCAGTTGTTTCAGTTTCGAGTTGTCGCTGGCCATCGGCGACGAGCAGGCGCTGGACTTGGCCTTCATCGAGGGGCATGCCCCCATGCCCGAGCACGTCGGCCGAGTGTTGCTGGTCGATGATCAACCCGAGGGCCTGGCGTCCCTGAACGACCTGTTGACCGGTTACGGCTTCGATGTCACCACCGCGGCCGATGGCGTGCAGGCCGTGCAGGCGCTGCACGACGATGCGGTGGACGTGGTGATGTGCGACCAGATGATGCCCAACATGGACGGCTGGCAGTTGCTGGCCCACATCCGCCAGGGCTGGCCGTCGTTGCCCGTGGTGCTGTACTCCGCTGCGCCACCACGGCCAGGCTGCGCCACGGCTGGGCTGGAGTTCGATGCGGCACTGCTCAAGCCGGCCGATAGCCGCGACATCCTTGCCACCCTCGACAGGCTGCTGGGCGGCCGGGCCCAGCGTTCATGAGCGCGTACCGCCCGCACACCTGGCCCTGCGTCGTGCTGCTGGCAGCGTTCGACGCGTGCGCTGCAGCCGACGGCGTTGCGCTCGACAGCGTCATGGTCCAGGCGCCAGCAGCGGACGAGCGCACCGTACCGCCCAACCTCACCACCTTCGCCGCCCGCGCGCTGGAAGCCGCCGAGGTGCACAGCCCCGCCACGTTAGCCGGACGCGTGCCGTCGTTGCTGGTTTCCGACCCCAACCTCCGCTATGCCAGCTACGGGCTGCGGGGCCTGGGCGCCAGTGGTTTCAACGATGGCCTGGAAGGCAGTGTCGGCGTCTACCTCGACGAGGTGTATCTGGGCCGGGCGGGTATGAGCCTGACCGACTTCACCGACCTCGAACGCATCGATGTGCAACGTGGTCCCGAAGGCACGGCCGGGGGACGTGGCAGCACGGCCGGTTCGATCCACCTGCACACCTTCGCGCCAACCTGGCAACCGGCGGCCCAGGCCGAACTGGGCCTGGGCGAACGGGGCCAGCGCGAAGCCCGCGCGGCCGCCTCCGGCCCTGTGAGCGACCGAGTGGCCGGCAGCCTGAGTGCCTTTGACGTGCGCGCCGACGGCGACATCGACAATGTGCGCGACGCCAGGCGCTACAACGACCAGGATCGCCAAGGCGCACGCGGGCAACTCCAGGTGCTGCCGGACGACGCCACGTCCCTGCGCCTGATGCTCGACACCGTGCAGGCCGACCAACGCGCCGCCGTACTGCCGGCCTCCCATTACAGCGCGCAAACCCGACAACGGGCGGCCTTCATGAAGTACCCGCTGCTGCCAGCCGATCCGGCCAGGCGCCGCATCGATCAGGATCAGCCAGGCACCCAGCATTCCGAGCAGCACGGCCTCACATTCGTGGCGTCGCGCACGCTGGGCGAGCGTGCCACGCTCACCAGCATCACCGGTTACCGGGACTGGCGCTATGCGGCCCGGCAGGATGGCGACAACCTGGGCCTGGCCATCGCTACCACCGATCTGGCCCTCAAGCACCGCCAATTCAGCCAGGAAGTGCGCTTCGACGCGCAGCTCACCGATGCCTTGGCATACCGAGTGGGCGCCTATTACCTGGACCAGCGTTTCGACCGTGGGCTGGATGTGGGTTTCGGCCCGGACGCAGCGGCCTTCTTCATCGGTGACCGGCCCGAAGCGCGCTTGCTCAGGCTAACCCCGCGGCAAGTGCCAGCGTCGCTGCTCGACGGCGCCTGGCAGCGTGGCCAGGCGCGACAGCAAGCACAGGCCCAGGCGGTGTTCGGTGAACTGGACTGGCAGGCCAGCGAACGGCTGAAGGTGACCTACGGCGCGCGCTACAGCCGCGAGCGCAAGCAGGCCAGCATCGAACGTCAGGTAGAAGGGTTGTCGCCGCTGGGCACCGACCTGGTGTCACGCACCGGCGGGCAGTTGCTGCGGGGCGTCGCGCTGGGCTCCGATTACCAGCGCAAGGAGGCCCGCAGCGACGAAGCGTTGACCGGGCGCGTGCTGCTCGACTACGCGCTCGACGCCCACAACGACCTGTATGTGGGGTGGAGCAGCGGCTTCAAGGCCGGTGGTTTCAACCTGGACGTGATCAGCGGGCGCGTGCCGCCTCGCTACGACAGTGAGCGGGCCTCCAGCTGGGAAGCCGGGCTGCGTAGCCGTTTCTGGCAGAGTCGCCTTGAGCTGGGGCTGGCGCTGTACCAGACCGAGGTGCGCAACTACCAGGCGCTGACGACCAGCCCGCCGGTCGATCTGTATTCACCTCCGTTGCGCGACAACCTGATCAACGTGCCCAAGGTGCGCCTGCGCGGCATCGAGGTCCAGGCGCTGGTGCGACCCACTGACCATCTGGACCTACACCTGGCCTTGGCCTTAAGCGATGCCCGCTACCGCGACTTCAAAAATGGGCCATGCAGTACCGGACAGTTGGCAAGCCAGTGTGACCTGAGCGGTCAGCGGCTGTTCAATGCGCCGCCGTGGAGTGCGTCGGCGGGCGTCGAGCAGCGCGTACCGCTCGGGCAAGGCCTGGAGGCCTTCGCTGGTGTGGACTACAGCTGGCGTAGCGGCTACCAGGGCAGCCTTGAAGGTGGGCAGGGCAGCCAGATCGACAGCTACGGCCTGGCCGACCTGCGCCTGGGGCTACGCCAGGTCAGGACGGGCTGGGAGGTGACTGGCTGGCTGCGCAATGCCTTCGATACCGAGTATGTCACGGCCATCTCGGCGCAGTTGGGCGCGGGGGACTATGCCGCTTTGCCGGGGCAGCAGCGCACGGCAGGGGTGACGGTGCGCTGGAAGCACTGACCGGCGCTCCTGGTTAAACGAAATGTTGAGGGCATCCGGTCTGGCAAAGGTTTCGGGTGTTCTGGCAAAAGTGCGACAGTTGGGAAACGGGAACACTCTCGGGGTTACTCATCCGGTCAGCCTGCGCAGGTGCGGATGATCCTCTGGTTTTCATGGAGTGAGTTCCTCGATGCAAAGTTCCTTCCCGACGTCCGTGCGATCCGGCTGGCCACTGGTGCGCTGGTCCCTGATCATGGCGAGCACGGCGTGCGCCCCTTACGTCTGTGCCGCGACCCTGCCTAACGCGGGCCAGTTGCTCAACGAGTACCAGCAGACCGTACCTGCCGAGCCACAGTCCACCGAGCCGCCACCGGCCTTCGAATTGCCCACCGAAACCCGCCAGATCGCCGATTCGGCATTGCGCGTGACCCTGACAGCCGTGCGCTTTAGCGGCGATATCGCCCTGGCCCAGAAAGAAGACCTGCAAGCGCGGGTCAAGCCGGTGCTTGGCAAGACCCTGGACCACGCCGGCCTGCAGCAGATCGCCGATGCCCTGACCCGCTACCTGCGCGGTCGCGGCTACGTGCTGGCGCGTGCCTACCTGCCGCGCCAGGACCTGACCGACGGCGTGCTGGAAATCGCCTTGATGCAAGGACGGCTGGAATCGGGCAAGCAGCGAATCGAGGTAGGTGGCACCACCCGCAGCAACCCTGAACGCCTGCGGGCCATCGCCGCTTCGGCATTGCCCGAAGGCGAAGTGCTGCGCGCCGAAGACCTGGAGCGGGCCCTGCTGCTGATCAACGATCAGCCAGGCGTCAGCGCCCGTTCGGCGCTGGAGCGTGGTACCCAGCCAGGCACCAGCCGCCTGCTGGTCGATGCCAAGGCCGGGCAACTGGTCAGCGGTGGCGTTTCGGCCGACAACTACGGCAACCGCAGCACGGGCACTGCCCGCCTCAACGCCCAGGTGAGCCTCAACGACCCGCTGGGCATTGGCGATCAACTCACACTCGGGGCCAGCAAGACCACCGGCAGCGACATCTTCGGCGCCAGCTACAGCTTGCCCTTGACGCCGTCGGGCCTGCGCCTGCAGGTCGGTGCATCCTACCTGCGCTATGACGTCGATCAGCAGCAGTTCCGCTCGCTCGACCTGCGCGGCAATGCCCGTACCGCATCGATCGGCCTGAGCTACCCGCTGATCCGCTCGCGCCTGCAAAACCTGTACGTGACCGCCGGCTACGAGCACAAGGCGCTGGAAGACCGCGCCCTGGGCAGCAACCTGCGCGACCGGAGCCTGGATAACTTCACCTTTGGGCTGAGCGGCAACCGTTTCGACGACTTCGCCAGCGGTGGTGTAACCGATGCCGGGGTGAGCCTGACCCTGGGCAAGCTGGACCTGAGCGGCAACCGCGCCGATGAGTTCGCCGATGCCCGTACAGCCGGCAGCGACGGGCGCTTCGAGAAGGTCAACCTGCGTGTGTCGCGCTTGCAGAACCTGGGCGCCGGCAGTGACTGGAGCCTGTACGCCGGCTTGTCGGCCCAGTGGGCCGACCAGAACCTGGATTCGGCCGAGAAATTCCTCCTCGGCGGCCCGGCTGGCGTGCGCGCCTACCCCATCGGTGAGGCAGCGGGCGACCACGGCTGGTTGGGCACCCTCGAAGTGCGCCGCATGATCGACACCGGCATTCCCCAGCTGCGCGTGCAAGCGCTCGGCTTCCTCGACACCGGCAGGGTCTGGCTGCACCAGGACCGCTGGCAGGGCTCGGAGAACAACGCGACCGGGCGCAACCGCTACGACCTCAATGCGGTGGGCGCTGGGGTGAACGTCTGGTTCGACCGCTGGACCCTGCGTACGGCGGTGGCTCGCACCCTGGGTGACAACCCTGGCCGTAGCGTCAATGGGCTGGACGCCGACAGCCGCTCCAGCGACTGGCGCGCATGGATTCAAGCCTCCGTGGCGTTCTGACAATCGCCCCGGCGGGCACTGATACCTTTTTGAGGAACAGCTTATGAAAAGCGCATCGTTGAACCATGTCTACCGCCTGGTCTGGAGCGACACCGCCCAGGCCTTCGTGGCGGTTGCCGAAACATCCACTGCCCGCGGCAAGCGCGGCGGCGTGGTCGGCGTACTGGCGGCACTGGGGCTGTTGGGCAGCGGCCTGGCTTGTGCAGGGCCATTGCCGACCGCAGGCGACATCGTCGCCGGTACCGGTAGCATCAGCCAAAGCGGCAATCACATGAATATCCACCAGACCTCCGACAAGATGGTCACCCAGTGGAACAGCTTCGACATCGGCGCCGATGCCTCGGTCCGCTTCGACCAGCCCAATACCCAGAGCATCGCCCTGAACCGGGTGGTCGGCGGCGGCAACGCCAGCCAGATTCTCGGCAAGCTCGACGCCAACGGGCAAGTCTGGCTGCTCAACCCCAACGGGGTGGTGATCGGCAAGGGCGCCCAGGTGAACGTTGGCGGCCTGCTGGCCTCGTCGCTGCAAATGACCGATGCCGACTTCATGGCGGGCAAGGCACGCCTGACCGGCGGTGCCAACGCAGGCGCCGTGGTCAACCAGGGTGAAATCCGTGCCGCACAAGGCTCGATGGTTGCCCTTATCGGGCCGCAGGTCAGCAACTCGGGGTCGATCAGCACCCCGGGCGGCAGCACGGTCATGGCTGCCGGTGACAAGGTCAGCCTGGACTTCCAGGGCGACGGCCTGGTCAGTGTCAACGTCGAGCGCGGCGTACTTGACGCGCTGGTGAAGAACGATGGGCACATCAGTGCTGACGGCGGCAGGGTCACCCTTAGCGCCCGTTCGGCCGATGCGGCCATCAGCAGCGTGGTGAACAACACGGGCGTGATCGAGGCGCACAGCCTGGTGGCCCGTAACGGGCGCATCGTCCTGGATGGCGATACCGATGGCGGGCTGACCCAGGTGGCCGGCACCCTCGATGTGTCCTCGGGGCAGGGCAAAGGCGGCGACATCGTCGTGACCGGTGAGAAGGTGACGGTGCAAGGGGCCACGCTCACTGCCGACGGCGCGCAGGGTGGTGGCACGATCAAGGTCGGCGGGGGCTGGCAAGGCCAGGACGCCAGCGTGCGCCATGCGCAACAGGTGGATGTGGACAAGGCATCACGCCTGCAGGCCAACGCCACGGTCAAGGGCGACGGCGGCACCGTCGTCGCCTGGTCCGACCAGGACAACCGCTTCGCCGGCCGCGTTGCCGTGCGCGGGGGCGAGCAGGGCGGTGACGGTGGCAAGGCTGAAGTCTCCGGCAAGCAGACCTTGCGCTACGACGGCGCCACCGACGCGCGAGCCAGCCAGGGCCGCACCGGTGACCTGCTGCTCGACCCAACCAACATCACCGTCTCGGGTGGTTCCGGGGTCAGTGGTGACTGGTCGGCCGGCAGCGGCGATATCACCGTCTACGAAAAAACCCTGGAAGCCCAGGCAGCCAACGTGTTGATGACCGCCACCGGCATCATCACCTTCGCCGACCTGTTGCAAAACGGTGGCGATGGCACCATCACGATGCAGGACAACGTCAGCCTGCGGGTCGAGGCGGGCAACCGCTCCAACAGCAACAGCGCCATTCGCTTCGACAATGCCAACAACACCATCGAGGTGTCCGGCACCGGCAGCCTGTACTTCCAGTCCGGCGGCACCGGTACCGGCAGCATCAGCAACGTCGCCAACCTGATCGCGCATGGCACCGGGGCAAACCCGGACGTGGCGGCCTTGCCTGTACACAACGTCAACTCGGCGGGCTCCGGTAGCCCAGGTGCCGGCAGTATCACCCTGCTCGGGGCAGACGGCCTGACCATCGCCGGCTCGCTGACCACCCAGGGCGGCTACGTGCGCCTGTCCAGCGACTCGGACAACGGCGGGCGGGGCGCGTTGACCATCGACACTCCCATCAACACCCATGGCGGCAACCTGTACCTGTCCTTCGGCACTACCAGCTACCCCGAAAGCATCGCCACCCTCAATGGCGACGTCACGCTGGGCAGCGGTCGCCTGTACTTCGGCGATGCCATGGGCGCCAGCGCGTTGGGTGGCTCCACGGGTGAAAAACGCCTGGGCGGCCTGCTCAGTCTCAGCGGCGACGTGAACTTCACCACGCCGCTGACCATGCTCGGCGGCGCCTCGATCCACACCGACGGCAATATCAACTTCAGCAGCACCGTCAAACTCGACACGGGCGATCGCGCCTTGACCCTGCGGGCGACCAACATCGACTTCACCCAGGCCCGCCTGCAGAACGTCTCCACGGCGAGCATCGCCCTGGAGCCCTGGCTGGCCGCGACCAATATCGCCCTCGATGGCACCGACGGCATTGCCACCGCCGATACCCTTGGCAAGCTCGACAACATCCGCAACCTGACCATCGGCCGCGCCGACGGCACGGGCATCACCACCGTCAACAGCAGCGGTTTCAGCTTCAATGCCAACAACAACCTGACCTTGCTCAATGGTGAGCTGCGCGTTGACGGCGCGCTGCGCAACAGCAGCGCCACTGGCCACGTGATCGGCAAGGCCGGTGTGGGCGATGTGGTCATCGGTACAGGTGGCAGTGTGCAGGCCAATGGCAGCGGCGACGCGGTCGTCCTGGCGGCGGCCCGCAACTTCTACAACAACGCTGGTGCCAACGCCCTGCTCAGCACCAACAGTGCCGGGCGCTGGCTGACCTACTCCACGTCGCCACAGCAGGACATTCGCAACGGCCTGGCGGTGGATTTCAAGCAGTACAACACCCAGTTCGGCGACACCATCGCGCAAGCCAGCGGTAATGGTCACATCTACAAAGTGGCGCCCGTGGTCAAGGTCGGCCTGACCGGTGAAGTGCGCAAGACCTACGACGGCAACAACCAGGCGTCCCTGGGGGCTGGCAACTACACCAGCACCGGTGCCATCGATGGCGACCAGGTCGATTTCGTCATCGCCCCCGGCGGCAACGCGGTCTATGACGACAAACAGGCAGGTGCCGGCAAGAACGTCAGTGCCACGGGCATCGCCATTGGCGAAGCCACCAATGGCCAGGTGAAGGTCTACGGCTATCAACTGGAGTCCGACACCGCGTCAGCTGACATCGGCGTCATCGACAAGCGCAAGCTGGCGCTCTCCAACGGCGGCAATGGCGCAGCGCAGGTCAGCGACAAGGTCTACGATGGCACGCGAGTCGCCGAAGTGACCGACGTGGCCTTCGATAACCTGGTGGACGGTGATCAGCTGCACGCCTCAGGCAATGGCGCCTTCAGCGACAAGAATGCGGGCAATGGCAAGACCGTCGAGGTGAGCGGGCTGCAACTGCTCGGCGCCGATGCCAACAACTATGAAGTGGACCTGAGCGGCGTTGCGCTGACAGGCCAGGCATCGATTACGCCAAAGGGCATTACGGTCGGACAGGTGGCCGTTGCCGACAAGACCTATGACGGAGGCCGCAATGCCTCGGTGACCGGTATCGAGCTGCAAGGCGTGATCGCCGCGGACCAGGGCAAAGTCGCGGGTCACTCGGACAAAGCCCTGTTCGCCGACAAGAACGCGGGCAGCAACAAGGCCGTGATGCTGAGCGAGATGGGCCTGAGCGGCGACGAAGCCGGCAACTACACCCTGCTCGATACCACCGCCAACAGCGTGGCCAGCATCGCGCGCAAGGTGCTGACCGGCATGGCCGAAGTGGCGGACAAGGTGTACGACGGTGGCACCACTGCCACGCTTGGCGACCTTGACCTGGTAGGTCTGGTCGACGGCGACGAAGGCAAGGTCACCAGCACCGGCAACACCGGCGCGTTCGTGGACAAGAACGCAGGCAGCAACAAGTCCGTCATCGGTTCCGGCATTGCCCTGACCGGTGAAGAAGCGCGCAACTACAGCTTCGATACCACGGCGGAAATCGGCAAGGCCAACATTGATCGCAAGGTCCTGACCGGCAAGGCCGAGGTGGCCAATAAGGTCTATGACGGTGGCACCACTGCCCAGTTGAGCGACCTGAACCTGGTTGGCGTGGTCGATGGCGACCAGGGCAAGGTGACGGGCGCCGGCACCACGGGCGCATTCGTCGACAAGAACGCGGGCACCGGCAAGACGGTGATCGGTTCAGGCGTTGCCCTCACCGGCGAAGAGGCAGGCAACTACCGCTTCGACACCACTGCTGGAATTGGCAAGGCCAACATCGATCGCAAGGTCCTGACCGGTAAGGCCGAGGTGGCCAGCAAGGTCTATGACGGTGGCACCACTGCGCAACTGAGCGATCTGGACCTAGTCGGCGTCGTTGATGGTGACGAAGGCAAGGTAACCGGTACGGGTACCACAGGTACATTCGTCGATAAGAACGCTGGTACCCAAAAATCCGTAAC